>PZPB01000087.1 GCA_003045865.1 Bacteroidota bacterium | reverse complement strand
CAACCTTTGGGTAAAATTTAGAGTGATATCTTTTTCCCAAAGACCTTTTTCATCCGAAACATAACCCGCATCCTTCCCGCCATGACCAGGGTCTACTAAAATAACAAAGGCTTGTTCACTTGCTTTAAAAGAAAAAGTAAGTAACAGAAGAAGTACAAGACTTGTGGAGGCGAGCGTAAGCTTTTTCATATTTGGCTATTAGAATTAACAGGTGTTCAGAAATTTAAGAATATTAAATACTACTCAAAAATTTATCTAAGCTCCGAATTTAAGATTTTTTAAATTCCATCCAGGGCCTCTCCTTAAAAAATCAATAACTAGTAAAATCTAGTGCTTTACAACACTGGTAACGTCAGCGATTAAAAGAATCATTAAAGTTCCTAAAGTAATTTCATGGCTTTTCTAACTGAAATTATGTTTTCGAAAACAGCTCTGATCTTACTGCAACCTCTTGCTGATTGATAGTTAATTACCTCCCCATGCCACTCTATTAACCCGAGATGGTTTTTAGGGTAATATGCAATAGGAAGTCGGTAAAATGGTGGTAGTGCAGTGTAAAGACTAGCAACATCTTTGCCTTAGAAAAATGACCTATTAAGTTTAATTAATTGCCGATAAAAACGAAAAACAACGCTTTAGCAGCCCTTCTTATATTTTGCGCAACAAACATTATTGCCGCACCACAAGGCTTAAAAAACATCTCCCTGAGGGCAAGCAGCCAAAACGCTTTGGCCTTGCAAATGACTAATGAGAAAAACACCGAAATTGAAGTAACCATTAAAGATGAAAAGGGCGTTACAATTCACCAAGAGTCTTTTAAGCAAAGTGGTTTGGTGCAAAAACAGTATAACTTAAAAGCTCTACCTGCGGGTAACTACACCATTGTTGTTGGTTCGGATAAAATGTTAAAAGTGCAATCTTTCACTAAGGTAGATGGGATTATAAAGCTATCTGCGGAAGAAGAACAAACCATTTTCCAACCTACTTTTCGCAAGCACTCACAATTTATCGATTTAAACATGCTGTGCAACTGGAACGAAAAAGTGTCACTAAGTATTCACGATAGTGAAGGGCGATTGATTTACACATAAATGGTAAAGCCTGAAGGAACTTTAGAAAGGCGATTTAACCTTTCCAATTTAAAAGAAGATTCCTATTCTATCACGGTAGGAATTGAAAACCAAATGGTTAATCAAGAGTTTAGTGAATTAGTGGAATGGACCCCCACAATAGCTTATCGCTAAGTTATTTTACTGAAGAAAGGCCGATCGTAATGATCGGTTTTTTTTTTTACTCCTCATCTTTAATAATCTGGAAAAACTGCTTGCGATATTCGGAAGGACTTTTCCGGGTGATTTCCTTAAACTGCCTATTAAAGTGGGAGAAATTGTTAAAACCGCTTTCAAAGGAAACTTCTGAAACACTTTGCTGCTGCTCACTCAACAACTTACAAGCGTGCATAATGCGAATTTCATTTACAAAGTGGGTAAAGGTTTTGCCCGAGATCTTTTTAAAATAGCGGCAAAAAGAAGGCACCGTCATATTAGCGATATCTGAAATCTCCTCGAGAGAAATACTTTGCTGAAAATGCTTTTGCACATAATCGTAAATTACATTAATGCGATCATTATCCGAGTGCTCCACTTCAAAAACATAACCCGCGGCATTAAGCAATTCATACTCCTCGCTTTGCGCGAGATCCTTTAAAACTTTTAGAAGCTCTAAAACCTTGCTAAACCTATCCTTAGTAACCAACGCCTCCATTAAAGCCCCTACTTTTGCTTTGGTTTCACCCTTAAAGGAGATGCCTGACTTAGAGAGCTCCAGCAACTGACGAATATCCTGCATCTCTGCAAGCCGGAAGAATTCCGGACCGAAACAATCGGGTTTAAACTGAATTACCGTCTCCGATTCATTTCCCGTCAAGCGATCAGTAAAACCGGCATGCGGTAGCATGGAGCCAATCATTACTAAATCGCCCTCTTGGTAATAGGAAAGATGATGACCAATATGTCTCATTCCATTTCCACCTTTTACATAAACCAATTCTACCTCGGGGTGGAAATGCCAAAAGGGTGGCTTTTCTTGAGGAGAAGGATCATTGTAAAACTTTACATTAAAGGAAGTACCAAAGGCAGCACTAACTTTTTCGAAAGCGGGTTTACGGCTTGTTGGCATAAATCAGTATCATTTAGTCTAAGAAATGTACTTTGCTACATTGATGTACGTAGATAGCATATTACCTTTTTTTAGCACTATATTACCTTTGATTAGATTTAAATCTTAAATTTTAGGGTAAATAAGTACCAATTAAACTAACAGAGATTAAAAAGGTTCGAGAGAAAGTCAAGCCAAAATGCTAACTATCGTGAGTTCGACGTAAAATTAGGCCTCAGACAACTTGTGAAAAGTGGAGTTCAAGACGAAGTGGTGAAGCAATAGCGGGCTATTATAAGCTGCTGAGGCGCGGAAAACCGCTTTTTAGAAGCCGACTAAGTGGACTTTCGAATAAAAGTGAAAATAACGCTTTTGGCAACTTGTGGATAAAAAAATCCGCCTAATACTTGCGTAAGAATTAACGCAAATACTAGACGGATATCAGTTTTAAACAAAGACCAAAAAAAGGCTTAAAGCCACTACAAGGTCGATTCTAGTCTATCAGCAATTTAATTCTGTTCTCACCCGCTGGAGTGCTAACAACTGCTACATAAAGGCCACTTGGTAAATGTGCGACATTTAAAGTAGTAGTATTACTATTAGGCTTTTCCACCAAAACCTGATTGCCCATTAAATCGTAGAGCGAAATAGTTTGGATGATCTCTGCATCTGCACTGATTGTAAAATAATCCTTGGCGGGGTTAGGAAAAGCTTTAAGCTGATTAGCAGATTTTAAATCCTCTAAACCAACTGTCCCATTAGCATTGGTTTGCAAGATATCATCGATATAAAAAGTAGAAGTAGGAGAAGCATTTCCAACTACCCCGTAGCCGTACATAAAAGTTATGACGTTATAAACAGGAGGGTCTCCGGCAAAATCCCAAGTATAAGTAGCCCATGCGCCCGAAACTGTAGTAACTACATCCTTTTCATTAGCCGCACCCGAATTGGTACTTTCTACTTTTAGCTTCAGTGTTGTACCCACAGGTGCATCAGTGTAAACTTTCATGGTGATAGCACTCAAATTAGAAAAATCGAGGTTAGCTGTCAATTGTAATAAACTACGCGCCCAAACTTGTCCACCACTTTTAAGGAATTCTGCTACCGTTGCGCTCGTATTAATACCTGTCGGGGCAGGATTGGGAACAATAGTAGTATAGGCTCCAAACTGATTAATGAAATCTGAGGTTTGAACGCTCGACTCAAAATCGATTGGCATTGCGGCCGGAACGGGCGGTGCAGGCGCAGGTCCTACAAACTGCTCAATATCATCGAACAAAAAGGTAGAGTTCGCCGTACCATTGCCTACATTTCCAAAATCGAATAAAAAGGCAATGCGATTAAAGGTGTTACTAGGCTGCCCGTAAAAATTCCAAGTTAATGTTTCCCAAGCACCAGATACCGAAGTTAAAACATCTAAACTTTCCATTCCTGTCGGTTCTTCTAATTGTAATTTAACCCGAGTTCCTACTGGGGCCGTGGTATATACTTTCATAGAAATATGCCACATGGTAGAGAAATCAAGATTACTATTAAGTAAGATCTTGCTTCCTGCCCAAATATCACCACCATATCTAATTAACTCGGCCACTGTATCACTGGTATTAATTCCAGTCTTTACCGGATTGGCAACAATACTAGTAATGGCTCCTGAAAAGTTTAGAAAGTCGGTATTAACAAAACCATTTTCAAAATCGATTGGTAAAGACAATAATGTAGGAGCGGTTGGACCTTGTACTTGCGCCACATCGTCGAAGTAGAAAGTAGAACTCGCGCTACCATTACCTACATTGCCGAAATCGAACATGAAAGCTATTTCATTTAGATAATTCGGTGTACCCGCAAAAATCCATTCTAGCGTTTCCCAAGTTCCCGAAACAGATGTAAAAGCATCTACTTCTACTGAGGGACCGCCAGCGCCTTCTAATTTCATTTTCACAACCGTTCCCACGGGAGCCGTGGTGTAAACCTTCATTGTTATTTTGGTAAGCACCGAAAAGCTAAGATTGGAAGCTAAAACCACCTTGCTTCCTGCCCATATAGCACCACCATTACGTACCATACGTGCTACGGAGCTACTGGTATTTACACCAGCCGATAAGGGATTAGCCACAATACTCACTGCTCCGCCATCAAAATCGACAAAACTTGGATTGGTTGCTGCGTTTTCAAAATCAAAGGGTAGGCTTTGGGCATAGCCTAGCTGAAAGCTAATAAGACTCAGGAAAAGTAAAAATTTCTTCATTTCTAATTTAAAATTTTATGGACAATAAATAAGCTTTGTGATATGTAATACTGTCTGTCTCGTCAATTACTGGATTACGAACAATTGAAAATCCTTTTTAGTACTAAAACCAATTCTAGCGCAAGCTAAAAAAAATACTTGTAGTTAAAACAACTATAAGCAAAGGGTCAAAACATTTTTTTTTCAAGCCTGCCAAAACCTTTATTTTTCGCTTACTTAGAATGAGTGGAAAATAAAATTCTCTCTAAAAATTGGTAGCTATATGGCTTTGAAAAGCTTACATAATGGTCGATTCAACAAATGTAAGTTTTACAAAACCGCACTTAACACAGCTCTAAGCTGTTAAAAATAGGGCCTAAAAATGTTTTCAGTACACTTTAAAAAAAAGCTTGCTTTTTACGTGCTTATAGTTATATTTACCATAACAAACCCACTAAAGGGAACGTGTAAAAAAAACTATATGCATACAATTACTAAAACTATTTTAGCATTAGCACTACCCGTTTTTGCCTTTGCGCAAAACGGACCTATTGATTTTGAACCTGGCGGCGAAGGCGGCAACTGGACATGGACTGTTTTCGAAAATGATGTAAATCCTGCCTTAGAGATTGTTTCCAACCCAGACCCAACGGGTTTGAACCCTTCTGCAACAGTAGCCAAGTTTACTGCATTGCAAGCAGGTCAGCCATGGGCAGGTTGTGAAACTTTACATGGTGCCGGTACGGGCTCATTCGACATCAATGCCAATAATGCGCAAATCCGCATAATGGTGTGGAAATCTGAAATTAGCGACGTAGGTATTAAATTGGTTCGTCCTGATAGCTGGTCATTAGGAGAAATTAAAGTGGCGAACACAAAAATCAATGAGTGGGAACAACTTACCTTCGACTTTTCATCTCATATTGGCTTAACGCCAGACTACGATCAGTTAGTGGTTTTCCCAGATTTCCAAGCACGTGGTTCTGACCAAGTTATTTATTTTGATAATGTTTTTGGTGAAGCTGCCAATATTGGTTTAAACGAAACCGTAGCAAGTACTGCGAAAATCTATCCTAATCCGGGTCAAGGTGAATTTCATATCGAAAGCCCAACCATGATTAAGAGTCTAAAGGTATTTAATACGACTGGTCAATTGGTTATTAGTCAAGTTGTAAATGGTCTTCAAACTGATGTTGATGCTGCCGCTTTAAGCAGCGGTGTTTATTTTATCCAAGTGGAAAAAGATAATAGCATTGAAAAAATACGTTGGGTTAAGAGCTAATCTCACGCAATGATCATAATTAAAAACCCCTGCTTTTCTTAGGAAACGCAGGGGTTAATTTTAAAATGACTTAATGGTCAATCTCGTGGGACCCTTGGGCTTAAAAATAATAGTTAAGCGAAATTTTAGAATAGGTAGGACTCATATTAAACTTAAAACTGTCCTCGACTTGTACTGTTTGAGTATCACCCGAATTAGGATTAAAGATTTGCCTATCATTCGGCTCTTCATATTTAAGATGAAAGTATCTTAAACCAAATTCACCTCCCAAGCTAAAGTTTTCATCGAAAAAATACTCGACACCGAAGCTAACTTCTGCTCCCCAAAGACTAATATTTTTAACCGTCTCCTTAAAGTTCTGATCTTCTACTCCATCATATTCAATCTTTCCCGAGAGAAAGGGTTTTGATAAATTAAGTGAAGCATAAGACTGGATCTTGTTTTGCTCCTTTAAAAAGTACTTTAAGCCAAGGTTCGGAATAAATAGGCTCCCGGAGAAGTTCGAAGATTCTGTATAAGGTACCACTTGACCTAAGTTATAATCAAACTCTTGGCCCGTGTTTTCATAACCGAAATTTGCTTTTAAAACCTGCAAACCGAAATAGGGCACAAATTTATTTACTTTGTAACCGAAATAGGCACTATTAAGTACGAGGCCCGGTGAAACGCCGAAGGTGAATTGACCAAAGCTTAAGGTCGTACTAATAACCATACACGCTAAAATTGAAATGACTTTTTTTTCTAATGAGTTAAAGTTTATTTAAGGTATTATTTAGACAGATATTCTAGCCCTTAAAAATCATATTTACAAGTATGAATATAATTAATTTAACTTAATATCAAAGAAATTATCTAAATTCATAATTAGCTTTATTTTTGGAGCATGCTTTGTTAATCTACTCCTAAGTTCAAAAAATAATTATTTTTTTTTATCATACAATATGCCTTACTCCATATATTCTATCTAATCCCAAATTAAAAACATAACGTAACATTCTCGTTAATTTAAATTGGTTAGCAAAATGATAAGAAGACCTATCTACTTACTTTAAAAAGTGTAACCAAGCGCCAAGCTTCCACAAGGGAGAATTGAAGATCCGAAGAATAAATTGGGAAAATAGATTGGCGTAAAAGCTATTTTAAACAGCAAACCTCCTGATGGTTTTTGGAAGCGGTAGCCAATTCTCATCGGATAAACTACAAAAGGTTTTAACTTAATGGATGCACCAGCTCCCAACTCCAAGTGATGCTTACGCCCGTATAAGTAACTCACTTGTGGTAAAAAACTCAAACTTGATTCAAGGCTGAATTCAGCATAATCATCCCTATTGTATTGAAAGCCCACTGCAGTGGATATCTTATGTTTACCTGCGCTTAACACAATGCGCTCAACACCAACATTGTAGAGTAGGGCTTCGTATCCAATTACTTCAAAATAGACCGAATTTCTTTTAAGGGTAGGTTCGTTAAGTACTGTTTGCCCTTTTAGAAAGGGAGCAAAAAGCAATACGATGCCAGCAATAACATTTTTCATAACTCTGGTTTTTAAGAGATTAAATTAAGGTTAGGCAATTTAGAAAATTAGTGCCTGTGAAACTCTTAATCTCTCCCCAGTAGGCGCATCTTTAATGCTTATTTGCTTGCAGCAAAAAATTAAAGGCTAAAAGCAATGACGTTCCAAAAGCATTTTACGCCTAGACCTTGCCGCCAAATATGGCCTAATACGTGTTTACGATTTTAATTATCACTAGTAGCTAAATCACCCCAACACCTGCATACCTAAGCCACTTTATCATTTTAGGATTAAACTTTTCGCTCCTTTTAATTTCAATTAAAGCAACGATAGTATTTTTCCCCTGCAAGACATAATGGAATCTTAATTCCAAGAAAAAAGATCAAAAGTACGTAATACCACAAATTTCTCTGTTCTTAAACTCAGCTCAGTTCCACTGTAAATTATAGCCTCAGATTTGTAAAAAAGAGAACTACCAATCTAGATCGTTCAGCTGCAGTAGGCCACAACAAATAAGCTAGATGTAGGATTTTCACTTTTATTAGAAATTCCTTTTAAGCCTCTTCTGAAAAGCGGTTTTCTGCAGAAGTTGATCAGTCTAAATTAAGTCGCAAGAATTTTATTCCTAACAACCAGTCTACTGACCTTAGTTCGACGTAAAATCTAATGTTAAATAGCCTGCCTTCCTTCCCTGATTGTAATTCCTACGCATCTGCGTAAGCGAAAAAAAAGAACAAGATGGCTAATCAAAATTTCAATTAAAATAACCTAAGCGTGAATTTCAAAAAACTCTTCCACGCGTTTGTTCCAGCGATCTAGCATTTGCCCGCGCTTTTCATTAGACCGCTCGGTTAATGTGTTAAACTGGGGAATCATTTTGTTATAATCGTTTACAGCCTGATTGTAAGCATCAACTTCCTCTTGAGTAAGGTCTTTTTGCTTCTTGGTTTCCATCATCGCCGCCAGCTTATCAAACTTATCCTTCCTTAAATAGAAGTCTACAATTTTCGGGAAATCGCGGCTCGCTTCAAGGCTGTAAAACTCCATTAATTGTTGGGCCGCTAAGATTAACTTAGGGTCGCTACCAAATTTTTCCGCCGTTTTCAGCTTCTCTAAACCTTCCTTAGCTGCCAAATCTAGGGCATTAGTGCTTTGCTCTAAACTAATAAGGTCGTTGCGGTTTAAGGCATCCAAAACATAAGACTCTTGCACGGTTGCTTTAAAAGTAATTAGATAAATTTCATTGTAATATTTGAGGGCTTTACTGGCTTTGGCAATCTTCTCGTCACGTTTACTTTGCTCGCCTTCTACCAAAGTGATATTATTTCTTGCGGCAAAATCAGTTTGGGCTTTAGAAAAAATCTCAGCGGCACTATCTAATTTCGCATTGGCCAAATCTTTAGCTAAAAGAAAGGCCTCCATATCATCGTAAGAACGCTCGGCAATTTCTTCCATATCCAAAATCTTTTCAAAATCTCCCTTAATAACCGTAATGGTTAAACCGAGATAATTTAGGGCTTCATCGCGCAAATTTGGATCACCTTCAAAGGTAGAAGTCTTACTTATATTTGACCTTACATCTTGCAATTCACTGATTAGTTGCTGTCTTTTACTTTCTACTCTACGCGCACTTTTTCCTTGGGTGGCGGCTTTTAAATAACGCCAAGTCTCTCCTTTTATATCACCCAGATGCTCATTCATAGTAGACATGTAATCGACCGCCGCTTGGGTGTTTTGAGCGGACAGAGAGTTAATACCAATTATTAAAAAAAAGGCGTAAAAAAAGCGTGAGACGTAATGCATGTTTATTTGGTTTTTAGGGTTAAAAAATCATTCATTATTAAATAAGACTCTTGTATATAAATATCTTCGTTGATACTTTCTATCTGAAAGCTTTGCTCTAATTCTTCTTCTAATCCATAGATCGCCAACTCCTTTAAATAAGCCGGTCTTTCAATGGCATAAATACTAGTTTCAAAGCTAATCGCATCAAAAGCATCTTGTAAATCGTTCTGGTTCAGATAGGCCATGAAATCCAAATAGCCCAAAGGAATGCTCTGTCCTTCGTTCCATTCCCTAACCTTCACTTGCAAAGAGGTTATGCCTAACCAATTGCTATCTGCCGCAAGGCGACTGCGCGATTTTTGCCCTAAAGTTTCAGTAGGAAACTCGGGTAGCAGGGTATAATAGGTCTTTTTAGTAATAGGTCTATTTTCCAAAGCATAGCGCTCATTAATCTCGCGATAAGCTAATGCCTCCGTGAAATCGGGTAAATGAATATGAGGAATTACGCCTTCTTTTTGGTGACTATTGCCCGTAGCGCGGTAAAAAGCCGCTACTGTAAGTTTAAGTGCTCCATCTTGCGTTACTTGCGCATCTGCAGCAGCGGCAAAGGAAATGGGAATAATTTGCTGAACCGTGGCTTTTCCATAAGTGGGACTGCCAACAATTAGGGCACGATTGTGATCTTGTAAAGCCGCCGTAAAAAGCTCGGAGGCAGATGCGCTAAAACTATTAACCATCACGATAAGAGGATCATTATAAACCACACCTTTATCAGGATCCTTCAAGGTTAGCGGTGGCTCCTTACCGTCCCAATAAATACTCAGTGCGCCATAATTTACGAAGAGGCCAGCCATGCGAATTGCCTCACCCATCATGCCGCCGCCGTTATCACGTAAATCGAGAATTAGTCCTTCAATCCCTTCACGCTTTAAGCGGATTAGCGTGCGTGCAATATCGGTGGCACAACCACTAACCATTTCTGATTCTTCATTGCCCACATAAAAAGATGGCAAATAGATATAGCCAATTTTTCTCGCTCCCTTAAGAATAAAGCTTTGAATGCGATTTTCTTCTACGGCACTAACGCTGCTCTCGAGAATAATGCTACTTTCTTCACCGCTTTTCTTTCGTACCACCAATTCTACTTTCTCACTATTCACTAATTGACTGCGCAAAAGACTAGTTGACAAGCAGTTGAATTCGCTTATTTCTTCCTCGCCGGTATTGATACTAACAATTACATCGCCTTCGTTTAAGGCATTCGAATTCCAGGCCGAGCCACCGGGATTTACATTGCTAATTTCAAGTTGGTCGAGGTCATTACGATAGAAGTCGAAACCAAAACTACGCGCTTCTTCCGCTAAGGAAACTTTAAAATCTTGCTCCTGATCGCGATTGAAATAGCTGTTATGCGGACCAAAAACCTTGGTTACCGCATCCAATAATTCCTCTTCTAAATATTGTAAGCGCAAATCTTCACGGTTAATGCGGTCTTGCAGGCGACATAAAATCCCCTCTGCAACCTTGGTCTGCACCGCTTGAACTTCAGATGGTGATGGAAGCTCTGCGTTTACAAGGCTATCGTTACGCGCATCGAGCGCAAAAAGTACGCGCATCTGAAAGTAGTTTCGCCAATAACTTTGCCACTGCTGCTCCTTAAAATTTTGGCCAGTGGTTTTTTCTTTGAAATTAGCAAGCGTCTTTAAATCTAATTTCTCCTGCCCAAAAGCTTCAATTAATTTAGCAAAACTCTGAAGACGTTGCCCATAAACCGTATTAACTGCTCCAATAAATTCGCAGCTGGCGCTATCTTTTATTTGCTTGTATAGTTCTGAAGCTAGGGAATTTAAAGACTGTAAATCCTCTTCGGTAAAGAAGCTTCCATCGGCATCTACACCGTCAATAAATAAGGTGAATATTTCTGCCGAAAGACTCTCATTAAAGGCTTTGGGCGCAAAGTGAAACTCCTCAACCACCTTTAAAACTCGGGCAGCTTTGGCACAAGTGCTTTCTTCCCACGCTTGCGCAGATGCGCTCGAAGAAGCAAACACAGAAAAAATAATAAGACCGATTTTTAAAGTGCGTCTTGGAATAGAATGAAGCAAGATTGTTGGTTTATTAAATCAGGCTTCTAAAGTATTACCCAAAAGCATTAAAAGCAAACATTCACCTATTAATCGCAATTTATATATGAAGCCGCCCAAATAGTTTAAACTTAAAAAGAAAGCCTTCTGTGCAAGTAATTAAGCGAATAAACCTTCAAAAGCTAATCCTAAGATTCGTAAATGTCGTATTTCTCCGATACCGAACGCATCAAAGCTAG
>PZPB01000086.1 GCA_003045865.1 Bacteroidota bacterium | reverse complement strand
CGTTTCGGGCTTTGATTTGCAATACGCAAAACCAAATAGAAGTTACTGGACAACTGCTGGCTTCTTAGCTTGGAGTTTAACGCATGGCCAACTGGCAGTTGGTACAGCCTTTCTAAATCTGATTGCCGTAAATCTCATTCATGAAAATATTGTGAGAAACAGTTTTAGTGATGAACAAGATCTTACACTAGATGAACTGTCTCTATTTGCGCGTTTTCCGAAGGGATTACCTGATGGGGTAAATAAAAAGGATATAAAATGACCTGAGTTTGATGTGAAAGCTTAAACTCTATATTTTCGTCGAACTCACGTTAAAAAAGGGTCAAGATTAAGATGGATAAATTGAAACTTAGGTTAATCAAGGAAGATGATAACTTTCGCTTGGCAGAAATTATTCGTGGGGTTTTTATCGAATTCAATGCTCAGAAAGTAGGGACAGTTTATTCAGATCCGACCACGGATAATTTGTACGATCTTTTTAAAACAGGGCAGTCCGTTCTCTGGATAGCCGAGGTTAATGGTCAGATTGAAGGCTGTTGTGGTATTTATCCCACCGAAGGTTTAGATGATGATTGCACTGAATTAGTGAAATTCTATCTTCATGCCAATGCTAGGGGAAAGGGTGTTGGCAAGGCCTTATTAGAGAAGTGTATGGAAAGTGCTCGTCAGCTTGCTTATTCTAAAATTTACATCGAAAGTTTACCGGAGTTTGATAAAGCAGTAAGCATGTATCACAAAGCAGGCTTTGTAAGTTTGGATAAGCCTCTAACCCAATTTGGACATTCAGGCTGTAATCTTTGGTTTTTAAAAGATTTAGAGGCTTGATTCTTATAGTGGCATTTCCTTAAAGTGCTGCCTAATTTCAAAATCATAGTTTTAAAACGATCTGCGCACGAATATCGGATCGAACTGGTCCTTGAATTTCATTGCTGCCAGAACTGATGCTTTCTGTATCGTAAAAATAGCTAAGAGCATACTTTGCTTGTACTTTAAGATGTTCGTTTACTTGCCAATCGCCCAAAATGAAGAATCGAAAACTTTCACCATAATAAGCGGGAATTGAGAAGCTTAAATACAAATCTCTTTCATAGCTATACAATCTACTGGCATAATTAGGGCTATTTACCAGAGCAAAACGATAGCTAATTTTAAGCTTACTGTTCCTCAGCGAATGCCTAAAATCTTGGGCTACCATAAAGCCTTCGCTTTGCGCTTGCTCACCAAGGCCAACAGTTTTAATTTGTAGGGTGGTTTTACTTTCTAATTTTCGCAGTCTTCTATCTTCGAGTTGCAGGCGCAAATGAAATTGTTGATTGGTGTTTAATGCTAAGCTTCCTTGGCGATATGTCGCCGATTTAGCTTCGCGATAGCTTAGTCTTAGGCTAAGATCTCTTTTATAATCAACCTGGTACTTCAAATTATTTTGCCAATCGAAGCCCTTGCTAGGGCTGCTCTCACCATAGGAAATCCAACGAAATTCTTGCTGATCAAAAAAGCTATTGTAATTCAGCTTGCGATTTATTTGCCAATCAAAACCTAGATAGTGGCCTTTTTCTCCCGCGGTGCCTTTGGCCGCAAAAGGTGCATTCCAAAAGCTTTGATAGTTAAGGCCGAGGTTTCTATAGTGATAGCTAAAGCGAAGATTATCTAAAAGAATGGTTTGAAAGCCCCAAGAGTAAGCCATGTCTTTTTCGACATCGAGAGCTAACTCGCCAAAAAGATTGAAACTGCGGTACATGTAATTCCAATCTAAGCTCAGGTTCTGTAGATTATTGCCACTAAAATTTTTCATTTGGTATAGCCGAGTAGAGGGCGTCAATGGTATGGCTAAGCTTTCGTGGCGATAATTGAGGCCAATGTCTATACTGGAACTACGGAACTCAATGCGGCCGCCCATGCTGCTGAGACGATTGCGATCTTTCTTCTCCATATCACTCAAGGTGCGGTAAAGACCATTTCCGCCCAAACTTTCGGTAAAAAGGCTGTCGCCTTCAAGATTAGAACCAAGTCGTGCATCAATTTTTTTATGCGAAAGAAAAAGTTCCAAACGAAGCTTCTCCCATTTCAGGCTGCTGGCGATTCCGCGGTAAAAACGATTTTCATCGCTACCGGCATAGGGTACAATACCTCTGCCATAGCGTTTTATATCCACCGCAGAAAAAGATCGTCCTAAACTCATGCTCGACCACAACGCCAAACCTTGACCAAATTCGGCGTTATAGTCACCGATTATTAGTTCTTCAATTATGCCATAATTTCGTAATGCAATATGTCCGCTAAAAAAATCGAAGCCCAGATTACGGCCATTTTGTTGCCAAGGTTCACCAGCGTCTTTTTGAAGATTAAAAGCCGCTTGTAAATTATCGCGGTAGGCAAAACGGTAACGAATTAGATAGTCTTGAGGCGATCCTATAAAACCACCCTCTTCAGGAGGCCTGTTATACGCTGCGCGTTTTTCCAGTCCGCTAGTGCTTCTTAAAAATATTTGATGACGTCCGTATTTAAGCACCGCTGGCCAGTAGATTTTTTCTTTGGTATCACGTGCTTTTAAGTTAAAGTCCTTTAAGAGTAAAATCACAGTGCTACTGTCAATTCCCTTGATAGAGCGCAGCTCTTCTGGGCTAAGAATTGGTCCGGTATGTTTAATATGCTGGAGGATATTATTAACCTTAAAAACATCTAAATAGGGAAGAGATAACAATTTTTCTTGACCGCTAAAGTTGAGTGATTTTTTGTTCTCTTCAAATAAGGAAAACCTCTCCGCCCATTGATATAGATCTATATCCGAGTCAGGGTTTTCACTCAATTGTTCTTCCCAACGGGCTTGGTTGGATTCGACATCTTCTTGGGCTTTAAGGCTAGAAAAACAAAGGGTAAGTAGTAAAAGTATTAGAAGCTTGTTTTGCATCAGAGTTGGAAGTTTAAGTCAATACACATTTCTGATCCCCAAGCATTCGATTGCAAATAGGAAAGGTTTAGTCTGAATTTATGCCATTGCAAACCCGCTCCGCCACTAAAGTTTAATTGATCAGAATAATTGCTTCCCAGTCGAAAAAAGAGCCCTTTGCTAATTTCATATTCCAAGCCCGACATTAATCGGAGGGATTCCTTCCAAGCGCTTTCGGCCTCAAAGGAAAAGTGAAGCTCCTTTTTAAGAAGATAGAGAAATCCTAAGGAAAAGCTACTGGGTTTTAAACGGTATTCTTGCGAAAGCTTCCGCGAGAAGGGGTTTTTAACAGCAAGACCGTATTGTAATTTTGAGGCACTTTTTCCAAAAAGAAAAAATTCGACCGAAGGCACCCAGCCGCTGCTGCCTGCTTCAATATAATAGGCTTCGGAGCCGAGTCGTAAGCCAAGGGCAATGCTTTTACTAAGTTTCTGTCCGTAGGCGAGCATAATTTTACTCTGGTTGAAATATTCAAAACCGAAATACTCTAAGCTCAAGGCGACTTGCTGGCCAAAGCTTTTGAAATTTCCGCAAAGGGCTGATTTCTGCAAAGCCTCTATTCCAAATACCTGACGATGAGAGCTACTGAGAAAATTAGCATCTAAAAATGCTAGGGCAGCGGGATTATTAATACCGCTCCAAGCGTCAATTTGGGCTAGGCCACTTCCGCCTAAGGCCAATGAACGAGCATCCGGTTTTTGATCAAGTGGGTTTTGACTCCACAAGCAAAAGGGAATTAGAAACGTTAAAAAGATTATTCTTTCCATGGGAGATAAATTCTGTATTTTTCTCCCCTCCAGCATTAAAGCTAATTAGAATTAAGACTATCAAAAAAGCGGCTCTCATACTTATACTTTTAATAAGCGTTTTACCATGCTTTTCCCAAGACTATAATTTCAGTAAAATAGACTTGGAGGCGGGTTTGCCGAGCCGCGTAATAAACGCTATTGCGGAAGGTTCCGATGGCTATATTTGGATGGCATCCGAGGGGGCAGGACTATTGCGTTATGATGGCAGAAGCTATGAAAACTATGGCTTAGAAGAATTTCCAGTTTTACTGGATGTGCAGAGTGATGCGCAGGGTCAAATCTGGTTTCATAACGGACGACGGCTTTGGTTTTATGATGGCCTAACCATAAAAGAATATCCTTTGCCAGAAGGCGCTGCCATTAAACAATTAAAAGTGTTTAAGGAAAAGTATCTCTTGCTTAATTCGGGATTATACGCTTTGGCTAAGGATTCTTTGGTATCCATTTCAAACCCACTTTCGACAATTGACGATTTCACTTTTTTTAAAGGATCTTTATTCTTGCAAAGTGGACGAAATTTATGGCGAAAGGCGCAAGGCGATTGGGAAAAAACAAGATTTCAAATAACTGCGCTTCTAGCGACAGCGAATGCCCAGAGTGTAATTATTAACGATACCGTTTACACAGATGCGCAATTAAGTAAGAGTTTTTCCTTCGATGATTCGATTCGTATCCAAGCTTATACGCAAAATGCCTCTTTTCAACTTTTCCTTGGCCAAAGTCATTTGTACCTCAATACAGAAGGTGATAGTCTAAAGATTCCCTATTCTGCTCGTCTTTTGACTTCTGATATTAAGGATGTTTTTATCAGCTCCAACGGGGTGATTTATCTTATTTTAAGGGAAGGGCTAATGAAATTAGAAGATCTAGCCAGCTTCAAGCTCGATTCTAAATATGGTGTGTTTTGTACCTATAAAATGGGCGGACAGTATTTTGCCGGTACCGAGCGCGGACTAGAGATTTATGATGCTAGTTATCAATTAGTTAAAAGTTTTGATTTAGGATTTATTCTCAGCTTGGCGGCTTTTCAAAATGACATTTACATTGGCACGGAAGCGGGCTTATACCGCTTCGATACAGAAAGTGGCGCCATGGAAAAACTGGGTTTGAATGGCTTCGTTTTCTCCTTAATTGCCCATAATAATGAGCTTTGGTTGGGAGCGGGTGATGGTATCTATCGCTACGCCCAAGGACGATTTACCAATATTAGTTTTGAGGAAAACTTAGCCCGAGCGACAGTTTTTTCAATTAAAAAAGATGCCGCTGGTGCCTTATGGTTCGCTTCTTACACCGAGGGCTTATGGCGCTTAAAAGAGGGGCAATGGCAGGCTTTTCGTGAGTATGGGGGATTGAAATTGGATAGCATAAACTTTAGTTCTTTTTTACCCCTTAAAGGAGATCGCTTATTAATAGGGACTCCCAGTGATGGGATTTTTGATTTGAGAGGAGATAAGTTGCTGCATTTTGGTTTACGCGATTTGGATTTTGCGGAAATACGCGACATTCAAGAATGGCGCGGCGAGATTTGGCTAGGCACGAATAAGGGTATTGTGAATTACCGCGAACTATCGCTGTCCAGGCAGAGTCAGACTCCAGTTAAGCTACATTTCTTAAAAGCTAATGCGAGTTTAAATGCTAGCTTCAGCACCAAAGAAGGTATTGTGTATGCAAGTACTAAGGGGTTGTTTATACTAAATTTAGAAATTTTAAACCTGCAAACCTCGCTTTCTAAAAGGGCGGAATTACAAGCCATTAATAGATTGCAAAGCACCAATGAAAATCTGCTGCAATTTTGCCAAGACACGGCGGCCTTTGATATTTTACCTTTAAACTTAGAATTGCCCTATAATTATAATTACTTACGTCTTAATTATGGCAGTAAAAACCTTTATCGGCAAGATTTCATTCAGTATCGTTATCGCTTAGTGGGCTTGTCCAGCGCTTGGAATTACGTGGGTAATTTTGGCGAGTCTTTTTATCCCGATTTAGCGGCAGGGCAGTATCAGTTCGAATTACAAAGTAGATATGCTTGGCAGACTTGGCCGAATAATTCTCAGGTCTATGCGTTCGAGATTAAAGAAGCCTATTGGCGCACCTGGTGGTTTATCAGTATTTTAATTTTAGGCATCTTGGCTTTGACCACCTTTATTGTACGCGACCGCTGGCTGAAAACGCAGCAACGCTTAAGTTTGGAAAACGAGCTTTTAGACATGGAAAGGAAAGCTTTACGCCTGCAAATGAACCCCCATTTTATATTTAATGCCTTAGATAGTATTAGCAGTTTTATTTTTGTGAAGGATGCAAAACAGGCGGTTCGCTATCTCAACAATTTCGCAAAATTAATGAGGCTAACCCTTGAATCATCAATGGAGCATGTTCACCCTGTTGAAACGGAGCTTTCCATTCTTAAAAACTACCTTGAACTTGAAAAGCTTCGATTCAGCGATAAGTTTGAATACGAGCTGGAGCTAGATGAGGAGATTGATTATGATGTTGGACTTCCTCCAATGTTAATCCAACCCCATGTTGAAAATGCAATTTTACACGGACTGAAACCTTTAGATAGGCCAGGGCTTTTAAAGATTAGTTTTAAAGTGGATGGGGATAATTTATGCTGCATAATTGATGATAACGGTGTGGGGCGATCGGCTAAAAAGTCGGAACTTAGTACTAAGGGTCATCGCAGTATGGCAACCCAAATTAATAAAGACAGGATTGCTTTATTGCAACGTTCTATAAAAGGTGAAGTGGCTTTGAATATCATCGATAAGATGGACGAAAATGGCAAAGCCTGCGGCACCACAGTAATTATTAAACTACCAATTCAAAATATATAAAAATGCTAAAGGCTATAATAATCGACGATGAAAAGAATTCGCAAGAATCCTTAAAAGGTAAGCTGGATCTTTTTTGTCCCGAAGTGGAAATTGTAGGCATCGGCTCCAGTGTGGCAGAAGGTAAAAGCTTGCTAGCCGCTAATCCGGCCGATTTAATTTTTTTAGATATCGACTTATCGGGCGAAAGCGGTTTCGATTTATTAGAGCACCTTTCGGCAGAAGGGGTACAACAACCAGCCGTGGTATTTATAACCGCTCACGATGAATTTGCTATTCAGGCCATTAAATTTAGCGCCCTCGATTATTTATTAAAACCCGTTGATCCAGAAGAATTAGTACGAGCGGTGCGCAAAGTAGAAGACAATAAGGGCTTGCCCAAGCGTTCGGCGAGTTTTAATGTTTTAGTAGAGAATATTCGTCAAGCCTCTGATAGCCCGAAAAAAATCGTAATTCCCACCTCGGAAGGAATGCATGTAATTCGCCTTTCTGATATTATCCGCTTGGAGAGCAGCAGCAATTACACCACATTCTTTATTAATGGAGAAAAGAATTTACTAGCCTCCAAAACCTTAAAGGAATTTGATGCTATGTTAGAAGGTTATTCTTTTTTCCGCATCCATAAATCACACTTGGTAAACGTAAACTACTTAAAGAAGTACGTACAAACCGATGGCGGCTATCTAATTTTAGAGGATGGTAGTCGCATACCCGTGGCTAATCGCAAGAAAGAGCCTTTAATGTCGCTTTTAAAGAATTTATAGAAGGCACCTCGCTTTTACAAGAATATTAAATCTATTAATACTTCAAATCTTCGCCCGCTGCCATTACTTTGTCGCCTAAACCCTTTTTGTAGGCAATAATTCTTTCCAACACTTCTGCACTATTGGAGCCGATAATTTGTGCGGCTAAGATTCCTGCATTTTTGGCCCCATCTAGGGCAACCGTGGCCACGGGAACACCACCGGGCATTTGTAATATGGATAAAACGGAATCCCAACCATCGATAGAGTTGCGACTTTTTACCGGCACCCCTATAACGGGTAAAGGAGAAAGGGAAGCCACCATTCCGGGGAGATGAGCCGCGCCACCCGCGCCCGCAATAATCACCTTAATGCCACGTAAATGCGCATTTTTGGCGAAGTCGAACATAAGCTCGGGGGTACGGTGTGCCGATACAATTTTTACTTCGGGCTCAATTTTCAATTCTCTTAAAACGTCGATAGCGTCTTGCATAACTGGGAGGTCAGAATTGCTGCCCATAATGATACTTACTATTGCACTCATATACTTATTACCTTAATGCTTTCTTTTACAATTTTTGCTTTGCTCCGCGCCTCTTCTAAATTCGGAGCGATAATGGTTACATGTCCCATCTTCCGAAAGGGACGCGTTTCGGCTTTGCCATAAAGGTGAACATAAACCCCCGACATGGCCATTAACTCTTCAATGCCTTGATATTTTACGGGGCCAGAATAATTTTCTTCGCCCACTAGGTTAACCATAACCGCAGGCTGAATGGTTTGGGTATCGCCCAATGGCAGGTTTAAGATGGCGCGTAAATGCTGCTCAAACTGTGAGCAGATATTTCCCTCTATGCTGAGGTGGCCGCTATTGTGTACACGCGGAGCTACTTCATTAATTAATAATTCGCCACTTTGGGTAAGAAACATTTCTACCGCAAGGATGCCCACTAAGCCAAGTTTCTCGGCAATGTGCTTGGCGAGAATTTGGGCCGCATCGCTTATTTCGGCTTTTAAATTACCAGGACTGAAAACAAACTCAACCAAGTTAGCGCTTGGGTGGAAGTCCATTTCCACTGTTGGGAAGGCCTTTACTTCACCTTTTTCAGAACGAGCCACAATTACGGCGATTTCCTTCTCGAAAGGCACTAAATCTTCCGATAAACAAGGGGCATCGGGTAAATCGTTCAGGTCTTCCTTGCTGCGAATTATTGATACTCCCCGTCCATCAAAACCACCAGTGGCAACTTTCCAAACAAAAGGGTAGGTTAAAGTGAACTCTTCGCAGGACTTAATAAGCTCGGCTTTAGAGGTGTAGGTTTTAAAATCCGCCGTGGGAATGCCTTGTGCTTGATAGAATTCCTTTTGGGTAATTTTATTTTTGATCAAATCAATAAGGGCTGCTTGCGGAAAAACTTTTTTGCCTTCCTTTTCCAACTGGGCTAAGGCCTCGGTATTTACGTTTTCGATTTCAATGGTAATAACATCGCAGTCTTTACCGAAATTATAAACCGTGTCATAGTCCTGCAGTGAGCCTTGCTCAAACTCTTTCGAGCCTATGCGAGAGGGCGCATTAGCAGCAGGGTCTAAAATTTTGGTACTAATATCCAAGCGCTGTGTTTCGGTCAATAACATTTTACCAAGTTGACCGCCGCCAACTATTCCCAAACGAAATTCTGATGAGTAGTAATTGGTGTTCAATTCAATCATTCTTTAAAGTATATAAGGTAACTTCTGCTAAAGGGTGAACCATGTAAAAGCGGCCACTGCGCAGTTCTTCACACTTAAAACGCTTGCGGCTCTGGGCTCCCTTACGGAAGAGTTTTTGGTTTAAAATAAAGCAATCTCCTTCTACTAGATCTTCCAAATGTTGGGATAAACTGGTTTCTTTGGAATCGTAGTTTTTTAGCACGCGCATCAGCTCTAAGCTGCGCGCAGAGCTAGCATGACCTCTTTCCAAGCTATCGATGAAGGCTTTGCCAACATCATCTGGAAACAATCCTTGCTCTAGAAAGGCAGCGCTGATTAAGCGGAAGGTTTCTTGCCACTCTTCGCCGTGCGGATTTATATTTTTACCATAAAGCATATAGGCTTCAAGGTGTGCGTATTCGTGAATAAGGGTAATTAAAAAGTGGTAGCAATTAAGATTGCCATTTACGCTAATACGGTGAAGGCTGCCCTTCCGCGGAAAGCGATAATCGCCAAATTTTGATGTCCTTGGTTTGGCTACTAAAACCTGCAGGGGGTATTTATTTAATAATGGCTCTAAAAGATCTAAAGCACCTTGCGGGAGATAGGGTTCTAAGCCCTGATATTTATAGTTTGCCATTAATAAATCGTACTCTTAGACTTACCCGGGCAGTTGCATTTTTCGAAACTGCGGCAAGCGTTGCTAACCAAGCTAAGCATCACTAGGATAAGGATAACTTTAATAATTGGAATCGTCTTCTTCATTATTGAGGCTTAACGCAAAATTACTCTTATTTTCGCGACATGTATTTATTAAAGTGGTTAAACGATTTAGGTAGGTACTTTTTGTTGCTTGGGCGCACTTTTCGCAAACCCGAGAGTAGAAGCATGTACTATAAAGCCTTTATTAGCGATTTAGACCTTTTGGGTTTAAATAGCTTGGCGCTGGTTACCGTAATCTCCGTATTTGTGGGAGCGGTGGTAACTATTCAAACAGCTTTTAACCTGGATGATCCATTAGTGCCCGATTATTATGTGGCCATTGCGACACGAGAAAGTATTATTTTGGAGTTTTC
Organism: Bacteroidota bacterium; assembly: GCA_003045865.1. Classification (GTDB taxonomy): domain Bacteria; phylum Bacteroidota; class Bacteroidia; order Flavobacteriales; family Schleiferiaceae; genus Croceimicrobium. The sequence continues at coordinate 1,425 of PZPB01000086.1, read as the reverse complement.
ACCTACCATTGTAAGTCTAATTTTAGCGGGAAAAGTAGGTTCCAATATTGCCTCAACTTTAGGGAGTATGCGCGTTTCAGAGCAAATAGATGCTTTAGAAGTTATGGGCGTAAACCCCGCTTCTTATTTGATAGCACCCAAGGTTTTGGCATTAGTATTTTTTAATCCCATCTTAATCATTATCAGCATGTTTTTAGGTGTGCTGGGTGGTTATGTTGCTTCAATGGGCGGGGTAATGACCGTTAGCGATTATGTTTATGGTTTAACGGTTGATTTTGTTCCTTACCACATTACCTATGCTTTAATAAAGTCTTTTGTATTTGCCTTTTTAATTGTCACGATTTCAGCTTATTATGGCTTTTTTGTTAAAGGAGGAGCTATTGAAGTGGGTATAAATTCAACCAAAGCTGTGGTAAGTAGTTCGGTAGCGATTATCGTTTCAAATTATATGCTCACGAATTTATTATTGGTTTAATGATAGAGGTAAACTTCATTCACAAAGCCTTTGGCGATAAGGAAATACTAAAGGGTATTGATGCTACATTTTTCCAAGGGAAGACCAATTTAATTATTGGGCAAAGTGGTTCAGGTAAAACTGTATTTCTGAAAAGTTTGGTGGGTTTGCACGAGATTGATCAAGGTGAAATCATTTACGATGATCGGGCCCTTGGCGCTCTTAATAATAGGGAACGCAAAGCGCTACGCACCGAAATGGGAATGGTTTTTCAAGGAAATGCCTTATTCGATTCTTTAACCATAGAGGAGAATGTAAGCTTTGCTTTAAGCATGTTTAGCGACATGTCCCTTTCGGAGAGAAGGGATAGAGCGGATTTTTGTTTGCAAAGGGTGAATTTACCTAATGTGCATAAGCAGTTTCCCTCCGAATTATCGGGTGGTATGCAAAAGCGGGTAGCTATTGCGCGGGCAATTAGTATGAACCCGAAGTATCTCTTTTGTGATGAACCTAATTCTGGTTTAGATCCCAAAACGGCTATTGTAATTGATCGCCTACTGCAAGAAATTACCCAAGAGTTTAATATCACTACGGTAATTAATACCCACGATATGAACTCGGTAATTGAGATAGGTGACCACATTATTTTTATTAAAGATGGCACTAAAGCTTGGCAGGGAACAGGTGAGCAAATTCTTAATACCGACAATCCCGAAATCGTAGACTTTGTTTATAGCTCGCGGCTATTCCAGAGGATTAGAGAAAACATGTAAAAAAAAAGCCGCTCCAAATGAAGCGGCTTTTGACTTTTGCAGAGTATAGCAATTATTGCTTTTGAAGCTTTATGGTTTTCACCATTCCTTCGCCTTGAATATTTACTAAATAACGTGAATTCGACAATAAATTAGAGCCTCAGATTTTCAATAAAAGGAAAAGACTAGTCTGGATCGTGCAGCTGTAGCGGGCTACAG
>PZPB01000167.1 GCA_003045865.1 Bacteroidota bacterium | reverse complement strand
AGACTCCTTTTTTGCATGATCAAAAAAGAAGGAAAAAAATCTAGGCTCCAATTCCTCATCTTTAAAACCTTCACAAAAAGTAAGCTCGGTGGGCGAGTTCCCTCTGGTCACTTTCCAACTCGCTAAACTTTTTGTTTTGTTTTTAACTCTTCGTAATTGAGGCCGGAAAACCTACTAATAACAATTACTGTAAAATGAAAAAGGGAGCTTCGTATGCTTTTTTCGGGGTGGCTGTCATCAAATCTTCAAGGAATCTATTCCAGATTCTCTTTACTCAGCATGACGGTAGAGTAAGGTGCTGGGATTCTTAGTAATTTTCCTGTTGTAAATGTTTCGATAATTTAGGTTTTGGAATCTAATATATTCAACCCCTTCGGGATTGGGTTGTGATTATTGAAGTGCCGCAAAGCATTGCGTCTCTACGGTTGTGATTCGGTGGTTTCATTGCCCCGCGATTTATGGTGGGGGACAAAAAAACTCCCGGTGTGTTTTAATTCACCGGGAGTAAAGCAGAAATCAGGAATGCGAATGTTTGTTAATGTCTTAATGCTTTTAAAGCTTAGTAAAAGGCGGCCCGCAGGCCGCCTTTGGTGATAGAGAACTCTATTTTTTTAGAATTCTGAGGGTTTGGTTAAAGTTGGTAGATTGAACTTTAAGGATGTAAACACCTGGCTTTAAGTTGGAGAGGTCAAGGTTTACTTTGTTGCCTGAAATACTCGCACCTTTCAGTTCAAGGGCGGCACCACTTAAGCTATATACTTTGAAAGTTGTTTCTAGGTCAAACTCTAAATCTTTTTCTAAGTACAGGTTGCGAGAGACGGGCTGTGGATAGGCAATTAATTTATCCTCAAGCGTTTCTTCGATAAGAGTCGGATTAATGGCTCTTTTGTAAGTGTAGCCAGCATAAGTGCTTTGACATTGAGCGATGCCATATTCAAATTCCTCGGCAGGAATTTCTTCATTAAAATAGGCTTTTTCCTGTTGACAAACGCAATTCCAGTAAGAGGCTCGCTGGGTTTGTGTGAAATTGAAGTTCCAATTTACTCGGTTGGTCAAAACTGCAAGCGCTTCATCGTAATTACCTGCTACGCGGTAAGCGTGGACTTTATCGAGATTCAATTGGAAAATTGAGGCATGGTCCATAGAGTCGGCTGGGTTTAGCGACAATAGCCAATCATCGGCAATTCCGCAAACGTCTGCGATTTCGCTAATGGGTGGATTAGGTTCCCCTTCATTGTTTATCAATTGGTTTTGCTGATAAGCTTGATTTAAGGCTTGGTGCATCGCACGGTAGGCAAGATTTAGATAGGCCTGAGTATGTGCATCAGAATTAGTGATAGTGCCTTGAAGAATAAGAATTAAATCATTTAAGGCATCTTGGTCATCTCTGATGTACTCGTCGAAGCTCAGCTTATTTAAAGCTTGATCGAGCGCTTGGTATAGTGGAGTTTCTGCGAAAGCGGAACCATTACTAACTTTTCCAAAAGTAGGAGGAAGTTCAGATAAGGTAGCTAGAGCAGGGTGGAAGTCGATGACAACGCTATTGCCACAGGTAGGGGCGCTGTTATTATTTTGCGACAAATCTGCATTAAAAGCAAAATAGGTAGATGGGTTATTGCAACTTACGACAGAGAGAGAGAATAGCGAAGCAACCGTTGCATTTGCAGGAATATCAAACTGATTGTAATTGAAATCCATATACATAGTAGGCGTATAATCGGAAAGCGGTTGGTTACAATTCCAAAGGCCTAATACATGATTATAGGTAGATAGATTAGATGAAGGGAATTGAAATTTGTTGTTTCCTTCTAATAGATAAATACCGCTACCTCCTGATTCATCGCCGATGAGATTGATACCAGCTGATTGGCTTTGTTTAATGGTATTGCTGGCCTCATTATTTAAATAGACGATGGCATTGTTTGACTTGATGCCGATATAGTTATTCTGAATGGTATTACATTCAGCGCGTAGGTCCATATCGTCGAGGTTAATTCCATGCGCAAAACCACTGATGGTATTGCCACTGGCTTGCAGTAAACTACCTTCTTGACCTTGTAAGTCGATAGCAGAACCACTTGGTGATATACCAGATAATGGGAGGAAGTTGAAATTGGAATTAAATATTTCACTGGTGCCATTCAGGTTTTGACCATAGATGGCATGGCGAAGGTTACTATTAAAAGTGCAGTTGAGTACTTTATGGAAACCACCATTCCATTTAAGTCCATCCCAGTTTAATTCAATGTTGCAGTCTCTAAACTCGGTGTGACCTCTAGATCCTAATCCCGAAACCAAAACGCCAGGATGCCCATTCTTAATGTTTACTCTTCTGAGGTAATTAATGGTGTTTCCATTCCAGATACGTAAACCATCGTGAAAGTTTTGAGGATCGGTGCTACGGATTTCAGCATCAATAACGCTTAGGGGGCTAGCCACAAAGAGGAAGGCTTGCGGAGCTATTTCGAGGGCACCATTTTGAATAAGCACTTCATCGAAGATATCTTGATCGGCATCTTTGAAAATAGTCTCTTTGCGAATTTCAAGGAGGGTTTGATTTTTAAAGCTTGGATTAGCACCAACCATTCTAAGTTTCGCACCAGCCTCTATATCAAGGTAGCTAGCAATATCGCGCATGGGGTTTCCAGTGGTAGGATTGGTGATCCAGGGGATATCTTGGTCGAAGATGATTTTGCCGTTGGAATTAACAGAAATTATTGCACCCGACTTTACCGTTAACTTACCTTGAATAAGTAAAGAAGAACCATATTGATTGAAACTAAGGTTCGCGGCAGATTAGTAGATAAGTTCTCCGCCCTCTTCAACTAT
>PZPB01000085.1 GCA_003045865.1 Bacteroidota bacterium | reverse complement strand
TATTAACATATATAGTTGAATAATAGTTGTTTGTGTTGTTTTTAAGGAGCGACTATTTAATAGCGAAATAGAATGGAAAGGCCGGCTCGCGAAGATTGATCATTTTACAATGATCTTTTATATGCCCGCTAGCATGTTAGTATAGTATTAGCCTTGAAATTGAAGAAGAAATAGCGGCAGAACCAGATCAGATGAAAGCTTTTCAAATTTCACTTCTATAGTTATGGCAGAACTTTCTGGGTTTTTATAGCGAAATTGATATTGAAGAAGCTAACTATTCCCTTGAGCTTTGCTACCAAGAGAATATGATTTTTGAAAAGTTGATACAAGTTACCCGAAAGTATTAAATAAGAGCTAACCTAGATGATTACCATCTCTTCATTCAACAATTTCTTTGGCTTCTTGGCAAATGATATGAACTAATTAGCAAAAAAAAAGGCCGTCCTTTCGAACAGCCTTTTCTCTTAATATATCCTTTGCTCTTACAAAGTCGTGCTTACCGAGTTAATATATTCAAACTTAGCAGTCTCCTTATCCAATGCCCAAATTACGGTTATAAAAGTGGGGGTAAAGCTAAATCCTGGAGCATAAGCTCCCTCGAGCTCGCTATCTGGCTTTAGAATGAAATGCTTAATAGGAGTAGTTTTGGTTCCAATTACGTCGTTTATACTAAAAGCGGCACCAAAAGGAGTGTAATCTCCAATATTCACGCCCCAAGCAAAGGCTGGATTGGCACTACCGCTTACAATCATGGGATGACTAAAAGGCTCGTCTTTCTTAAAAAGAACAGTGCTGCTATCCGCATTCGGAATATCGGCATCCCAAACACTGATGGAATCAACATTGCGTATGTAACCAGAAACAGCGGTTGCTTGCAAGTTGGCGCCCAAACTTTGATAGTTGGCAGCAACCATAGAGCTCGCTAAGTAAGTTTCAATATAAAAACTACCACCGGCGGTATCTCTCCAAAACTTTACTTTGCTATCAATGACCCAAGCAGTATCATTGCTGCTTACCACGTGATTTACAGTAGCAATAGGTCTACGATTTAACTCTTTTTCTATGCTTACAACAGCATTAGCTAAATCCAAAGCGGCCTCATTTAAATAGAGGCTAGGAGCAGGGTCTAGTGGTTGGTTTAAACTGATACTATCGGTTAAACCATTATATAGTGGACTACTTTGGCTACCTACCAAAGACATATAATTTACTTGTTTAGGATAAAGATCTTGAATTGTAGCGCGCAAAATATCGTAAGTAAAACCAGTAGCGGGTGCATACGACGCGATAAGCAATGCATTTTTAGTTTCGGGTAAAGGAAGGCCGTCCGTTGCATAACCTAAAGCGGGTGCGGGGGCATCTTCTTCACATGCTGCGAAAAACATTGAGGCAGCTAATAATACTAAGATTTTCTTCATGGATAAAAATTTCACGTCAAAAGTAATTATTAAATGGGGAGTTTCATCCTTTGCTTTAATTCTTATTTAAAAAAGGATTAAAAATCACCATCCTAAGCTATAGCGATGAATTAGGCCAAAAGGTTGGCTTTGTCGGTTTTAATTTAGTTTTAAATCAATGTATATAGGCAAATGATCACTAAATCCTTCGTTATAACGCATGCCAAGGTAAGTTCTAAATGGCTGCATGCCAGGATAGCGATTATCTTCTTCCAGTAAAAATGGCGCTCTAAAACAGCCGAATTCGCCTACTTTATCAATCAATCCTTTGCTAATAATGAGCTGATCGAGATAAGCCCATTGACCTTTGTAGCGATGCGATCCCTCGGCGGCATCTAGCGAAAGCATTAAATTTTTCAAGTCTGAACTTTCTCCTATGTCCTCGCCTGCTTTTAATATTTCTTGAACACTTTTGTTTGTGGGCTCATCATTTAAGTCTCCCATAATTAAAATGTTCCTTCGTCCTTGAGATTGCAATGAGTCTACTTTGCCGCGCACTAATTCGGCTGCCGCTAAGCGCTTGTATTCCGAAGCCTCTTGACCACCATAACGACTGGGCCAGTGACAGATAAAAACATCAAGACTATCGCCTTCAAGGCTTACAAATTGGCTAAACAATACATCGCGACTGCGGAACGAACTGTCGGAAGCGATGTATAAGGGGAAGGCCTGAGAGTAAATTAGCCTTAATTGATCCTTATCGTAAATTAGTCCTACATCTATTCCGCGTCGGTCGGGCGAATTATAATGGACAAATTGATAGTTATACTTAGCAAAAACTTCAGTTTTTATCAAATCTTCTAAAACCAATTCACTTTCTAACTCGGCCATACCCATTAAGGCGGGCACTTTATCACTACTCATCGCCAAACAAACTTTAGCAGTTTTATTTAACTTTTGATAGTAACGATAGAAAGACCAGCCTTTGGTGCCTTCAGGGGTGAATTCCTCATCGTTTACCAAACTATCGTCGCTAGGATGAAAGAGATTTTCGACATTATAAAAGGCAAAGCGATAGCTATCTTGGGCCTTAAGCTGGGAAAAGAATAGGGCGAGAGCCACAAGGAAATAATGCTTTTTCATGTTTTAATTTTTGCGGTAAATATTAAAGTTGCCAGAGACTAAGGAGAAGACATCATTTAATTTCTGTAATCTTAAAATTGACTCCTTCTCACCAAGAGCCAAAAAGGATTTATCCTTCATATGTCGGCTAAGGTTGTTAATTAAATGGTGCTGCTCATCATACTGAAAGTAGATTAATACATTCTTGCAAATTACTAGATCAAATCTGTCCTCTAGCTCAGAGTGACAAATATCAAAGGTTTTAAATTCGACCTTCTCTAAAAGACTTTCGTCGAGATAAGCTTGCGCCCCTGCGCTTAAAAAGTAATGGTCTAATTCTCTATATCCACCTGCTATTAAATAGTTTTCATGACCTTCAATGAGCTCACTTTTTTGAATTTTGGGCTTATACGCCTCCCTTAAAATATTCTCGCTGATGTCTGTTGCTAAAATTTTACTGCGCTCCAAAAGTCCATTTTCTTTGAGAATGATGCACAAGGTAGCCAGCTCTGCACCGCTACTGGAACCTACTAGTAAAACCTTAATGTCAAGTTCCTTTCTAAAAAAAGGCAGAACGTTATTTTTTAAATCCTTTAGGCTTTCTGGTTCTCTAAAAACTTGGGTGACATTAACTGTAAACTCACTTAAAAACCGCTGAAAAGAAATAGTTCCGCTTTGTAAACTTGCTTGTAATTGCGATAAAGAGTTTAGCTGCAAGTTTTTAATGGTCTTTCGTAGGCGCCTTTCGGCAGATGCGCTATTATACCATTTCAGTTTAAACTGATACTCACTTTCCATAAAAACAAGAAAGGTATCAAGCTCAAGGGCTGAAATTTGCAGGAGATTATTTCTCTTAATGTAATTACCTTGCGCGGGCATTATCAAGATTTAGTTTATGCAAAAATGCCTTTTATTCTTAATCCTGAGTTATCTTCTTTCGGGCACTTATCAACCTATTTACGGGCAAAACTTCTTAAACTTAAGTGAAGACTTAGTGAGCGATTCATGGCACAATGCCGGTAGGTGGTTTAAAAAGCCCACGGAATTAAAGAAGCCGGCTTTACTTGGTCTTGGCGCTATTGCTATTATCTCTGGTACAATGGTGTGGGATGAGCAAATTCAACCACAAATAGCCCAAGGAAACCCCGCTCAGCTTTCAAGCTTCTCTCAAATTAGTGAACCTTTCGGGAATCCATTGAAAATGGGAATCTTAGCTTTAGGTAGCTATTATACTGCAGCTTACCTAAAAAATGGAAAAATAAAGGGAGCTTCTTCCGCTGCCTTGCAAAGCATGCTAACTGCTGGGGTTGCGGCTATGACTATAAAATTGCTGGTACATCGTGTGCGCCCGGAAGAACAATTAATTTTTGATCCTTATCAATTTAAAGGCGCTTCCTTCTCAGGTGAAAATCTTTCTTTCCCCTCTGGCCATAGTGCTACCGCTTTTGCCTTTGCCGCTTCTGTCTCAAGTTACTACGAGAATGACTGGCGCATTGCGGTTCCTCTATACTTAATTGCAGGTCTTACTGCTTATCAAAGGGTGTACGATTTTAAACATTGGCCCAGCGATGTTGTCGCCGGCGCCTTGTTAGGAACTTGGATTGGCACAAAAATTGGCGCTTGGCAACGCGAAAGAAATAGTTCACTAAGCCTTGGTGTAGTTTCCAATCAATGGGGAGGAAGTAGCCTTAATTTCAGTTTTAAACTCGATTAATTACTAGTCTTCTTAATTAAAAAGGCACGGGGTTTACCCGCTAGAACGGTGTTTAAAATATAAGAGCCTAGACCTAGGCTTTTGGTGTCAATAAACATTTTGTCACCTTCAATTATACAATCTTTTGACTTTCCCTTCAGTATAAGCTCTCCGCCTTGACTGTAAATTTCAAAATAGAGTTGGCCTTGTAAATTAGCATCCGGTACTATTAATTCTATTTGTGTACTAAATTGTTTGCTTTCTATGCTTAATGATTCGCCAATAACTGCTGTTTCACCTTTTGGACTATCAGGAATAGCAGCTTTGTAAAGCTTAGCATTACGAGACGCTACTTTTTCCTCGCCGATGTAAAACTTCTGGTTTAGAATACAAATCGCTTCACGCTGACCGAAGCTTCCCATGTAAAATTCCTCCGCTTTTAGCAGACTTTCACTTTGATTAAAATAATCGCGTACCCGCCAAATCTTGTCGTAGCCTAAAAGATACAAGTCTGGATTCTCATCTCCCGCAAGGCAGGCGCCACTTACCCAGTAGGCAGGCATTAAGCCTTGTCCTGTAAAAATCTGCCCTTTTTTATGCGCTTTATTGGTCCCTGCCTTTTTACTTAAACTATAGCAGTTACTCAAGCCGTCGAAAGGTTTTGTGCGGTTTTTCGTAAAAAGATAAAGTGAATCTTTATACACCACCATCGCTTCTAAATCGAAATATTTAGCTGTATCTGCAGGAGGGAAGGCCTTTTGATCGGGGAAGCTAAAATTGATTTCTCCTTTAAAAGCCCATAAACCTTCGCTGAGCAAACGAGAAATATCAACAATGTAAATTTTGAGATCAGTTCTTTTGTTGGCATTATTACCAAAATCGCCAATGTATAAGAGCCCATCTGCGTAAGCAATACTTTCCCAATCGTTATTGCTAAAACCTAGGAAAACAGTGTGATGAATGATGTTTCCTAAAGTATCTAAGACGAAAATTTCTGGATCGTTGCCGCTGTCGTTTATCGAAGCAATGGCATTTTCACCAATTACCGCCATGCCACTGCACTCGGGTAACTCATTGGGCATTAATCCAATGTCTTGGAGATTTACACTTTGCCCATAACTTCCCAAGGAAATCAGCAAGAAATATAGGCGGACGAAAAAGTATTTTAGTGTGCTCATAGTTTTAGTAAACAGCCGTCGCCATAACTTAGAAAACGGAAATTATTAGATAAGGCGTAGTGGTATATTTTTTCCCAATCGTCGCCAACAATAGAAGCGATGAGCAGCATTAAGGTGCTTTTAGGTTGATGAAAATTGGTAATCAATCCACGAATAATTCCGTGCTGATAACCGGGTGCAATAATGATTTGGGTTTTTATCGACAACCAATCTAAACCATTGGAATTAAGAAGTTCCAAACAGGCATCAAAAGCAGCAATCGCCTCTAAACGAGGGGTTTCACCCTTAAATGCAATCCATTGCGGAATACAAATTTCATTAACATCATTTAATTGCTTCGCCTGCGCTAAACAGCCTAGCCAATACATACTTTCTAAGGCACGTAAAGAGGTGGTTCCTACCGAAATTACGGCTCGGCCATTTTTAAGGTTTCCCAAGATGCCTTTAATAAAGCTAGCTTCTACTAATACTTCTTCTGCATGCATCTCGTGTTCGGTAACCGAGGTGCTAACGGGTTTAAAAGTTCCGGCTCCCACATGTAGCGTTAAGAAATCGCGGGCAATTCCTTTCTCCTCCAATTTTTTAAAAATGGCCTCATTAAAGTGTAATCCCGCAGTGGGAGCAGCTACCGAACCAGCACGATTAGCATAAACCGTTTGGTAGGTTTTTTTATCTTTTTCTTCGGCTTTTCGTTTAATATAAGGAGGTAGCGGTGTTTTTCCCGCCAAATCTAAAATTTCCGCAAAGCTCATATCTGCTTTCCAGCTGAAGCGTACCAAAAAACTATCCTCGGCGCGACTGATTTTTTCGGCTTGTAAGATTAAGCCATCTAATTCAATGCTTAAAAGTCCGCTTTTCCATTTACGAGCCCCCCCAATTAAACAAGTATATTCTAGACTGCCTTTTTGGGCTAAAGCCTGTTCAATGGCTTTATTATGAGCAGGTTCTAAACAGAATATCTCAATAATAGTACTTTCGTTTTTCGGGAAAAGTAAGCGTGCTTGTACTACTTTGGTTTCATTAAAAACCAAAAGCGAATCAGGACTTAGATACTCATCAATATTTAGATATTTATCTTCTTTAATTTCCTGATTATTAAAAACTAAAAGTTTGGATTGGCCGCGCTCGGCGGGATAAAGAGCAATCTTTTCATCCGGCAAGGCATAATCGTATTGCTGTATATCTAAATTGGGAATAGACAAGGCTCAAAAATTTTAGCAAAGAAACAAAGAAGCGCCTCAAATTGGAATCCCTTTAGCGCCTTTTTAAAAGTCAATAGAGCTTTAGCGTAATTTAATTCTCATTTTTGCTGCTGTGAAAAAGGTAATAATCAGCGTAAGCAACGACTTAGCAACCGATCAAAGGGTGCAGCGGCATATTTCGGTGCTTTTGAAAAAAGGCTATCAAGTCTATTTTATTGGTAGGAAACTGCCAACTAGTTTGGATTTTAAGCCCGAAGGCTACCAGATAAAGCGTTTTAAACTTTGGTTTAAGAAGGGTTTCCTTTTTTACGCTAACTTGAATTTCAGACTATTCTTTTATCTCCTTTTCAATAAGGCGGACCTTTATTTTAGTAACGATTTAGATACGCTCCTCCCTAATTATTTGATAGCGAAACTCTTCGGTAAGCCCTTAATTTACGATAGCCATGAGTATTTTACTGGTGTGCCCGAAATTCAGAATCGTAAATTAGTAAAGCAAGTGTGGACCCAATTGGAAGCGGCCATTTTTCCCAAACTAAAGCATGTTATTACCGTAAACGAAAGCATAGCCGATTTGTACGAAAGCGATTATGGCATCCGTCCCCGGGTAATTCGCAATGTGGCCTCCAAAGTTTTACCCGAAATTATATTGTCGCGCAGCGCACTTAAGCTTCCGCAAGATGCCTATTTAATCATAAATCAGGGCTCTGGCATTAAGGTCGATCGGGGAATGGAGGAGATGCTAGCGGCTTTAAAACTGCTGCCATCAAACTATCATTTTGTACTGGTGGGAAAGGGCGATGTTTTAGAATATTTGAAGCAAAAAGCGAAGGAGGATTCATTAGAAGATCGCGTACATTTTATCCCCTCACAGCCTTATTTGCAAATGCTGCAATATACTCTTAACGCCGACCTAGGAATTAGCCTTGACAAAGATACCAACATCAATTATCGCTTTAGTTTACCTAATAAAGTTTTTGATTATATGAAATGCGGTATTCCATTACTAGTGAGTAATTTAAAAGAACCTAGTGCTTTAGTTTTGCGCTACAATATTGGTAAAATCACTTCCGTAGATGCGCAAGAAATAGCGCAGGCAGTTTTAGAATTATCAAGCACTGGGAAGAAAATATTCCAAGCCAATCTAGCGCAAGCAGCAGCTGAAAATAATTACGAAAAAGAATCGGAAATTTTAGAAGAATTACTGGGCGAGCTCTAATCGCAATAAGTAATTTAGGCGGTATAAATCGAAGTAGCGAAGACTAGGTTTCGAGCCTAATAAATTCTTTAAAATCATCTTTCTAAAAGGGCGATAAAGCAAAGTGAAAATTGGGCTAAAACCAATGCTTTCAATTTTAAGGGCCAAATCTAGTATTTTGATGTCCTTCGCTAAATCGGGCTGTTTTTTGTAGACGATTTTTAGGTTTCTCAGTGCTTCTTTACTTTTCTCCAAAAAATCGTGGTTGCTATCGTCCGCCTCAATTAAGATAGGATTATCGATATGGAGCAGGGGAATTTCTAAGTTTCGCAAACCAAAACCGAAAAGGGTGTCTTCGTGGCCGTAACCTTTAATTTCTTCATCGAACTTTAGTTTTTGGAATAGGGAGCGTTCGCAAAAAAATGCGCCCGTCATAAAAGAAGAATAAGGTTTATCGCGACGTTTTTTTAGGCTAGTGGTTTCGCGTTGCTTAGCATAATGCCAGCGCAATTCACAAGCCGATTGTATGGGTGCTAATTTCCTGCCGCCAATTAATACGGCGCCGCTTTGTCGTTGGTGCCAAAATGATTGTAAAAAATCGTCTTTGCAGATATGCACATCTGCATCTAAGCTAAGAAAATATTGACCTTTAGCTTCTAAAGCTAGTAGATTACGCATCTTGGCCCGACCAATATTATGCGCTAAAACTAGGTAGCGAACCTTAGATAATTTGGCAAAAAACTGCCGATTGGCTTCTGATATCTCTGGGCTCGAAGCATCATCAATAACAAGAATTTCGAAATCTATTTGTAAGTCTTCCGCTTGCTTCACCAGGCTTTGCACCGTAGTGTAAGGCTGTTGCTGATAGAGGGGAAGGCAGATACTAAAATCCACAATTTACAAAGTGTTTTGCACCGTGCTAAAAACCTTGCCTTGACTGCATTTTAGCGTTTCGTGCGGGAATTTTAATATTAAAGAATAGTCGTGTGTTGCCATTAATAAGGCGCGACCACTGTTGGAGATTTCCTCCAGTAAAATCATAATTTCTTCACTGGTAGAAGGGTCTAAATTTCCAGTGGGTTCATCGGCTAAAATTAGCTCTGGATCATTTAGTAAAGCGCGCGCAATGGAAACTCTTTGCTGCTCGCCTCCCGAAAGTTGAAAAGGCATTTTAGCGCTCAAGCTTTCCATGTTCACTTTGGTTAAAACCTCTTCAATTTTCTTCTTTATATCGGTCTTTGATTTCCACCCCGTGGCTTGTAAAACAAATTTGAGGTTATCAAATACTGATCGATCAGTAAGAAGTTGAAAATCTTGAAAAACTATACCGAGCTTACGTCGCAATGCGGGAATTTGCTTTTCTTTGAGATTAACTAGATTGATGCCGCATACATGGCCAGTGCCGCTGCTGAGAGGCAGATCGCCATATAGGGTTTTCAGTAAACTAGATTTACCGCTTCCGGTAGAACCAATAAGATACTGGAAATCACCTTTTTTGATCAAAAGCTCAACTTCGTCTAAAATCACATTATCTCCTTGTTTGATGCAGGCTTGGTTTAGTCTAAGTATCGCTTCGGTGCTCATAATTTCAAATATCCTACAAATTTAATTTTAGCGGCTTAGCCAGCGCTAATAAAGCTCAATAATAATTAACATCAAACGTTTAAAACTTCTCAAGTAATTTAAATAGAAGCCTATAAATACTGCTACTTTTAAAATGATAAAAATAATAACGTAGCATGCTAAATATCAGGACTTTATTTCTTTGTGGTATCTTGGTATTCACCCAGATGAGTGCAGTGTACGCCCAAGTACATTCTACTCAGAAGCCAAATGAAGCCTCTTATGATGAAGCATTTCAGCTTTATGAGAAGGAGCAATTTGGTAATGCCCAAGAAATTTGGGACGCTTTGATTCGTGAGGGCTCTTTAAATAAGGAGAAAACTGTGCAGGCCCGATATTTTGCGGCGATGTGCGCCATTATGCTTTATCATGGCGATGTAGCAGAGCGTATTGAAGAGTTTGCCCGCTTGCATGAGACAAATCCTTTGCGAAATAAACTCTATCTTAATTACAGTCACAACCTGTTCAGTTTGCGTCGTTACACCCAGGCCATCGAGTATTACAAAAAAGTAGATGCTTATGCATTAAATAAAGAGCAAGCAGCAGAATATCGTTTTAAGAATGCTTACTCTTTAATGATTGCTGAAGAATTTGATCAGGCTAAAGATTTGTTTTTCAAGATTAAAGATGAGGAGTCCGCTTTTTCTAATTCGGGTCGATATTATTACGCGCACCTTTTATACGTAGACAGTAATTACTCGGAAGCCTTACGTAACTTTTTGCCTTTGCAGGAAGATCCCAATTTTGGTCCTTTAGTACCTTATTATTTAGCTCACATTTATTATCAATTAGAGAATTACGATAAGCTTGTAGAAGTGGGCGAGGAGCTTATAGAAAACGCTACGGCCTCTAGAGCGCCTGAAATTGCTAAGCTTTTAGCGGATGCCTTTTACAGCAAGAAGGATTACCAAAATACCATTACTTATTTGGGTATTTTCAAGGAGAAAGGAGGCAGTCTGCGCTTAGATGATCATTATCAATTTGGTTTTGCGTTATATCAGGAAAAGCGTTTTGCTGAGGCAATTACCGAGTTTAATAAGATTTCGGCTGGGCCTGATAAATTACGGCAAAACTCTTATTTCCACTTGGCCGACTGCTATTTAAAAGTCGCTAATAAAAATCAAGCCCTTATTGCTTTTAGAGCAGCTTCGGAGATTAAGGCCAATCTGGAGATAACCGAAATGGCAGCTTATAATTACGCCATCCTCTCGTACGAATTAGCTAGTCCATTTACTGATGCGATCAGTACTTTTAATGCTTTTTTAAATGAGTATCCCAACACGGATAAGCGTTCAAAAATTCAGGAATATTTAGCCAATATCTACATTACCACAAAGGATTACGATAAAGCCATGAAAGCCATAAAGGAGGCGGGAATTAATTCGCCCAATATGCGCGCGGCTTATCAAAAAGTGGCTTTTTACCGCGCTACTGAGATGTTCAATGCCCTGCAATTTGAAGGCGCTTTGGCTAAATATGCAGAAATGCAAAAGTACCCTGAAGATCAGGCCTTGGCCAATTTAGGAAACTACTGGATGGGAGAATGCTATTACCGTCTTTTGAAATTCGCCGAAGCCAAAGAAAAATTTCTTGAGTTCCGTGTGGGTTTTGGCGCTTCTATTCAAAAAGTGCACAACCGTTCCTTCTATAATAGCGCCTACAGCAATTTCAAGCTTTTTGAATTTGAGGAAGCAATTTTAGACTTTAAGAAATATGTAAAATTTAGTCCGGTTGATGATATCCGCTATCCCGATGCTCTTTTGCGCATTGGCGACAGCTATCTGCTGCTCGCGAAATATTTAGATGCCGCCGACTATTATGGCAAAGCCATTGCTAATAATAGCGTGGAAGCCGATTACGCCCATTATCAACGCAGTGAGTGTTTCGGTCTTTTATTAAAATACGATGAGCAAATTAAGGAGTTAAATAAACTTATTTATACCTATCCCAATAGTGCTTACAGTGAAAAGTCGCAGCTGGAAATTGCTAAGACCTATTTGCTTCAGGATAAATATCAAGAAACTTTACAAGCCTTAAGCGACTTTAAAGGAAAGTACCCAGAAAGCGACAAGATTAGCGAAGTAGAGCTGAAAACAGGATTGGTTTACAGTAATATGGATGAATATGATAAGGCCATTGCAGCCTTTAAAGATGTTGTAAATGACTATGCCGGAACGCCCGAATCTATCGAAGCCATTCGCTTAGCGGAGATAGTTTACAAACGAGCTCAACGTATAAATGAAGATCTAGATTGGGTTGCTACTATATCCTCTGTT
>PZPB01000166.1 GCA_003045865.1 Bacteroidota bacterium | reverse complement strand
TTTCTAAGGAGCTTCAAGGTACTTCCAAATCAATCATTTGATTTGTTTCTTGGAGCAGGTGCATCTATTTCTTCAGGCATTCACTCAGGAAGCGATTTGGTTTGTCAGTTCAAAAGGGAGTTGTTGAGCGTATGCGGTAAAATTAACGGCAAGAAATTTCAGGATTTAAAAGTGGAAGACTCCCACACTTTTGAAACGTATTATGAAAATGTTCAGTAACAAATACTATAAATGACCCTAACGCAAGAGCAAGAAGCTATAATTGCTTCTGATACTGATCTTATAGTCAATGCTGTCGCAGGATCTGGTAAAACATCTACCATAATTGAGTATGCGAAAGCCAGGCCATCGGAGTCGAAGATTTTATATATGGCTTTTAATAAATCTGTAAGAGTTGATGCCGCGAGGAAGTTCTCAGAAAAGGGATTGAATAATGTGACGGTGGAGACGGCGCATTCACTTGCTTTTAGGCATGTTGTGCGTGGTGGAAATTTTAAATTGAGTCAGGCTGGATATCGACCACATGAAATAGTAGAGCTTTTTTCAATATTAAATGAAGAGGAGAAGCACGGGGCTGTTATTATCGGCAAACACGTTATTCAGTTTTTGAGCTATTTCTGCAATAGTGACGCTGAAAGGGTGAAAGATTTGAATTATTTAGATACCATCAAGGATCCAAAAGCCATTGGCTTTGTGACCAAACATTATAATCAAATTGAACTTCTGACCAGATTGCTTTTAAAAGAAATGGATAGTGGGAAGATCCCTATAACTCATGATTTTTATCTGAAGAAGTTTCAGCTGTCAAGGCCAGTTCTTGATTATGATTATATCCTCTTTGATGAGGGTCAAGATGCCTCGCCAGCAATGTTGGATGTCTTTGTCAGACAGAAGGCCATTAAAGTCATTGTTGGTGATAGTAACCAACAAATATACTCCTGGCGATTTGCGGTTAATTCATTAGAAAAGGTAGCTTTCAAAAAGCTCAACTTAACAACCAGTTTCAGGTTTGGTCCTGAAATAGCCGCACTTGCTAAGGCATCATTGAGGCCAAAGAAATTGCTTGGCTCTGAAGCGGAGGTATATATCGTTGGTAAAGGGACTTCTGATCAAGTTCGGACAAAAGCGGTTTTAGCCCGGACAAACCTGGGTTTACTTTTAAAAGCAATTGAATACGTTACCGAGAAAAAGGAGGTGGAGCGTATATATTTTGAAGGGAATATCAGCTCTTACGCTTATGCTGAAGATGGGACTTCCCTCTACGATGTCTTGAATCTGTATCAAAAGAAATATGCTAGGATCAAAGATAAGTTGTTACAGGGAATGCGTTCCATTGAGGAGCTCGAAGAGTATATCGAGAAAACTGAGGAACATCAACTTGGTATGATGCTCGAGGTGGTAAAAGAGTATGGAAGTGCAATTCCAAAGGTTTTAAAAGAGCTGAAGGAAAAACACATTGGAACAGATGAAAGGCATAAAGCTCAGCTGATTTTCTCTACAGTTCACAGAAGCAAGGGGATGGAGTATGATGCTGTTCAAATCGTGGATGATTTTATAACCAATGAGCAAATGGAAAAGTTGCTCACCAGTAAAAAGCAAGAAGATATTGACTTCGCTAGATTGGGGGAAGAGGTGAATCTGATTTATGTAGCAATTACCAGAGCTAAAAACAAAGTATTTATTCCAGCAAGCATACTCCCAGAAGGAATAAAGTCATCAGAGAAAATAAGAGTGCTGAAAACAAAAAGTACTTCTTTAGTGCCTCAGTCTATATCAGAGGCTAATGGTGTGAAGAAAGATGGCAAAGGTCAAAGTGAAGAAGTTAAAAAGCGGATAAAAGCAAAACATAAGAAGGCTTATGAACCATGGACTAATATTCTGGACAAAGAGCTTGAAGAGTTGTATAATGATGGCGTGACAATTAAAGATTTGGCCAATCATTTTAATCGTACTACTGGGGCTATTCGTGCTAGGATAAAGCACCTTGCGTTAAATGAGGAAATTAAATACTTTTAGCCAGTGTGTTTGGTCGCTATTCGTAGGTTGGCAAGCCCTGTCATTTAATAACAAGCAGACGAGTTTCCCCGCCTGCTTTTCTCTTTACAAATACCAGTTGTGAGATCTGTTCTCCAACGAATGAGCGAGATTCAAAGTGAAGGTATGGCTGTCCACCACGCGATCAACGGCTGAATCTATGTAGCTACTCTTGTTTGCTCCCGTCATGAGATTGTAAAAATCCCAGAGATCGATATCTACCTCGTTGCCCAGGTTGTAATAAGCCCTGACCATCTGACTGAGCTGACTATCCCCCAAGGGAAATTCGGCTTTCTGAGACTTTAAGTCTTTCGGTAGGTTCAGGTACTGCTTTGCACGACCTACGAGGTGAGCAAATTCTTCAGAGTTGAGTGAATAGTCTTTCAAACTTTGAAAATTTGCAATATTCCGGTCAATTTTAAATGACCCATACAAGTCGTCCGCGCAACGTATCAACTCGGGGATGCTAGATACCCTGAGATCACCCTTGAAAGCCATCTGTGCTGACACATAGATTAGTGCATACCCAATTCTTAAAGCCAATAAACAACTTGAATCGCTCAGGGCTCTTCTTGTTGTAGAGATTTTCTAGGTTATAAGCTCTAACACCACCGACACTGAGAGAAATTGTGTCATTTCCAATTTTAGTTTGGATAGATTTTTTAATAAAATTTTCAATTTAGATCAATGGAAAGCCTATTAAAAAAGGTATAGTGCACAAATCAGTCTGATTTAGAGTTGGTTTTGAAAGTCTGGCAGTGAAAATGCTGTGGGCAATTATCCTTCTTTATTTGGATTT
>PZPB01000084.1 GCA_003045865.1 Bacteroidota bacterium | reverse complement strand
ATGACTCTTTTTTAAAAGATACCCCCTTGCTAATCAGATTTAACCAAATAAACACGCTTTTACTGGAAGAAGTGGCCAATTATACCGTTCTACAAATTTTAGTCGGACACTAATATTATCGTATAATAATACGATGTTAAAGCGGCTGTCATTTGACTAATAGCTAGCTTAATTTTTAGTATTTAGTACAGAAAGTCCATGGCAAATCTGGCCATAGCCGATCCATCATGGCCAAGGTTAGGAACCACTCGATATTGCCATTTAAAATCGTAGTTGGCTGCACTTGCTAGATCAAAAGATTCTTGAAAAAAGTATTGGGCGCGCTGTAGGCGATTGATACCTTGTTGGTCGGCCTGTTCATTATGTCTTAATGCAAAGGAGTTAGGGTCGGTATCATTTTGTCCAACTATTATATAGGCTGTCTTTGAAAAATAGGCTTGTGGATCCGCAGTTTCCGCCGGGCTGTTTCGCAGGCCATAAGGGAATTCAATAGTAGGATTTGGAACTGCATACCATCCAGCAGCAGAGCTAACCAAGCGGTTAAATTTTGCCTGAGGTTTAAAAATTAAATAGCGATGAATCATCTGCGCCCCGGCGCTATGGCCGAAGACATCATAGCTTACGGTAGTATTGCCACTGAGCGCTTTGAAATCTTCGAAAATGGGATCTAAAGCTGAAAAGGTCCACTCTGCCTCAGGATTTAAAGTGCTAGGGGAAGGGTTATCGCCATCATGAAAAATATTCGCTAAATTATAGGCATCTGAACCAGGGAAGTCTGCACTGCTAAATTCGAGAGCCAGCACTATTATACCTTTTTCATCTGCTTTAGAAATAAGGTCGTCACGTAATGCACTAGCATCTCGGCCAGCACCGGGCAGCACAATGAAAATAGCACTATTGGAAGTACTGCTTTTCGGAAGGTAGTAGAAATAATTTATAGACTTATCAGCTAAGGGAGCGTAAGAGTCAAAAGCGTAAACACCAGCACCACTAAGTGTTAATTTTGAATCTTGGGTTTCTTCATTCGTGTCACAATTAATAAAAAGTGCGATGACCAAACAGAGAATACTGGCGCGTTGGATTAAACTTTTGTAAGGCATAAAAATTTGGGAGTCAATAAAAATCAGCGCAAGCTAATTAAAACCTGAGCTCGTTTCAAAATTAGGAATCAGACTGTTGCCAACCTGAAATTGACAATAAATTAATGTCGTCTGATTTTTTTATTGAGAAGTCATTATTGCAAATGGGCTTAGATCATTTTAATTTATTTAAAAAATTTGAAGTTCAAGATCCAAATTTAATTTCGATCAGCTTTGGTCAGTTAAGCCATTTACTAAACGCTGAAAATGGATATTTAGGAGTTGTGGCCGCACCGCAGAAAACCCGAAAATAAGTCCTTGTTGCTCTACCTTTTTAGCGTAACACTTGCTTAAGGGGTGCGCAATAATGCCAGCGGCTCTTAGGTCTTTGATTTTGTCGCTGTCCTTTCCTTCCAAAAGTTTACAGGTAATCTGCAAGGAGTTTATTTCCGAGGGAATCACTTCTAAATGCTGGTAAAGGTCTCGTTTAAGCAGCTGTAAAAATGCCAACTTTCGCTGCTGTGCCTGCTTAGCAGCATTATTCATGTGGTCGTGCAGATATTTCTTTTCAATAAACTGATGCAAAACAGTTTGCAAAACGGGTGATATGGATCGATGTGAATGCATTAGTAATGCGTTAAATGGATCGATCAAATGTTTAGGTACTACCACGAAGCCCACCCGTATAGAGGGGTGAAGGGTTCTGTTAAAGGTGCTTAAATAAAAGGTCCTGTCTTCTTTGTCGAAGGAGAATAAAGGCTGACCATCATGGGAGGGAAAGTTGATTTCATGCTCATAATCATTCTCAATCAAATATATTCCATTGGTCGCTGCTAAGTCTAAAAGTTCCAATTTCCGCTCTGCAGGCATTTGAATGCCTAAGGGGTAGTGACAAGAAGGAGTAACGTGAATTAACTTCGATTTTGGCGTGATCACCTGCTCTAATTTTCGGATATCTATACCTTTCTCATCTAGGCCAATGCCTTGACTTTTTGTTCTCATTCCCTTAAACAAAGAGTGAACATTGGGAAAAGTAGGGTCTTCTAAAATGACTTCATCGCCAGGATTGGTGAGTAATTTGGCAATGAGGTAAAGAGATTGCAAGGAGCCTCCTACTACAAAAATTTGTCGATAGTCGCAGTTTAGTCCTCGTCTTAGTTTAAGATAGGTAGCAATCGTTTTTCGCAGCAACTCTATGCCGGCACCCGAATGATAACTAAGTTCGGAAGCGCGGACAAATTGCCAATATTCATTTTGCAACTTTCGCCATTTGTCGATGGGGAATAAATCCAAAGGTGGAACGCCAGGTCGGAAGGCGACTCCAATATCATCGATGCTATTTAATTTGGTCGCAGTTCCTAAAAAAGCCTCTGCCGATTCGGAGATGGAAATGTACTGGAAGGCGGGGTTCTCAAATAAAGTTTCTGCTTCTTCTTTTAGCTTGAAGTTTACCATATGGGCAGCGCCAACTTGCGCAATGAGTAACCCCTCTAGTTTTAAAAGCTCATAGGCCTTAATTACCGTGCTACGTGAGAGTTTTAGTGCACCAGCTATGAGGCGGGTGGCGGGCAATTCACATTGATTAGGTAGGCTTTCGTTCAGAATCGCCCCCTTTAAAGCGGCGTAAAGCAATTGATATTTTGCTTGTTTCGCTTTGGCAGATTCACTTCGCCTAATAATGCTTAGCAGCTCATTTATTTCGATCTTCATATTGGTATGCTAAAGTATTAAAAATTGGTATGCATTCAATCAGGCCAATTCCTTTTACTTCGGTAGATAAATTAAAACAAGTGCTATGAAAAAAATAATTACACTTTTCAGTCTATTAATGCTCAGTTCTTTTAGCTATGGGCAACTAATTATCAATGAAGTACTATACGATCCGTCAAATAGCGGGACCGATGGCGACGCCAATGGCGACGGAGTTTACGACCAAGAGGAAGATTCTTTTATTGAGTTTGTAAATATTGGGACCACAAATTTTGATGCCAGTAATTACGAGATTTGGGATGATACTGCGTCGGGTGGCACGCTAAGATATGTAGTGCCTACAGGAACAATTGTCCCACCTAATGGGGCTTTAGTTGTTTTTGGAAGTGGTCCTTTAACCGGTACTTTTGGAAATGCAGTATTACTTTCAGCGGATACAACCTCATCACATTTAAACCTAAACAATTCAGGTGAAGTAATTGGAGTGAAAGATGGCAGTGGAGCTTGGGTTCTATTTTTCGACTCAGATGCTTTATCAAACAATCCCAACGAAAGTTACACTCGCGTTCCTGATCTTACGGGTAACTTTATTCAGCACGGAGATACTACTACCGCACTTTTCTCACCTGGTACTATGTTCGATGGCACGCCTTTCTCTACAAGCTATGTAGTGGAAACGGTAACAGTTTCTTCCGGCGCGGGAGCTAGTATTAGCACACAAGGTGGTACTTTGCAATTAAGCGCTAACGTTACTCCAAATTTTGCTTCTGATACTACTTTAACGTGGTCTGTTGCAGTAGGCAGTACTGTTGCTTCAGTAGATCCTATAGGGCTGGTAACAGCTTTAAATAATGGAAGTGTTTGGGTTTCTGCTACTTCTAACGATGGCACAAATATTTCGGATTCGATAGAAATTACCGTGAGTAACCAAAATATCGGATTGACAGAAAGCTCTCGGAATAGTTTGAAATTATATCCCAATCCAGCTGCTAATTATATTTCGTTGAATACGACTGGTATGCAAATCGACGAAATTAGTTTGTACCATATTACGGGAACTTTAATTCGTGTGGTAGAGGGTGATGCAGAAAATATTGCTATTGGTAATCTAAGCGCTGGCAGCTATTTATTAGTAGTGAAAAGCGGAAATGAGTCTAGCACTTTAAGATTTCAAAAGCTTTAACAAGCAGTCAATCTGACTTAATAAGTCCTCTATTTTATGATAAATCGAATTCAACTATTCGGTTTGGCTATAGTCATCCTTTTCACTGCATGTGAAACGGATGATGTAGCTGGGCCAAATACTGGCGACGGCCCAGAGGTAACAGTATCGCTAAGTAGTCTCAGTATTCTCGAAAATGGCGGCAGCGCAGATATTATCGCAAGTTTATCGTCTTCCTCTAGTAGTGATGTAAGTATCAGCTTTTCCTTAGCGGGATCGGCTATTCAGGGTGCCGATTACAATCTTTCTGCCTCACAATTGTTGGTGCCAGCTGCAAGCGTAACAGCCTCCATCACCTTGTCTGCTATTGATGATAGTCAGTTAAATGGCAATAGTTCGGTTATAATACAAATAGCAGCTGTTAGCAATGGTCAATTTGAACCGCAAACTTTGGTATTGTCCATTGAAGACGATGAATCACCCGCCGCTTTAAACTTGCTCTTTAATGAAGTTTTATACGATCCTTCCAATAATGGTTTAGAAGGAGATGCAAATGGGGATGGCTCATACTCTCAAGCTGAGGATGAATTTATCGAAATCTATAATGCGGGTGCTCGCGAAGCTGACCTATCTAACTTTAAGGTTTATGATAGTCAAGCTTTAACAGACAACGTTCCGCGTCACGTTTTTGCAGTAGGTACCATATTGCAGCCAGGCAAGGCTTTAGTGTTATTTGGGGGAGGGAATCCTACCGGTAATTTTGGTGGGGCCACCGTGGTTACTAGTACTACCGGTAATATGAACCTTAATAATGCTGGCGATATTGCCTATCTCTACGATGCAGATGGTAATGAGGTTGTAATGTTTGATATTGCTCCTTTTTCTGATAACCCCAACGAGAGTTATACGCGCAATCCTGATATAACCGGTGAATTTGAACAGCATGGCGTAAATACTCCCTTGCTTTTCTCTCCAGGAACAAAAATAGACGGCTCATCTTTTTGATTGAATACAGAATATGCTAAGTCCAATTATTGCGGTTTTATTCATAATTCTGGTAGCTTGGATGCTGCTAAATGAATACTATCCACATGCGGTTCTTTTACTCGCGGGCTTAGCCATGTTAGTTACAGCAAAGGCACTTGGCATAGGGCCTACCGAAGCTGAATCGGCAACAGGTTTTTATCCTTTCGACCTTTTCCAATTAGTACGTGAGTCTTTTGGAAAAACCAATATGGGCGTTGGTCTTATGATAATGGCAATTGGGGGGTTCGTAGCCTATATCGAACATATCGGCGCATCTAAAGCATTGGTAGAATTAGCGATGAAGCCTTTAGCCCTTTTGCGCAATTATCCGCAATTAACGGCGGTAGCGGTAATCCCTATTAGTCAAATGCTATTTGTTGCCATACCATCGGCGGCAGGATTAAGCCTTCTTCTAATGGCTTCGATTTTTCCCATTTTATTGAACCTCGGTGTAAGTCGATTGAGTGCGGTTTCGGTAATTACGGCATCTACAGCAATTGGTTTAGGGCCCGCTTCGGCCATGACGGTTAGAGCGGCGGAAATTATCAAAGTACCAGCAGTTGATTATTTTGTGCAAGAGCAGATTCCTTTGGTTTTGCCCCTGAGTTTAGTGCTTGCTATATGTTATTACTTTGTGAATCGTCATTTTGATAGGAGGCTTTCGCAAGATACTTCAGGCAGAAAAGAGAGCGAAAGCACCAAGGAGCCTAAAAAAGCACCCGCTATTTATGCCTTAATTCCAGTATTACCCATTCTGTTACTTATCCTCTTTTCTGATTTAAGTAAGCTCTTTGATCCTCCCATTAAATTGGAAACGACCACCGCCATGTTCATTAGTCTTTTTGTGGCTTTGCTTTTCGAGCTCGTACGTTATAAAAATCTTAAACAGGTGTTAGCTTCCCTCAAATTATTTTGGAATGGGATGGGTAATATTTTTAAAACCGTAGTAACCTTAATTATTGCGGCTGATATTTTCTCCCAAGGGCTCATTGAGTTGGGATTAATTAGAGGTCTATTGGAATTATCCAATAGCATTGGTTTAAATGCCATTGGTATCGGTATTGTAATGACGCTAATGATTTTTGCGGCCGCCATGCTTATGGGTAGCGGTAATGCTGCCTTCTTTGCTTTTGGGCCACTAATCCCGAATATTGCTGCCAAGTTCGGCGTGAACAGCGCTTATTTAATTCTTCCCATGAATTTTGCGGCTTCTATGGGCAGAACGGTTTCTCCCGTTGCGGGGGTCTTAATTGCTACAGCAGAAATAGCCCAAGTAAGCACGCTACAAATTGTCCGCAGAAATCTCATTCCACTCCTAACCGCTTTGGTTATAATGTTAATCTATCATTTTATTTAAAAATGCTTCTTATAAAAAACGCCAACATATACGCTCCCCAAGCTTTAGGACAAAAAGATCTATTAATTGGAGGTGGAAAAATATTAGCTATCGAAAATCAGATAGATAGTAATAAGGCCTTTACGGTTTGGGATGCGCAAGGCAAAACCATGACTCCCGGCTTGGTGGATCAGCATATTCATATTATTGGGGCTGGCGGAAAACACGGTTTTTCATCCATGACTCCTGAAATATCAATGACGGATCTTATTTCCTGCGGGAGTACGACGGTAGTAGGCTTATTAGGTACTGATGGGTCGACTCGTGGTATTAAAACTTTGTATGCCAAGGCCAAATCTTTGGAAATGGAAGGAGTTACGGCCTACATGTACACTGGCTATTTCGGACTAGAACCCATGCATATCACTTCGAATGTGCAAGATGAAATGATTTTTATCGATAAGGTGTTGGGCTGTAAGATCGCCATTTCTGATGTACGGTCTTCCTATCCAACCGATTTAGAGTTATTGCATTTGCTAAGGCAAGTCAGGGTAGGCGGTATGATTGCAAAAAAGAAGGGTATCTTACATATCCACCTTGGTGCGCTAAATTCAAAAATTGATACGCTTTTGAGGATTGTGAAAGACCATGAATTTCCTGTTGAGAATATATCTCCTACGCACATGGCGCGCACTAAAGATTTATTAGATCAGGGAATAGTCTTCGCTAAGATGGGTGGAATGATTGATATTTCTACCGGAGGAACTAACTATATCGAGCCTTATAAAGCTATACAATATGCTCTAGATCAAGGAGCGGGAATTGATTATTTAACTTTTAGCAGTGATGGTAATGCGGGACTGGATAAAAAAGATGCAAACGGGAAATTAATTGGTTTCAAAAGAGCATCCTTCCAACTAAACCTAGAACAAGCCGTAAAATTGATTCAAGATGGCTTATCAATTAGTGATGCCTTTAAAATTGTAAGTTATAACCCAGCGAAAAACCTTGGCCTAAGTCAGAAGGGCGAAATTGAAATTGGTAGAGATGCCGACTTCTGCTTTTTTGACGAATCCTTTCAACTTACCGAAGTATTTAGTGGTGGCAAACAAATGATGGACGAAGGTAAAGTGATTGCAAAAAACAGCTTTGATTAGAGCCCATGGAAACCAAGTTACCCTATCAAAAATACATCTTAACTTTTATCTGCGCTTTGCTGATAAGCTCGGCTTTTGCGCAAGGTATTAGATTGCAAAAATATTCTTTCGGCGATGGGCTTTATTTTGAAGCTAAAGAAGACTATTCGATAAAAATAGTAGGTTATTTCCAGCCCTTTTTAGACGTCACCTCTTTTGAAGACCCTACGATAACCACCAATGCCGCTCGATTTAGAATGCGCCGGGCCCGTCTACGTTTAACCGGGGACGATCCCCAATCACGTCTTTCTTGGCGAATTCAGGTAGACCTCAGTGGAACAGGAGAAGTAGAGACTATATCACCTCAATTTTTGATGGATGCTTGGGTAGGATACGAATTTGTTGACCGCTGGCGCATCCGCCTTGGCCAAAAAAACACACCTACGGATAGTAGGGAACTCCTCATTCGTTCGCAAACCTTGCAACTGGTGGAGCGGAGCAGAGTAACATCTGCTTTTAGTACCATTCGTGAATTTGGAATTTTCATAGAGGGAACAGTACCCTTGGATAGAGGGATGTATTTAAAGCCTAGTTTAGTTCTAACCAATGGCGATGGACTCAATGTATTTGGGGCAGATTTCGGTGGTTTGAAATATGGAGGCCGTTTAGATTTTTTACCTTTTGGCTTATTCACCAATATGGGTCAATATCACGAGGTTGATATAATGCGCGAGCTAGTGCCACGCTTGGTAATTGGCGTCGCCTACAGTTATAATGATCGCATGAGTAGTCGCCGTGGACGCGAAAGTGGTACAATTTTATATCTTAATGATAAAGGTGAATATTCCCTGCCAAGTTTCAGCAAATTAGGAATCGATTTCTTATTCAAATACAAAGGCTTTTCGGCAGTAGGCGAATTTGTTTATACCACGGCCACTGTGCCCGCAGATATCACTCAACGCCAGCGAAATGATGGTAGTCTAGCTTCCAGCTTTTCGGTAGATGGAGTAGAAGATGTAGTGAACTACGTAAAGGGAAAATTGATGTTGGGTAGAGGATATAATATTCAGATGGGCTATTTATTTAAGAATCGCTTTTCAGTAGACGCGCGATATACCCACCTTTCGGCAGATGAGCACTCTTTTTTAAATAATGGAACCTTTTACAATCGTCCCAACTATTACACCCTGGGGGTCTCTCAGTATTTCTCTAAAAACTACGGTATCAAAGTACAAGCTTCAGTAGATTATGTTGAAGCGGAAGCCGGTTCTAATTATATCGATAGCAGTCCAAAAGTAGGGAATGAATGGATTTTTAGACTAACAACTTCATTCGCATTCTAAAATGAAAAGAACACTATCTATATTCCTCCTTATTTTCTCTTTTGCGGTAAACGCTCAGTTTAGTCCACAAGATAAAAAGCTTACGGAAAAATTTTTCCCCGATTTCGATTTGGAGATTAATACTCCGGCTTTTGCGAAAAAGAAAGGTTTTACCACCTATGATGAGCTGATGGCCTTTATTAATGAAAAAGTAAGCGCGCATCCCGAATTGATTAGCTATACCTTTATTGGCGAAAGCCAAAAAGGCAAGAAAATTCCACTGCTAAGCTTGAGTAATGGAAAGTCTGACAAAAAGAAAACTAAGGTTTGGATGCAAGGGGGTTTACATGGAAATGAACCCGCCAGCACGGAAGGCTTACTCTATTTAATAGATCGCTTGTTGGAAGATCCGGAACAACAATTATTATTCGATGATATTGCTCTGCAAATTATACCAATGGCTAATATTGACGGTTATGAAAAGCAAGACCGTTATGCCGCAAATGGCCTAGACTTAAACCGCGATCAAACCAAATTAAACGCTCCCGAATCGGTAAGCTTAAAGCAGGCTTTTAGTGACTTTGGTCCCGATGTAGCATTAGATTTCCACGAATACCGTCCTTTTCGTCGCGATTTCGCCCGTATGAGTGAGTGGGGCATTACTGCCGCCTATGATGTGATGTTTCTATACTCGGGCAATTTAAATATACCGCAAGAGCTACGTCAGTTTACAGAAGAGGAGTTTGTAAATCCCGCCAAGGAAAAGATTAAAGCAAATGGTCTAAGCTCTTACGATTATATAACGAGTACCGATTACCATGGTGAAACCCACTTTAATCTCGGTGCGGTAAATCCGCGTTCGAGTGCAACCTCTTACGCTTTATCAAATTGTATCTCTACTTTAATTGAAGTGCGCGGGGTAGGTATTGGCAGAACATCTTATAAGCGCAGGGTTTTTACTACTTTCACTATTGCTCAGTCTTATTTGCAATCTGCGCAAGCAAAAGCTGACCAAATTAAGCAGGTACTGGAACGCACAGAGAACCCATCTGCGCAAGCAATTGTGGTTAAATCGAGCCGCAAGGTGCGCTCCGGTAAAATAGCGGTAATAGATATTGGCAGGAATGAGTTGGACTCTATGGAGGTTATAATTCGCGATGCCCTGCATTCGAAGGCAACTTTGAAGAGAGAAAGGCCTAGTGCCTATCTGATTTTACCGGGTAACGAAGCGGCGATAGCTAAACTAAAAACACTGGGGATGAGCATTCAACAACTTTCAAATGGCCAAAGTATGGAGGTTGAAGCTTATACCATTACCGAATATAATAGGAAGACCCATTCTTACGAAGGTGTTTATCCACAGGAAGTTGAAGCGAAATTGGAAATTAAAATGGTGAGCTTTCCTGCTGGGACTTATGTTATTAGCTTAAAGCAAAGAAGAAGCAATTTATCGACGGCAGTGCTAGAACCAGAAGCCACCAGTAGCTTTATTTACTTTGAAGTGATAAAAACCGATTTAGGCGAAGAATTACCGATTTACCGCTATCTCAAAACTAAAGAAATACAAGGCTTAAAATAAGTATCATCTAATTATGACAAAGAATATTTTACTCGTTCTGCTTGCTTCCACTGCCGTGGTAACTGCGCAAATTAAGCCTAGTAAAAGTGAGGCTAAATTTGAATTGGGATCTGGCCTCCTGTTTTCATTTAATGATGATGCTTATCAGTTTCGCATTGGCGGAATGGTGCAGCCCTACATGGGTATGGAAAATATTGAAGGTTCGGATGCCGATTTTTATCTCAATTCTCGTCGCTCCTATTTTAATCTTGGCGGGAAAATGAAAGAAGAAAATGTAAGTTTTTTCATTCAATTAGATTTTAGCTTATCAGACCCCTTATTAGATGCATGGATAGGATTTCATCCTACTGAAAAGATGAACATTTATGTAGGGCAGAAGCAAAGTATTGCCAACAACCGTGAGATGCAAATAATGGAAACTCATTTGCAATACCCCGGACGTAGCTTGCTGAGTACGGCTTTTAGTAATACTGGGCGTGAGCTAGGACTCTATGTGGATTATTATTTAGGTGGAGAAGCCTTCGGTATTAAACCTCAAATTGCTATTACCTCTGGTGATGGTCGCAATTCTTTCGGTACTGATTCAAGAGATATTGATCAAGGTGGCTTCAAGTATGCCGCGCGTCTAGATGTTTATCCTCTGGGGCAATTTGCTTCGGGTAATGAAGAGTCAATTGCTGATTTCGCCCATGAAGAATCTTTGAAAATGGTCCTCGGTGGCGCAGCAAGTTTTAACGATGGAGCTAGCGGAGCGAGAGGTGAGGGACATAATTTATTCAACCTTTACAACAGCACAGGTGGCTTTCAGCAGCCCGACTACCGCCAAGTATACGGTGATGCATTGATGAAGTATAAAGGATTCTCGTTTTTAGGAGAATATGTGGTTGCCACGTCTACTAACTTGGACGGAACCTTCCGTAGTGAAACGGCTTCAGATGCTTTATTAGCAACAGAAATAAGTGAGTACTTGGCTTTGGGTAGTGCTTTTAATGTGCAAGCAGGTTACCTTAGTCGCAGAGGTTATGGCTTTGATGCACGATACTTTGGGTTAAGCCCTGAGTTTGACCTTAATGCTGCTTCTATAATTAAACGGCAAACGGGCTGGTCACTAGGATTGACGAAGCATTTGAAAGGCAATGCCGCAAAAGTACAATTGGCTTATACGTCCTTTGCTAACGAAAATTTACCTTCGTCAAGCTTCGCTGAGATATTGTTTCAAGTTATGTTTTAAAGCATGTCTGCTTTTAGCCAGAGGTGCTCTAAATGATACGATACCGAATCATCGGGCTGTGCCAAACGGTCGTAGATGCTCTAGTTCATAAAATAACGTGAGTTCGACGTAAAATTAGGCCTAAACGGATTTTCCAATGAAAATGAAAATCCTGCATCTAGCTCATTTGCTGTAGCCCGCTACAGCTGCACGAT
>PZPB01000165.1 GCA_003045865.1 Bacteroidota bacterium | reverse complement strand
AACGCTTTAGAAAAGTACCATTTACAAAAATATCGGTACTATCCTCCAAAGCCTGCAGACTTATACATTGACCGGCATAGCTTAAAAACGCAGGAAAGTGGTAGGCGGATTCTAAAGCAGACTCGGGTTTAAGTTCTAGAAAAGTAAATAAAGGCACCGTATCTTCCAGTGGCATGGGCACCACCCCTTGGGCATTAAACCCTAAAGTTAAACCATAAATATGAACACCATCAGCTGAATGGACAAAGCTCTTAAAGGGTTTTGCATTTAAGCTAAGGGTATAGCTTTCACTCGGCCAATCTAGCCCACCGAACTGTCCATTTGAATGAGTCCCTATGAGCCCAAAAGTATTCCCTTCCCTTTGGTCTAGGGAAAACAGGATTGTATCCTTCAGGCTCTGAGAAGTGCCGTCTAGCAAATAGCAATTAAAGTAACTTTCCATGCTATTCGCATCTGCTAAGCTTAAGGCATAATAATCCAAACCAGCTACTCCGTACCCCGGTCCGTGGATATTTAGTTCATAATTTAAATTTCCTTGGGGAACTGAAAAAAATTGGAAATAGTTATTGTCGAAAAACTTATTATCGTTCAATGCCAGCGCTATGCTGGATAGATGTCGGTTACGTAAAGTGTCGTTAAGGGTTCCTCTTAAAATAGGACGCAAGTCTAAAGTGTTACTACCTTGGTAGACATTGATAGGTACATTACTTTTAATCTCAAGGGAATTATTAAAAATAGTATCAAAAATTTGGGGCCAGTGGGGTAAGGCTACTAGGTAAAATGAATCCTTTTTTAATACGAGACTCACTTGATAATTTAAACCTGCAATCTCAACACTCGCACAACCATTATTTAAGGCGTAAATGTAAAGGTGATCAATATTTCTAGTCTGCCCTAATCCGTTTGACCCATCCGACGGTAAAGTAGAAAAAGACTGACCAGCCCTAATCTGTGCCAAAGCCGCGCCCGTTGAAAAAATAAAAAAGCATAGCACCCAAGGCGAGGCTTTTT
The DNA here is from genome assembly GCA_003045865.1 of Bacteroidota bacterium. Taxonomy (GTDB): domain Bacteria; phylum Bacteroidota; class Bacteroidia; order Flavobacteriales; family Schleiferiaceae; genus Croceimicrobium. Next base: position 1,849 of record PZPB01000165.1, on the reverse strand, counting down.
TTATGGTACTTCTATTATTGTGCGCGCAGATTGGCATAATGGGTTTTAGAAAGCGTTTTTAATTCTATCAGGTTTTGCACAGGCAATGAATCGCTTCCAAATATAATTACATTGAATTTAGTAAACTAGTGCATTTAATCCATGCCAAGTTGGATGAAATTATTCTTCAAATATTCGCACTAAACCAAAATTTTTTTTTGATTGAGCCGTGCGATAAATCAGAAGATGCATTGCAACAAGGTCTCATTCTCTGAGAAGGAGCCGAAACCGTGTCTGTTAATCTCCGCAAGGAAAAATTAAATAAGTGTACTATTTACACATATGATTATATTTGCTAAATTTCCACACATTATGAGAAAAGGCCACCTACTCCTCCTTCTTTGTCTGTGCCTATGGAGCGCCCAAGCACAAAATGCTTTGCATGGGCTTTATACTCCGGTTCAATTAGGCCAAGATACTACTCGCATACTTTTGAGCGATTATGTGATTGATGAAGAAATATCCTCGCTTTCCTTACCCGAGGGACTGCAAAATATCAGTACCAATCCACAAGAGCTCGTTTTGGTGGGCCAGCTGAAAGAGAAAATGTCTAGCCTTAGCTTCAATCATCAGGGGAAAACCGAAAATCTAGTATTAGTTAAGCCATCTGCGCAAGCGGTAGAAATAAACATTCCCCGCAAAGCCATTGGTAAGAAGAAAGAACTGCGTTTAATTGGCGCATTCAATAACTGGAACCGCGGGTCGGCCCCGCTGAAAGAAACGCGGAAGCATTACAGCGGCAATTACCTTTTAGAACCTGGTCGCTATGAGTATAAGTTATACTTAGATGGCCAAGAAATGGTAGATCCTGCTAACCCCAACAAGGTGAGCAATGGCATGGGTAGTTTCAATAATATTTTATTGGTAGAAGGCGATAGTATAAAACCAGGTGGCTTCGCGGTAAGCCTTGACCGACAAGTGGTTTCTGTGCGTAGGATACCGCCTGCCGAACCGCATCTTATTGTTATGTGGAATAATCAAGTGCTGGCTTCACCCTGCAAACGCAGTTACCCGAGCAGTTGCATTAGTCAAATTCCCGAAGAAGCTAAAAAAATAAAACGCAGTTATATCCGCATTTACAGTTATTTGGGTGAAAGTAAAGGCCGCGATCAAATTATTCCGCTGGAATATGGCGAACCGGTTACTTCCGCAGAACAACTAGATCGTAGCGATTGGCATAATGCCCGCCTGTACTTTTTAATGGTCGACCGTTTTAAAGACGGCGACACTACCAACAACCAACCCGTTCCCGATACTGCTATTCATCCCAAGGCCAATTATTACGGCGGCGATTTAGCGGGGGTGGATCAGAAAATTAAGGATAACTATTTCCAAAATTTAGGCATTAACAGCATTTGGCTTTCGCCCATTACCCAAAACCCCGACGATGCTTGGGGCCTGTGGAATAAGGGTAAAGTGACCACTAAATTTTCGGGTTATCATGGCTATTGGCCCATTAGTAATATTCGGGTAGACTATCGCTTTGGAAAGAGTGCCGACTTCACGCAAATTATCGATGATGCCCATGCCGATGATCTAAACCTAATTCTCGATTATGTGGCCAATCACGTGCATATCAACCACCCGATTTACCAAAACAATAAAGATTGGGCTACGAATTTATATTTACCCGACGGGACGAAGAACACCGAAAAGTGGGACGAATACCGCCTAACCACTTGGTTTGACGATCACCTTCCTACCCTCGATTTACGTCGCAAAGAAATTGTAGACCCTATGGTAGACTCGGCTCTTTTTTGGGTGAAGAATTACGACTTAGATGGCTTTCGCCATGATGCGACCAAACATA
>PZPB01000083.1 GCA_003045865.1 Bacteroidota bacterium | reverse complement strand
CCTAAAACCAAAAGCCCAGCCTCACGTAAGTGTAAAAATTCGGATGATTGGTACTGGTGCTGACATGAATTTCGAGGGGACCAATTAAACTGTTATAGGCATAGCCAATACTGTAGCCATCTAGCAGTAAATTGGAATCAAAAAGCGCTTCGAAGGAGTTTTCTAATCGGGCATAATTCACCTTTGCTAGGATATAGTGATTGCGGGCGATTTCGTAATTTAAATCGGCGCGGGCCATAATTAAATTACGACCGTTAAGCTCCATAAAACGATGCCCTACAAAGCTTTCGATATAGTTTAAATAACTTTGGCCCATGCTTCCCAAATAAATTTGGTAGGGTAAGTCTAAGCCTGGCCCAATGGTATTAATGCCATTTATTTGACCGATTACCGTTAGCTTAGAATTAACAGGAACCACCTGTTGATACTTTAAATTAATTACCGAACTGGGTTCTAAAAAGGTCTCAAAACCAATTCTTTCCGCAATAATGCGATATTGCGCTTCTAGGCGAAAGCCGCTATGCGGGAAATTGGCATCATCGAAAGAGTCGAAATCGATATAACCGTAATAGTTGATAAAGCCTTTGTTAAGGTCTTCAAAATCGGCTCGTTCATAATCTTGACTAATATCCACGTTTTCAATTTGTACCCCACCCCCAATGGCATAGGCATCTTTTAAAGTAGACTGTAAAAAGAGATCGAGCGAATAGTCTTGATAAATGCGTTGGTTTACCGCCTCTAAGTTTACAAAGCTTTGATAACGAAAGCGGTGGCTTTTTAGCTTAATTCCTAGGGTAGGTATAAAGCCGCGATCTACAAAATAGTTAAGCTCACTGCGGGGCATATCCCCAAGCGCTAGATCAACACTAAGGCGAGAGTTTTTAAAAAGTAGGTTGCGATGCGTATAATTTATCAATAAAGAAGTTTTAAAATCGTCGCTATAATTTATGCCGGCTTTGAGTTTTTGCTGACTATTGTTTTCTTTTAGCTTCACAATAAGGCGATAGGCACTATCCAATTCCTCAATGGTGTAGTCAACCGTTTCAAAATAGCTGGAACCATAAAGCTGATCCATTCCTTTTTCTAGCTTGCGGATGCTAGCAACATCCCCTTCTTTAATGCCTAATTTACCTAAAACAAAAGAAGATGTAAAGCTTTTATTGCCCTCTAAAACAATCTCATTAACTAGTATTTCTTGCAGCGGTAGTGCTTTTTCCCGCTTGCGCAGATGCGTTGAACTATCGCGCTGTGCTAGTTGCTGAAGACTCTCCAAATGTTTCAAGGCTTCCACGCGGCCCGCGGCAATAATCTCATCAAAACGGTCGAAACTGGTAATATTGGCGCCTTCAATTTTGGGACTAATCCAGATATCGGTAAGCTCTTCATTCTCGGCCTGATTGCGCGAGTTTAAGAAGCCCGTGGTTTGTCCTAAAACCTCCACAATGGTGTTTAATTCATCGCGCTCGCGCAGATAGTCTTGCATATCTATGCCAATGATAAAATCCACCTCTTTTTTAGCCATGTAGCGTACGGGGTAATTAAGTACCACACCACCATCTATGTACAAACTGTCATTAATTTCATAGGGAGTAAACAAAGACGGAAAAGCAGAACTGGCACGCAAAGCGTCCATTAAACGGCCGTGCTCAAAAACGCGCACTCCGCCCGTTTCTAAATTGGTGGCAATACAGAAGAAGGGAATAGGAAAGTCGCTAAAGTGATCGTAACGATAACTTTGCTGGGTAATGGTGCTGAGCTCTCTTAGAATATACTGAGCGAAATTCACCCCGCGCGGTAAGTTTATACCGTTGCTGTCTATCGGAAAGCTTAAGAAATAGCGTCCGTCACTTTTACGATCGAAATAACTTAAACGGTTGCGTGGTACTTCATTCGATAATAAGGCATCCCAGTCCACTTGTCGTAGATAGTCCTCCATTTCTTTGCCTGTAAAACCTAGGCTGTACATGGCGCCAATAATGGCCCCCATAGAAGTTCCACCAATATAGTCGATCTCGATCCCTGCTTCTTCCAAAACCTGAATAGCCCCAATTTGCGCCATGCATTTAGCCCCACCCCCGCTAAGCACTAAGCCGATTTTTAAGTCTTCTTGCGCTTTTAAGCTCCCGCTAAGGAGCAGTATTAGAAGTAGAATTAGGTTTTTGTACGCTTTCAATTATCTTCTTTTTTTAGCTCGGCGAAATGATTAATAATCAGCAAAGTTCTATTTTTTCCTACTATTTCTTCGAGCGCATCTGCGGAAGCTTCACGCACCTTAGAAACGCTTTTAAACTTTTTCAAGAGCAATTTAACGCTCTCATCACCAATACCTTTAATGTCGCTTAGCTCACTTTTAAAAGTGCCTTTGCTGCGTTTGTTGCGATGGTGGGTAATGCCAAAACGGTGGGCCTCATCGCGCATGCGCTGAATAACTTTCAAGGTTTCCGAACGCTTATCTAAATAAAGGGGATAAGGATCTTCCGGGAAATACAGTTCTTCCAGTCTTTTTGCAATGCCTAAAATCGCAATTTTCCCGCGTAAACCCAGATCTTCTAAAGCTTGCACTGAACTGCTTAATTGTCCCTTACCTCCATCAATTACTATCAGTTGCGGCAAGGGCTCTTTTTCTTCTAAAAGTCTTTTATAACGTCGGCTTACCGCTTCGTACATGCTGGCAAAATCATCAGGGCCCACAACGGTCTTAATATTGAAGTGACGATAATCTTTCTTGCTAGGTTTGCCATCTTTAAAAACTACACAGGCCGAAACGGGATAAGTACCCTGAATATTAGAGTTATCGAAACACTCAATGTGGGTGGGTTCTTCGCTCAGGCGCAAGTCCTCCTTCATTTGCTTCATCAGGCGTTTTACATGACGATCGGGATCTACAATTTGAATATTCTTGAGCTTTTCTAAGCGGAAATAGCGCGCATTTTTAATGCTTAATTCAATCAGTTTTTTCTTGTCGCCCCTTTGCGGGAGATGCGTAAAAACATCAGGTATCGGCAGCCTAATGGCATGCGACAAGTATATTTCTTTAGAATGCGATTTAAAGCGGCTGCGCAATTCGGGAATGGCGATTTCGAGGAGCTCCTCTTCGCTTTCTTCTAATTTCTTTTTTAGCTCTAGGGTATGCGATTGCAAGATGGCGCCATCAATAATTTTCAGGTAATTCACATAAGCGTATTCGGCATCACTAAAAATGGAGAATACATCTACATTACTAATACTGGGGTGCACGACTGTGCTTTTGGCTTGGTAGCGATCTAAAAGGTCATATTTCTCTTTAATTTTTTGGGCTTCTTCAAAGCGCAAATCGGCGGCGGCAGTTTGCATTTGCACCGAAAGGTTTTGCTTTACACTGCTAAGGTGACCTTTTAAAAGATTGCGTGCCGCTTCAATGTCGTGGTTGTAAGATTCTTCACTTTGCAATTGCTCGCAAGGCCCAAGGCAATTACCAATATGGTACTCCAAGCAGATGCGGTAGTCTTTGGTTTGCAGAGCATTGGCGCTTAAGTTGAGTTTGCAAGTACGAATGTGGTATAATTGCTTGATGAGGTTTAATACCGTTTTCATCACCTTTACCGAAGCATAGGGACCAAAATATTCTGAACCGTCTTTAATGGGATTGCGGGTAGGGGAAATGCGCGGGAAAGGTTCTTTTTTGATACAAATCCAAGGATAAGTTTTATCGTCTTTGAGGTTGATATTATAGCGCGGCTGATACTCTTTAATTAAATTATTTTCGAGTAGGAGAGCATCGAATTCGGTTTCGGTTACAATAATGTGAATGTCAACGATTTTCCCCACCATTACGCGAATACGCGAACTATCGTGCGACTTATTAAAATAACTGGAAACGCGCTTTTTTAAGTTTTTGGCTTTGCCAATGTATAGTATTCGCCCATCTTTGTCGAGGTGCTGATAGATCCCAGGTTTGGGAGGAAGGGTTTTTAATAAATTACTTAAATGATCACTCGGCATAAAGCAAATTTAGTAATAGTAATAGCGAAAGATGGAAGTTGTTTGCGCAATTGTAATTAATAAGGAGAAAAAAATATTTGCTGCTCGCCGCAAGGAGGATTTAGATTTTGGCGGCTACTGGGAATTTCCGGGTGGAAAATTAGAGGGGGCTGAGAATTCTGCGCAAGCTTTACAAAGAGAATTACAAGAAGAACTGGGTGTAGTGCTCGAAATTGGTCCAGAACTACATCGCCTTTCTTGGAAAAATAAATTGGGCGACTTCGTGCTTATCGCACACATTATTCATCACGAGCTAGAAGATTTAGCCTTGGTAGATCACGATCAAAGCGATTGCTTTAGTATTGACGATATCGCCTCTTTACAGCTAATGGTAGCCGATATGGCTTTGCTTCCAAAAGTAGAAGAATACTTAATGGGCCTTTAGCATTTTTAAACTTTCACTGAGGTAGATGGGTAACTCAACCGGATGATTGTCAACATTTGCTAAGCGATGGTGACCCAAACGTACAATAACCGCATCGTAAAAGGGTACCACAATGATGTATTGTCCGAGTATTCCTCGCATATAAAAAACATCTCCGGCCTGCTCATCTTGGTATAACCAAAAACTACGGCCGTAAAAATTATTCATTTCACCTTGAGCCGATTCAGCGATAAAGCTGGAGTCGAGAATGGATTTTCCTTCCCAATTACCATGGTTGATTAGTAGTTTCCCAAAACGGGCAAAATCGCGGGCATTACTATTAAAACAGCAGTAGGCGAGTTCCGTGCCCTTATCAGAATCGAGGTGCCAAGCGGCAGGATTTTCGGCTTGTAAAGGAGTCCATAACCATTCTTCCGCCAAGGCACTCAAACTTTTACCCGTAGCTTCAGTAAGACAGAGTCCCAATAACTGGGTGGCCCCGCTCTGATATTCGTAAACAGATCCAGGCTTACGTGTAACCTTCACTTTTGAGGTCATTAAAGTTTCTATATCCGAGCCATAATAGGCTTGTGCGGTAATATCGAAAGGATTTTTATAATGCTCATTCCAGTCTAAACCGGCGGTCATTTTTGCCAAATGATCGAGTTGTAAATATTGTACAAATTCGCCCCTGAGTTCGGGAAGGAAATTGCTAACCGGGCTTTGCCAGCTGCTAATAATGCCTTTCTGAATGGCGATTTGCACTAGCATGGTGGTAATGCTTTTGGCCATCGAAAAACTATTAGTTTGCGATTGAGCCGAGCCAATGCCCCAGTATTTTTCAATTAAAATGCTATCGTTTTTAAGTAAGAGGTAGGCGATGCTTTCGGTGCTATCCAAGTATTCTTGCAGCAAGGGACTAATTTCCGCTTCATTATAATTTTCCGCTTTGGCCCAAGCCTGAGGATTAGGGGCAGCAATGGTATTGGTGGTAAAGTATTTTGCGTCGCTAATGGTAGCGCTGGTTTCGCCGTGTAAATAGGTGGCCCACACTCCTTTTATAAGATAGCCATTGCCGCTAAGGTAAAGCCCTAAAACAATTAATAAAACAAGGCTGCCCAGGGCAATAAGAAATTTGCGTAAAAAATTGAGCATGAAAGTAAATTTGACCTAAAGATATTCAATATCAAATATCTCTTGAAAATAGTAGTGACTTTTAGTTTTGATTTCGTTAAAATCAACTTCCCTTCCTAGTTCTAATGCAAGAGAAGTAACCGCTTTATCGTGAATACCGCAGGGAACAATTTTATTGAAATAAGACAAGTCGGTATTAACATTAAAAGCCCAGCCATGCATGGTTACCCAGCGGCTGGCGCGGACGCCTAAAGCGAGCATTTTACGGGCGCTACTTTTACCAACATCTAGCCATACGCCCGTTTCGCCTGGAGAACGTTCTCCTTTGAGATTGTAGTCGGCTAAAATTTTAATAAAAACCTCTTCTAAATAACGGAGGTATTTATGGATGTCGGGAAAGAAATTATCTAAATCGAGAATGGGGTAGCCCACTAATTGTCCGGGACCGTGAAAAGTGATATCACCGCCACGGTTAATTTTATACATGGTGGCATTCATTTCGGCTAGCTCTTTTTCATTTACTAGCAAATGTTCCATTTTACCACTTTTACCAAGGGTATATACTGGTGGGTGTTCGCAAAAAAGCAAGTGATTTTCAGTCGGGATTTGTTCTTCCACAGCCAGCTTACGGTTGTTAAACTTTCGTTGAACCGTAGCATCAAAAAGTTTTTCCTGATAATCCCAGGCCTCTTGATAATCAATGATCCCGAGGTCTTGGAATTTAATTTTTGCTTTTAAAGAGGAATTTTGGATAACTCAGATTTTAAGAGGTCAATGGATTTAATATCCATGATGTCTACTTGATTAATTTCAGATAAGAAATAGGAAATCCAGTCGCCAAAATGGACTAGATAAAGGGCACGTTGCACGGGAGAGTCGCCCTTACTCCACATTTCATAGACGTGCTCGGTTTTTTCGCCGATGATACCTTTAATAATATCCATGCGCTTTTGGTTGCGCGCATTGTCGGTAGTATTTCTAATGAAAATAGCGCTAAAGCGGCTATCTCCTCCTTCCCAACCCACTAGTTCGTTGTGGTTCATCTCGGGAACTTCTGCTTCCCAGCAAAGCATTTTGGCGTTTTCGTTTAGTTGTTGTCTAAAACGAGCGGCCACCGCAAGGCTGCCATTATTGGCGATGATTTGGGGTATGGTATTTTTAATTTTATGCGCAAAGTCTTCCGCTTCTTGCAAGCTATCTGCTTCGGTATCGTTCAGCAGCTTAATACTCGCTTCTAGCTCTGCAATAACATTGTAATTGGCTAGGCCATAAGCCTCCATATAACGCAAAAGGTAAGCGAAAGCATAAGCAAACATGCTACGAGGAGGATTGCCGCCTTCCATTGAGAGAAGGTTATAGCCATTTGTTTCTGCAATTTCTTTTAGCTGACCGCCCGCGCTAATACAAGCAAACATGGCTCCTTTGGCTTGCGCCTGAGCAACTGCACTTAAAGTTTCTTCGGTATTCCCGCTATACGAGCAAGCAATTACTAAAGTAGACTCATTTACAAAAGCGGGAATGTCATAGTTTTTATTAACTAAAATGGGAATTGGTGATTGACCAGCCACAAGCTCTGCCATAACACTGCCGCCAATACCTGAACCGCCAAGGCCAGTAATGAGAACGTTCTGCACCGCGCGATCCGAAGATTTGATAGGGGTGTTTTTAATGCTTTCGATAGCATTTTGTAGGTGCTGGCTGAAACTGGCGATTAATTCCTTCAATGTGTTTTGTTTTATGGTTCAAAAATAAGATTTAATCTTCCAAGCTCATGTTTTGGAGAGATTAATCTTTAGAGCTTAGCCCTGTTGTTTTAGTCTTTGAATACCGTTTTTTGGTAAATAATCAAAAGACCTACTCCGCAGCTAATAGCAAAGTCGGCGAGGTTAAAAACGGGACGAAAGAAAATAAAATAGTCGCCGCCCCAAATGGGTAACCAGTCGGGTAAATAACCTTTAAATAGAGGGAAATACAGCATATCTACCACATGGCCAAATAAGGGAGCGGCATAGCCACCACCTTCGGGGAAAACTTCGGCTACTTGGTGAAAGTCGGAGGGGCCGAAAATAACCCCGTAGAAAAGTGAATCGAGGATATTTCCCAATGCTCCTGCTAGAATAAGGGATACCGCCACAATACCGCCTATGGGAACCTCTTTTTTGATAAGGCTTTTAAGCCAGTAAAAGATAAAACCGACGGTGATAACCCGAAATAGGCTTAAAACCAATTTACCCCATGATCCGCCAAACTCTAAGCCGAAGGCCATGCCAGGGTTTTCAGTAAAATGAATAATAAACCAATCGGCAATAATAATATCCTCCCCTAAGGTCATGTGGGTTTTTACCCAAATTTTAAAGACTTGGTCGATTAGGAGTACTGAAAAAATTATGAGAAGGGCTCTCCGCATTCTTATTGTTTATTCTTGGCCTCAATACTAAGGGTAGCATGGGGTACAAGACGCAAGCGTTCTTTATTAATGAGTTTTCCTGTTACTCTGCAAAGGCCATAAGTTTTATTCTCAATGCGATTCATTGCATTGTGTAAGTCGCGCAAAAACTTTTCCTGTCTAGAGGCCAGTTGGCTATTCGCTTCTTTACTCATAGTATCACTACCTTCTTCAAAAGCCTTGAAGGTTGGTGAAGTATCGTCAGTGCCATTGTTACGATCGTTGGCAAAGTTTTCTTTTAATACGATTAAATCTTGCTCGGCCTTTTCAATCTTTTCAGCGATGATCTTTCTAAACTCATCAAGCTCTTCATCACTGAACCTTACTTTATTCTCACTCATTGTAAACACAATTTTTTAATTTCTAAGAAGTAATCCCCTTAAAAAAGTATCGCAAATTATATAAAAAAGCCTTAGCGGCTGATAACAATTGAAATTCTACTAGAAATTTCATCAAAAGTTAGCTCTTCGCCGCTTTCCAGTTGATTTACCCATTTAATTTCATCCGCTAAAACTTCCGATTTTATGTAATCGGCGTTTTCATTTACGGCGTTTTCCAGAGTTTCATCTTTTTGAAGCGTCATATTTATGCGATCGGTAACTTCGAGACCGCTATCCTTGCGCAAGTTTTGAATACGACTTACCAGCTCGCGGCTAAGACCTTCCTTAATTAAGCTTTCGTTGAGGTTAATATCTAATGCTATGGTTAATCCATCTTCACTTTGTACCAACCAACCGGGAATGTCTTCGGTATTAATACTTACGTCGGAGCTAAGAATTTCAATGCTTTGTCCGTCTAGCTCCAAGCTAAGCCTACCTTCATTTTCGAGTTGGCTAATTGCATCCTGACTTAAGCCGCCAATGGCAGCCGCCACTTGTTTCATCATTTTTCCAAAACGCGGTCCGAGTTTTTTAAAGTCGGCTTTGATGCTTTTAACCAGAACATTTTCACCTGCGTGTAAAACGGCGAGTTCCTTCACATTAGTTTCGGCTAAAAGAATGTCGCGTACACTTTCCATCAATTGGGCCTGCGCTTCATTTAATGCGGGAACCATTATTTTTTGCAGCGGCTGGCGCACTTTTAATCTTTCCTTTTTACGCAAGGCTAAAACCATTGAGCTTAATTTTCGGGCAATGGCCATACGATCATTTAAAAGTTGATCGATCGGTGCTACTGCTTCTTTAGGCCAGTAGCTCAGGTGAACCGATTCGCTTTTTTCTTGCGCATCTACCGAAAGGTTTAAATCGCAGTATAAACGGTCGCTGAAAAAGGGTGCGATAGGGCTAATTAATTGGGCCAAATTGTGAAGGCAACGGAAAAGGGTTTCGTAAGCCATTTGTTTGTCGAGGCTCATTTCGCCTTTCCAGAAACGACGTCGGTTAAGACGTACATACCAGTTACTTAGCTCTTCGTCAACAAAGTATTCGATGGCGCGTGCGGCGCGGGTAGGTTCATACTCGGCATAACTTTGCTCTACTTTTTCGGTGAGTTCTTGCAAGCGCGAAAGAATCCAACGATCTAGTTCGGGGCGATCTTTTACCGCAGTTTCCTGAGAAGCTTTGTAAACGAAGCCATCAATATTTGCATACAGCGCAAAGAAAGAGTAGGTATTATAAAGGGTTCCGAAGAAGCGTCTGCGTACTTCTTCCACGCCGTCTAGCGAGAATTTCAAATTATCCCAGGGCTGCGCATTGCTAATCATATACCAGCGCACGGGGTCGGTACCGTATTTTTCTATGGTGGTAAATGGGTCGATGGCATTGCCTAAGCGCTTGCTCATTTTTTGGCCTTTTTCGTCGAGAACCAAGCCATTAGAAACCACATTTTTATAGGCAATTTTTCCAAAAACTAGCGAGCTGATGGCATGTAGGGTATAAAACCAACCGCGGGTTTGATCGACACCTTCGGCAATAAAGTCGGCTGGGAAACGCAGATCGAAATCCTCCTTATTTTCGAAAGGGTAATGCCATTGGGCATAAGGCATCGAGCCGGAGTCGAACCAAACATCGATAAGGTCTGATTCGCGACGCATTTCTTTTCCACTATCGGAAAGCAAAACAATCTTATCGACGATATGACGGTGTAGATCTATCTGATCGTAGTTTTCTTCACTCATATTGCCCGGCTCGAAACCTTGCAAGGGATGGCTACTCATTAAGCCCGCTTCCATTGCTTTATCGCAAGCGGCTTTTAGCTCTGCTACGGAGCCGAAAATTTTCGACTCGGTGCCATCTTCGGTACTCCAAATCGGTAGAGGGATACCCCAATAACGGGAGCGACTTAAATTCCAATCGTTGGCGTTTTCGAGCCAATTACCAAAGCGACCTTCGCCGGTGCTTTTGGGTTTCCAGTTAATGGTTTTGTTTAGCGTTACCAATTCTTCTTTGTCGGCGGTAACCTTTATAAACCAGCTATCTAGAGGATAGTATAGGATAGGTTTGTCGGTTCTCCAGCAATGTGGATAGCTGTGCACGTACTTTTCTACCTTAAAGGCCTTGTTTTGCTCTTTTAAGAGGATAGAAATCTCTACATCAACCGATTTATCGGGTGCTTCGCCTTCAGCGTAGTATTCATTCTTTACGTACTTACCGCTCAGAGGGCCAGAGTTTTGTATAAAACGGCCTTGTAGGTCTACTAAGGGAACAAGGTTTTCATTCGCATCGAGCACTAACATAGGAGGAACAGGAGGAACGGCTTCTTTAGCGACCTTGGCATCGTCGGCTCCAAAAGTAGGCGCCGTGTGAACAATACCGGTACCGTCTTCGGTGGTAACAAAGTCGCCGCCAATTACCCGGAAGGCATTTTCTACGCCATCATTAGGGGTGGCCCAAGGCAGAAGTTGCTCGTAGCGTAATTCCATTAAATCACTGCCCTTACCTTCCCAAACAATGCGCCAGGGAAGATTTTTACCATCCTCAGTGTAGCTGTTTAAATCGGCGTCTTTTAATTCTTCTTTAAAGTATTTTCCTACAAGATTTTTAGCGATAAAAACCTTTTGAGCTAGGTGGGTATAGGGATTGAAACTTTCAATTAATTGATAGTCAATTTTTGGTCCTACCGTTAAAGCGGTATTGGAAGGTAAAGTCCAAGGAGTGGTGGTCCAAGCGAGGAAATAAACTAAATCCTCACTTTGAACTAAATCTCCAAAAAGGGCTTGGAAAGCATCATTTTTAGTCACCACAAACTGCGCAATGGCAGAAGTGTCTTTTACGTCGCGGTAGCTGCCCGGCATGTTTAGCTCATGCGAACTTAAACCGGTACCCGCTTTGGGCGAGTAGGGCTGAATGGTATAACCTTTATAGATTAAATCCTTTTCCCATAATTGCTTTAAAAGCCACCATACACTTTCCATGTATTTGGGCTTATAGGTTACATAGGGATCATTCATATCCACCCAGTAGCCCATTTTTTCGGTAAGATCGTTCCAGATGTCGGTATAACGCATTACCGCTTTTTTACAAGCTTCGTTATAATCTTCAATGGAAATGGTTTTCCCGATATCTTCTTTGGTAATACCTAGTTCTTTTTCTACGCCCAATTCAACGGGAAGTCCGTGGGTATCCCAACCCGCTTTGCGTTTTACTTGAAAACCTTCAAGAGTTTTAAAGCGACAGAAAATATCTTTAATCGCGCGCCCCATAACATGGTGTATACCAGGCATGCCGTTGGCGGAGGGAGGACCTTCGTAAAACACAAAGCTCTCGTTGCCTGCGCGACTAGAAATACTTTTTTCGAAGGTTTTATTTTCTTTCCACCATTTAAGCACCTCCTTATTTATGGTTGGGAGGTCTAAGTGCTTATATTCAGGATAATTAGTTGCCATCGCTTTCGATTCTTTTCGAGAGCGCGAAGTTAGTAATTATAGCCTTCAAACCTGAGTTCGATGTGAAATGAGGCCTCAGACCTCTTGTAAATAGTGGGTTTTAAGCCGAAGCGCTGAAGAAATAGCGGGCTATTGCGAAGGGCTAAGGCGCAGAAAAACGCTTTTTAGAAGGGGC
>PZPB01000082.1 GCA_003045865.1 Bacteroidota bacterium | reverse complement strand
TTGCCGGACCACATAAAACCACTACGAGAATGTATCAGTTTGGTAAAGATCGAGGGCGCAATATTCGCAAAACGGCCTTGATGGCTTTAGACCTTCTTCGAAAAGAAGTTCAGAAATTTATTGATTAGGTTTGTGTAGCTGTAAAATTTACCTACTTTTGCCAACCCAAATTTAAGAAGCGAAATCCATGTCAAGAGTATGTGAGCTGACCGGTAAAAAGGCAATGTCAGGAAACAATGTTTCCTTTTCAAATAAGAAAAACAAGCGTAAGTTCAATGTGAACTTAACACGCAAGCGTTTTTACCTAGCGGAAGAGGATCGTTGGATCATTCTACGTGTTTCAACATCAGCGTTGAAAAATATTAATAAGAAAGGTTTGGCTGCGGTTTTAAAAGACGCGCGTGCCAACGGATATCTAACCAAGTAAAGAATTAGATAGCAATGGCCAAGAAAGGTAACCGTGTGCAAGTAATTTTAGAATGTACTGAGCATAAAACAAGCGGAATGGCAGGAACGTCTCGTTACGTATCTACCAAAAACAAAAAGAACTCTCCTGATCGCATGGAGCTTAAAAAGTATAATCCAATACTTAAGCGTCATACGGTACATAAAGAAATTAAATAAAACAGTAGACCATGGCAAAGAAAGTTGTTGCAACACTTAAATCTGGTGACTCCGCCTCTTTCACTAAGGTGATTAAAATGGTGAAGTCGGAAAAAACTGGTGCTTATTCTTTTGAAGAAAAGATTGTAAACAAGGAGCATACAAAAGACTTTTTTAATTAAGTCGAAAGTATACTATTTCAAGACCCGCTATCTTTTGGTAGCGGGTTTTTTGTTATCGGATAGAGTGTTAAATAAGAGTCGTTCGCTAGTTCTAGCAATACCACTCTTTTTTAGGATATTTGCCAATATTTTTCAAACATGGGTATATTCGGAAAACTCTTCTCTAAAGAAGAAAAAACCGCTCGCTTAGAGCAAGGTTTAGAAAAAACAAAAGAGAGCGTTTTTTCTAAATTAACCAAGGCCATAGCAGGTAAGAGCAAGGTTGATGATGAGGTACTTGATGAATTAGAAGAAGTACTGATTAGCTCCGATGTGGGTGTGTCTACTACCGTAAAAATTATAGAACGTATCGAAGCCAGAGTAGCTCGTGATAAATACGTAGGCACCTCCGACTTACAAGCGATTCTGCGCGATGAGATAGCCGCGCTTCTTTTAGGTGACGATAATCAAGACGATAGTACTGAGATTCCTAGTCAAAAACCTTTTGTTTTAATGGTGGTAGGTGTTAATGGCGTGGGTAAAACGACGACCATTGGTAAATTGGCTCATCAATATAAATCCGCTGGTTTAAAAGTGGTTTTAGGAGCGGCAGATACATTTAGAGCTGCCGCGGTAGATCAACTTACCATTTGGAGTGAAAGAGTAGGCGTGCCTATTGTAAAACAAGCCATGGGCTCTGATCCTGCTTCGGTAGCTTTCGATGCTTTGCAATCTGCCTTAGCGCAAAATGCTGATGTAGTAATAATAGATACCGCTGGCCGTCTTCACAATAAGGTGAACTTAATGAATGAGTTGAGCAAGATTAAAAGAGTCATGCAAAAGCTTATTCCTGATGCCCCCCATGAGGTACTTCTGGTTTTAGACGGATCTACTGGTCAAAATGCTTTAGAGCAAGCCAAACAATTTAGTAAGGCCACCGAGGTAAGTGCTTTAGCGGTTACCAAATTAGATGGTACCGCCAAAGGTGGGGTGGTAATAGGTATTTCCGATCAGCTTAATATTCCCGTAAAGTATGTTGGCGTAGGTGAGCAAATGGAAGACCTTCAGATTTTCAATAAACGCAGTTTCGTAAACAGCCTTTTCAATTAAATATATGCGCACAAAAACGCGGAAGAAAAACAAGATTAATATTATAACTCTCGGATGTTCTAAAAACATCTACGACAGTGAAGTTTTAATGGGCCAACTAAAAGCCAATGGCAAAAATGTAGCGCATGAAGAGGATGGAAATATTGTAGTGATAAATACTTGTGGCTTTATCGATAATGCGAAGGAGGAGTCGGTAAACACCATTCTTGAGTTTGTAGAGCGCAAAGAAGCAGGTGAAGTAGATCAGGTATTTGTTACGGGTTGTTTATCCGAGCGTTACAAGCCAGATTTAGAGAAGGAAATCCCCAATGTGGATCAATATTTCGGTACGCGCGATTTACCTCTTTTACTGAAGGCTTTAGGCGCCGATTATAAAAAGGAACTGGTGGGTGAGCGATTAACAACCACGCCACGCCATTTTGCCTATTTGAAAATTTCGGAAGGTTGCGATAGACCTTGCTCTTTTTGTGCCATTCCCTTAATGCGTGGTGGACATAAAAGCACTCCAATTGAAGATTTAATTACAGAGACGCAAAAATTAGCAGCAAAGGGAACCAAGGAGTTAATCCTTATTGCGCAAGATCTTACCTATTACGGATTAGATATCTATAAGAAACGTGCTTTAGCTGATTTATTAAAAGAATTGGTAAAGGTCGAAGGAATTGAGTGGATTCGTTTACACTACCTTTTTCCTACTGGTTTCCCAGAAGACGTTTTAGAAGTAATTCGGGAAGAGCCAAAGATTTGTAATTATATAGATATTCCCTTGCAGCATATTGCCGATCCGGTATTGAAATCTATGCGTCGTGGTACAACTAAAAAGCGCACCGATAAATTGCTGCGTTTAATGCGTGAGACCGTTCCCGGTATTAGCATTAGAACCACAATTATAGTAGGTTACCCCGGCGAAACCGAAGAGGATTTTGAGGTTCTGAAGGAATGGGTGAAAGAAATGCGTTTCGAGCGTTTAGGTGTTTTTACCTACTCACATGAAGAAAATACCCATGCCTTTAATTTGGAAGACGACGTTCCTGCTGAAACTAAGCAAGAACGTGCCAATCAATTAATGGCTATTCAGCAAGAAATTTCGACCGAATTAAATGGGGCTCACTTAGGCAAGAAAATGCGGGTATTGATTGATCGTATTGAAGGTGACTTCTTTGTAGGTCGTACCGAATATGATTCGCCCGATGTGGATAATGAAGTACTAATCAGTGCCGACTATTTACCCGTAGGTGAATTTATTGAGGTGCTTATTACGGATACTACCGATTACGATTTATTCGCCATTCCTTTAGAGTCTGAGCTCGACGTAAAATGAGTTACTGACCTTTAAATGGCATGGCTAAAGGTAGAACCTAACAAATACAATAGTGCATCGCTATTGGGAGATACGACGCTTAATACTGCTGTTTAGAGTGATGGGGTAATAAAAAGAAAATCCAGCCTAGGCTGGATTTTCTTTTTATTGGAAACCTGATGCTCAATATTAAGTTGAATTCAGATAATTGATTAGATGTAATGGGCTTTTTAGCGAAGTATAGTCTTGCGAAGGCCAGCCATTTTTAGAGCAGCTACTGCGGCTTCTATCCCTTTGTTACCATGCTTGCCACCGGCACGATCGAGACTTTGCTGTTTGTTGTTGTCGGTTAAAACACAAAAAATAACTGGGGTATCAAAGCGTAAGTTTAGCTCGGTAACTCCTTGGGTAACGCTATTACAAACGAAATCGAAATGCTTGGTTTCTCCTTGAATTACATTGCCTATGGCAATTATCGCATCATACTCTTCACTTTCGCAGAGCTTCTTACAGGCGTAAGTAAGTTCTACCGCTCCAGGAACTGAAATATGACGGATATCCATTTTTGCGGCACCACAAGCCTCTAATGCTTCCCTTGCACCAAGGTAAAGAGCATCAGTAACGTCATGGTTCCACTCCGAAACCACACAGGCAAAACGCATGTTGGTGGCTTTGGGTAAAGCCTCGGGATCGTACTGGGATAGATTGTTACCTGCGGTAGCCAAAGGAAAGAAATTAGATTTTAGCCTTTACACGAGCAATGTAACGATCGATATCTGCTGCTTGACGTGCGTCAGGGAATTCATTTTTAATTCTTTCGTAGAACTTAACCGCTTCTTCATGATTGCTTAAATTTTCAGCGAGCATGCCGGCTTTAAGTAAATAGAAAGGAACCACAAAGTCGTTCGAATTAACAGTACTGGCTTTCTTATAATATTCTAGAGCTTCTTCTGATTGGTTTAGTTCCAAGAAAGCATCTCCAATAGAACCTTTAGCAATAACACCTAAAATAGGATCTTCGGTAGAAAAATCGTCTAATAAACGAATGGCATTGTCATATTCTCCTAAACGTAGGTAGCTAATCCCCGCATAGTAATTAGCCATTTCGCCTGCTTTTGTTCCCGAGTAGTCTGCGGCAACGCTTAAAAAGCCCGCATGACCCGCAAAACCTTCCACCGCTTGTTTTAATGAATCAGCTTCGAAAAGTTGCTGTGCGTGATAAATTTCATTTTGAGCCTCTAACTCGCGGGGCTCTTGATAAAATTTTAAAAAGGCAACATAACCACCCACAACTGCGAAAAGAGCAATTGCAAAAGCGCTTAACGCTTTACCGTTTTCTTCGAAAAATTTCTCAACACTGGAAATAGACTGGGTAACATCAATAAGTACTTCGTCTTCTTGCTTCTGTTTTTTAGCCATGGTATGCTTTGTATATTCACAAAATAGGCGGCAAAAGTAACCAAAAATCCTTTTTAAACTATTAATCAGAAGCTAAGTAATAGCTTATTTTCGCGGCAGATGTATTTAAAAGATTTACACATTCTCAATTTTAAGAGTTGGGAAGAGGCAAAATTTGATTTTAGCCCGAAGCTCAATTGCTTTGTGGGACTTAATGGTAGCGGGAAAACGAACCTTCTGGACGCAATCCATTACCTAAGTCTTACCAAAAGCTATTTCTCTAGTCGTGATAATCGCTCTATTAAAAATGAGGCCGATTTTTTCATGATTGAAGCCAATCTTTATCGAAAAGAAGAAGAGGTGCAGCTTTATTGTGCCTTAAAAAAAGGGCAGAAGAAGGTTTTTCGTAAGGATAAAAAGGAATATGAGAAATTAGCCGATCATATTGGATATTTCCCAGCGGTAGTTATTTCTCCTTATGATCGCGACTTAATAACCGATACTGCTGAAATTAGACGACGCTTTACCGATAATGTTATCAGTCAAGGTAATGCTACTTATCTGCATCATTTGATGCGCTATAACAAGGCGCTGCAACAAAGAAATAGTCTACTTAAGTTTTTTGCCGCTAATCATAAGTTTGATGCGGATTCGCTTGAAATTTATGATCATCAATTGGCGGAGCATGGCGAATATATTTATCAGCAACGTTTAGAATTTGCTGAGGCCCTCAAGCCGCGCATTCAACATTATTACGAGTTCATCAGTCAGGGCAGGGAAGAAGCAAGCATAGAATACCTCAGTCAAAGGCACGAAGCTTCTTTTGAGGATCTGCTTTTGCAGACGCGCTCCAAGGATCGTGTTTTGCAATATACCAGTGCCGGTTTGCATCGCGATGACCTAATCTTTAAACTCAACGGCGATAGTATCAAGCACTATGGCTCGCAAGGGCAGCAGAAGTCTTTATTAATAGCGCTAAAGCTTGCTCAATACGAATTTATTCGCGACCATCAGCAGCTGGTTCCGGTACTTCTATTGGATGATATCTTTGATAAATTAGACGAAAAACGTGTAGCCACTTTGGTGAAATTAGTCCACGATGAGGATTTTGGTCAGATATTTATCACCGATACGCATCCCGAAAGGACGGTTGACTTGGTTAAACAAATAGATGCAAACGCTAAGATTTTCGAGATATAATGTACGATTCCAATCAATTTAAACTAGGTGATGCGCTGCGCAGCTTCCTTCGCTCAAATGGTTTGGAGGAAAAGTTTGTATTAGCAGAACTTAAGGCCCATTGGAAAGAATGGGCAGGCGAAAAGGTAGACGATAATACCAATGACCTTTACTTGAACAAAGGGGTGCTTACTGTTTATTTAGGCTCGGCTGTATTAAAAGCAGCCCTCTCTATGCGTCGGGAAGATCTGCGAAAGCATCTCAATAAAAAGTTAGGCGAAAAAGCGATTATTAGAGTAGAGCTGCGTTAAGCCAAAAAAAAGAGCCACCGGAGTGACTCTTTCGTATGTTGAAAAATTCTTCGCTTAGTGCTTCGTGCGCTCAGCAAAATAGAAGCTACCTTCAATAGCTGCATTCTCGTCAGAATCACTTCCGTGTACTGCATTAGCTGCAATAGACTCCGCATATAATTTACGGATTGTACCTTCTTCCGCTTCTGCAGGATTGGTAGCTCCGATTAATTTACGGAAATCAGCTACGGCATTATCTTTTTCTAGGATTGCGGCAACGATAGGACCAGAAGTCATGTAATCAACTAGTTCGCCGTAAAAAGGACGCTCCTTATGTACTGCGTAAAATTCTTGAGCATCGTGCTTAGACAATTGAGTTAATTCCATTGCCACGATCCGAAAGCCCGCGTTGTTTATCATTGCTAGGATAGCGCCGATATGACCATTAGCCACAGCGTCGGGCTTAATCATGGTAAAAGTTCTGTTTGTAGCCATTTGTAAATTATATTTTAGCTTAAATGTGCGGCGAAATTACCGCAATGAATTCTGCCTAACAAGACTTTTCCCACAAAAGTGTCTACGCCTTGAAAATTGTTTTACTTTTGCGGCCGTTTACAATAGGTTTAATTATTATACCCAGTTAAAATGAAATTTACCAAGTACTTAGCTCTAGCATTTGCTGGATTATTTGCAATCACATCTTGTACAGACGATGATGATACAAGCTTAGCAGCCTTTTTAACCGTAACCGAAGCTGGTTCAGGTTCAACTGGTGGCGCAATTTCTATCAGTCAAGGAGAATCTTTATCTTTTGCTATCGATGCACGTAAGGGGGATTCTGATATGGAAACTTTTGCCATTAGCGTTTCAGGTGTTAACACTGTAAACCCTATTCCTACAAGCTTACAAGGAAATTCTTTTCCTTACAAACTTTCTAATGCCGATGACGAAACTTACCTAGATACAGTAGTTTTTGTAAGTGCAGGTAATAACATAGGTAACACTGTTTATACTTTTACAGTAACGGATAAAGATGGTAACACGGATGAAGTAAGCTTCAATGTTACTGTTGATGCTGGAACTACTGCTTTATCTTCTCCTTCTGCCTTTACTTGGACGAGAGTTGGTGGTGATGATGCTACCGGTCTAGGTCAATTTGGTTTGAAATGGACTTCTAATAGTGCAACTTCTGCTATCGTAGCTTTAGATGCTGGTACTAAAATGGTTGAATTAACTTCAGCGGATTGGTCAAGTATTTCTACTCAAGAAGATTTAGCATCTGCCATTTCCTCAGGTACTGCGGTAACAGAGTATAGAGGTGTATCTTCTTCTGCAAACGGAACTTATAACGATGTTTTGGGAGTTTCTTATAACGGAGAAAGCTTTATTTTAAACATTACTCAAGGTGCTGTAACAACTGGTACAGCTGGAACTACTATCACTATTAATGGTGAGTACAAAAACTAAGCATTAATATTTTGTTCTACAAAACCCTGGTCTAGGCCGGGGTTTTTCATTTTAAAACGATTATGAAATTAGATATCCTTGCTTTTGGTGCCCACCCTGATGATGTTGAACTAAGTTGTTCTGGCACTTTGGCTAAGCAGAGTTCTTTAGGCTATAAATGTGGAGTGGTAGACCTCACTCAAGGAGAATTGGGTACTCGAGGTACTGCAGAAATCAGATTGGAGGAAGCGCAGGCAGCAGGGAAGATAATGGGATTAGCGATTCGCGAAAACCTTGGTTTTAAAGATGGATTTTTTAAAAATGACATCGAGCATCAATTCGAGGTGATACGCATGATTAGAAAGTATCGTCCGGAAATTATAATTGCAAATGCACCCACCGACCGCCATCCTGATCACGGCCGAGGCTCATTTCTGGTTAAGGAAGCCTCTTTTTTAGCAGGCTTACGCAAGATTGAAACCCTGGATGATGGGCTTGTTCAAGAACCCTATCGTCCTAGTTTACTCTTGTATTATATTCAATTCCAGAGTTTAACGCCTGATTTCATAATGGATATTGGCGAGCATATCCACACCAAGGTCGCCTCTATTAAGGCCTACAAGTCGCAGTTTTATGATCCTAACTCCAATGAACCACAAACGGTAATTAGCTCAAAAAACTTTATGGAGAGCGTTCACTATCGTGCCCAAGATATGGGAAGACTGATTGGCGTAGAATACGGCGAAGGTTTTATTAAGGCTCAAGATTTAGGTCTTTCTGACCTGATGCATTTAAGCGGAGTACGTTAGAATATACTTCTGAAAATTTTTCAGCAATGGCCTCATAACCAAATTCATTTTGGGCGATAGAGGCCATTTTTTTGTGCCCATAGTTTTGGTGACTGTGATACATTTCGCTTAAAGCTTCAATTAGTTGATCACGATTATTCGCTTCAATTAGAAGGCCGCGGCTTTTATCGAGCAATTGCGCAATGCCGCCAACGCGAGTAGCTATAACAGGACGTCCAATACAAAGGGACTCTAAAATAACCACCGGTTGATTTTCGATATGACTAAAGAGTAAAAAGCAATCGGATTCTTGCATTTCTTGGGCAACCTCTTCTTTACTTAAAGCCGGTAAAATGCGATACGCCTCCTTTGGGATTTGGCAATCTTTGATATGCATTAGTAGTTCATCAGCTTGGCCATCACCGCCAATACTAAGAGACGATAGAGGAAATTTTTGATGGAAATCTGCGAAAGCGGAAACTATACCGCTGATGTTTTTAGTGCTCTCTTGTAAACTGGAGATGTGCAGCACTCTGAAGCTTAGAGACTCAACTTTGGTTTTATATTGGAAGATATTAGTATTAACCACATTGCCAATAGTTATTTGAGGACTCTTTACGCCAAAGTCTTTTAGTGATAGTCCTAGTTGATCGGAAACGGGCGTTACAAAATGTGCTTTATTAAAAATGAGTTTCGCCACCAAACGATTTGCCAAGGAAAGATCTTTTCTACGGTTTTTTTGATAAGCCGAAAAATGTTCGGTAATGATATAAGGAAGCTTCAAGTTTAAGAGAAATAGCCCCGCAGGATAGGCCACATGTAAATGCGCTAAATCAAAATGGAAACCGCGACTAAGCAGTTCTTCATAGCCTTTTCGAAGAGCCTTCAGGTAACTAGTAAAAGGTAATTTCTTGATAAAGTAAACTCGACAAACGGGCACGCCATTCTCTATCTGGTAGTCAATAGAGTTGGCATCTGCCGCAAAGGCACCTAAAACTGCCCCCGGTACTTTTGCTTGAATAGCGAGAACGTGCTCTGCCACGAAATTCCCTAAACTAGGATGGACTTTTGAAGGATACCAAGAAACCAGGTGAAGTACGGAGGTAGATGAAGCTTTCACGATTATATACCTATGACGCGATAAATGCGAATTACAATTTTTTGGTAGTAAAAGGCTAAGATATAGCTTATGATTAGGGCCGTAGTTAGGAGAAGGTAGATATTGAGATAATCTCTAAACTGCAGAAGTATCATTAGGCAAAGCACATGTAGTAAGTAGAGAGAATAGGAGATGCTTCCATTAAATAGGAAGAAGCTTTTTATTTTTGCGCTGCTAACTTGATAAAGCCAAAGGGCTAAAAGGGTATAACCAAAAAAGGCGGGAATATCATTAAAAAGCATGGCCTGCTCGCCTCCTTTTAAGGCTGCGGTTGCATAAATTAGACAGGCTACTAAGCCCAGACTTAAAGTTTGCCAAGGGCTAATTTTAAGTTCAAATTGATATTCTCTTTTTTGCAGCCACTGGGCCACCGTAAAGCCTAATGCAAACTCCCACAGGTACTGCAGGAAAAAGCTATTATATACACGCAAGGATTCTTTGCCTAAATAAAATACTATGGCCGACCAGCTTAAGCTTATAATAAAACTGGCGATTAGAAATGAGGTACCTTTAAAGGCCTTTCTTAACCAAAGAATAAGAGGGAAAGCTAAGTAGAATTGCAGAATCATAGAGATAAACCACAGTGGGTATCCGTACGAGCCAACAATAGATTCATCAAACATTTTATAAAATAAAAGATGCCCACCTAGCGCGTAAAGGGAGCTTGAGTAAATTGGCAGAAAAAGCGCAATTAAAGCGGAGATAAGTACAATGATAATATAAGGTATATAAATTTTTGAAAGTCGCCGTTTTAAAAAAGCAGCATAGGTAATGGGCTTACGCAGATGCGAAAGGTAGAGCCCGAAGCCTGAAAGAAAAACAAAGAGGTGTACACCGGTGCCGCCAAAGCGACTGGCAGTTAGAAGATAAGCGGGAAGATCAATCTTATTAAGATAGTGGTATAGTACGATAGTTAGCATCGAGAAACCTTTCAGAAAATCTGCAATGTCTAACTTTTTCATGTTGGTGTTTGGTCCAGACGTACTGTGGAAAATTGGGAGCCCTAAAATAAAAAAAAATGCCTGGTTAGGGGCAAGAAGCTGGCCAAGAAATAAAAAAGCCTCCCTTTTTGAAGAGGAAGGCTTTGGGGTGGAAGACGGGGCTCGAACCCGCGACCCTCGGTACCACAAACCGATGCTCTAACCAACTGAGCTACAACCACCATGTAGGGCCCATATATTTTTGGGTCGACAAAAGTAAGAATAGAATATTAAAAGACTCTCTTTTTTTGAAAAAATTAAGGGGTATTTTTTCTTCTTTTCCCAAGCTCCCGCATCAGGCGACGGTGAAAGTCTAATTCGGCTTTATAATACTTGGCAGCCCCACGAGTACCAAGGCATGCCTTAAATTTTTCAAAGTATTGAATTTTGAGCTCGGAGAGCTTTTTTTGATCCATCAGCTGACCTAAAATCATTTTCTCTAACTCAGTATCACTCATTTTGTTAAAGTCATTTCCTACTCCTTCTTCTCTTTCTTCGGGAGGAAATTCTAGGTGACCTTTTAAAATAGCTCTCACTTCTTTTTGATACTGATTGTAAACCGGCCAAAATTTTTGGGCCATTTCCGGGCTGAGGTCTAATTTCTCTGTGAGGTATTGAATTTTAAAAGATTCGATTTTCTGGAAATCCCGCTCACGTTTTTGAGCATTCGCAAAAAACGATAAGCTTGTCACTAGTAAAATAGCGATCTGTTTAGTCATAATTATAAAAATTCGTTGGTGTACTGATTGAGGTAGTAATCTAATTGCTCTTCATCGAAAAGCTGTTCGGAGTTTAAATCACCTAGTTCGATGCTTTCTTCTTCAAAGAAGTAAATTTCCGGGTAAGCAGAGTAGGGGCTATCATTAATAAATTCATCCAAGGCCGCTTCACTTACCATGTTTAAGCTTGCTTCCGCGGGATTACTATGATTGAAGTAATAAATTCCCGCTAAAATTAAGAGGCTTAGGCTTGCCGCGATAGCCAAGCTATTTTGCCAACGCGGCATTTTAATCACGGTGCTTTTCCTGTGGGGGATTTGTTTTAAGGCTATTTTCTTTTTTGCAAAATAGTCTTCAGGGATATTGTATTCGGGATTAATCATAACTAAAGCTTAGACATTAGAAGGACTTAATAGTTTAATCGAGCTGGAAGCTTTTTTTTATTTTTTCTTTGGCATGATGGTAAGAGGCCTTTAAAGCGCCCTCTGAAGTTTCAAGAACCTTACTCATCTGATGGTATGGCATTTCGTTGAAGTAGCGCAGCTTAAAAACTATTTGCTGCTTTACCGGTAAAGCAGCAATGGCCTTATGTAAATCGGCTAAAGCCTTATCGCCATTAAAAAATGGATCTTCATTTAATGCGGCTACGGAGCTACCCTCGATTTCGGTGTAACGCTTTTCTTTTTTAAGACTAGCAAAACTCTGGTTGCAAACTATTCTGAAGAGCCAAGTATAAAAATTAGACTCTCCTTTAAACTTTGGTAGAGCTTTCCAAGCGCTAATAAAGGAGTCTTGCAGAACATCATCTGCAAGGTCGTGGCGTGTCACCAATTTTCGAGCTTGCCAATATAAGGACTCGGTAAATTGATCTACCA
>PZPB01000081.1 GCA_003045865.1 Bacteroidota bacterium | reverse complement strand
ACTCATACCACCATTACTATAATAATAGTTACTCTTTAAATTAAGGTCATACACGCCATCGGCATCTACATCAAGTAGTATGGAATCTTGGTAGTTAATAGCTTGCCATAAGTAATTACCGCCGCTGTCGTTTACTACAATAATATTGTCGCTAAGTTGTCCGAAAATAAAAACAGGTGACTCTGCATTCTCCGTTGGCTGTTCAGTATTTTGCTCTTTGCTACACTGCGAGAAAATAATACCTAGCAAGATAAATAAAGACAAGCGAAACCTATTTTTCATGTGAAATAATTTGAAATTGTAAGGTACAAATTTTCACATGCAATTTTATTCTTAAAACATAGGCTTAATTAGGTGCTACAATTACTCTTGTTTTAAAGGTGTAAGGTATTGATTTTTTATATTTTGAAGACTATTAGACATCGTGGTAAATTAATTAAGGTAGGGCGAAGAAGTAGCTCTAACAATAGAGGTTTTATCTATCTTTCCACTCCTAAGAGAATTTTTAAAACTTAACTAGAAGATTTATAATGCATTATGAAATTTAAGAATCTAGTATTACTGCTTTGTTTATTTGTGACTCTTGGAAAAGCTCAAAGTCTTAATCGAATAGCGAATGATCTAGATGTGGTTATAGATAGTTATGGCAGCCTTAGTCCCTTTTCCGAGGTAATTCGGCGAGAGAGTATTTCCCTCGACTTTCTGGAAATCCTTGAAAAGAGTGGCGGACGTCTGCCCGACAGTATCGATCCCTGGTTGTTGATTGAATCAGCGCAGTATTTGATGGATAGTTTGTTTTATAAACTCTTTTATCATCTTGACTTTTTAAACCATCGTCCCGAAGATGTCCTAAATATTCAGCCAACGCTCGTGAGCAGCGATGGTAGGTTTTACCAGTATTCATTCGACGAAAATACGGGAGGATCTTATCGTAGTCAAATAGTCTATTATCACTATCGTGCAGCCGATGGAAGCGTTATTAATAGTGTAAACGAGTCGGATGAGAATTCAGTTTTAGCTAATGATGGTTATTATGAAATTCACAATCTGCCAGACAGTTTAGGTCAGCCGCGTTATTTATTATCGGGCGGAGTTTTTGGATGTAATACTTGCTTGCAGGAATACTTAGATCTATTGCGGTATGATACGAAGGAAAAGCACTTTGTATCAGATTTCTCACTTTCCATTGCAGACCGAGGATTTGGATCTCTAATTAATATCCAAGCTGATGCAGACACTAATATTACCGTAAATTATTTTTATAGTGATTTAAACGAAGGCTGCGACTGTGAGTCAGAAGAACTCGTAGAATATTATCAGCAAAAGTGTTTTCAGCTTTATCGTTATAAAAACTTCAATTTTCATCTGGCCGAAAGCCGCAGTTGGTATGGCGAGAACATTCTTGAAGATGAATAAGCTTTTAGATTTGTGTAAGAATATGCTTGATAATCATGCCGGCATGCCCCCGCGAGTTTTCGATAAACCATTTATTGGTTTGCATGCCCCCGCAAATCACCCCCGCTAAATACAGTCCGGCAATATTACTTTCCATGGTTTCACTGTTGTAGATGGGTTGCTTTATTGCATCATCGCTAAACTGTAAGCCTAGTTCAATTAATAATTTATAGTCTGGTTTGTAACCCGTTAAAGCTAAAACATTGTCGTTTTTTAGCTTGAGCTCTTGTCCAGCTTGTTGAATGTAAAGGTATTCTGCTTCAATACGTGTGCATTCACTTTCGAAGTAGGCTTTTATGGAACCTTCTTTAATGCGATTAATAATATCCGGTCTCACCCAATATTTTACCCTTTCGGAGATTTCGCTTTCGCGGATAATGATGCTAACAGATTCTGCACCTTTACGAAATAGTTCTAGGGCCGCATCTACCGCCGAGTTAGCCGCACCAATTACGGCAACATGGCGCTTAAAAAAAGGATGAGCATCTTGATAGTAATGCTGTACTTTGGGAAGATTTTCACCAGGGATATTCATGGCGTTTGCATGATCGTAAAAGCCAGTGGCGATAACTATTCGCTTTGCATTGTAGGCTTCTCTTTTACTCTCGAGAGTAAAATGATCGCTCAATTTTATAATGCGAAACACCTCTTCTTGTAAGTGGATGTTAAGATTAAAAACCATCGCTACTCGCCGATAATATTCCAACGCTTCGGAGCGATTAGGTTTTACATTTTGAGAAATAAAAGGGACTTTACCAATTTCTATTTTGTCGGCAGTGGAGAAAAATGTCATGCTATGCGGATAGTGATAAATGCTGTTTACCAAATATCCTTTTTCCAATATTACATAGCTTAAGCCCGCTTTTTGGGCTTCAATTCCGCAGGCCAAACCGATAGGGCCAGCACCAATTATTACAAGGTCAAACATAGAGTAAAGGTCTTAAAATTTATGTGTACTAAAATTTATCTGCTAAAAGATGCATAAGGTGTTTTAGGTTACCGATTAAGCTGATTATTTTTAGGATTTTCGTAGCAAAGTACCACTCATGAAAAATGCCAAGCTTAGCTTAGTTCTAGTCCTGTTAGTATCAATTTTAGGGCTTAGTAATTGTTCAAACCTTTCGGTAGATACGAAGGAACAAACAGTAGCACAAACAAATTTGGCGAAGCAATTTTTAAGACAAAATTGCCTTGCCTGCCATTGTGAAACAGCCCGTGAATCGGAACGTTTGGCGCCTCCATTTTTTGCGATCCGTAAGCATTATCTAAAAGATTACCCCCAAAAAGAAAACTTTGAAGCGGCCATGCTGACTTTCTTGCAAGAACCGAATGAAGCAAATGCTATAATGAAAGGAGCCCTTGCCAAGTTTGGCTTAATGCCCAAAATCACTTTCCCGGAGAAGGATTTAAAGCTGGCGATTGAGTATTTGTATGAAAACGATCAAGCCAAGCCTGAGCACGCGGGGAAGGGCGGAAAGTCGCAAGAAAAAGGCCAAGTTGATGAAGCAGCAATTTTAAAGAAGGGTGAGTCTATTGCTTTGCAAACGAAAAAGGTTCTGGGTAAAAACCTAATGGCGGCAATGGCTGAAGGTGGCAGTGCTTACGCCGTTGATTTTTGCAATGTAAAGGCTATTAATC
The DNA here is from genome assembly GCA_003045865.1 of Bacteroidota bacterium. Taxonomy (GTDB): domain Bacteria; phylum Bacteroidota; class Bacteroidia; order Flavobacteriales; family Schleiferiaceae; genus Croceimicrobium. The sequence continues at coordinate 8,980 of PZPB01000081.1, read as the reverse complement.
TTACCGATAGTATGGGTCAAAAATTAAAGGCTTCGGTAAAAAGGGTAAGCGATAAAAATCGCAACCCTAATAATGCGGCTTCTTTGGAAGAATTAACTTTCATTAATAAGTTTAAAGACATGCTGGCCCAAAAGGAAATACCAACTGGAGAGTTGCTTAAAACGGCGGATGGTTATCGCGTTTTTTATCCAATTATAACCAATCAAATGTGCCTGCAATGTCATGGTGAAGCAGGTACCGATATAGCCAATGAAACGCTAGAAAGGATCCGAGCAATGTATCCTGCTGATCTTGCTTTAGGCTATAAAATGAACGAATTGCGAGGTCTATGGGTGCTTGATTATCAGGCTGATTAATAATTGATAATTGGAATCCTTAAACTTTTATTTATACTCTAAGTAACAAGCGACTCGCATCTTGCGTAAGCGCAGATGTTTAATATACGGGCCCATAAATTTTGTGTTTTCCCAAAGGGTTGTTCTTGTGCTGCTAAAATATTCTCTTTCTTTTTGCATCTTTACCTCTACCTTTATCGAGGTAGAGCGCAGTTGTTCGAAAATCTCATGAACAAAAGAAGAAAAGCAGGATATTTAGCTTCCTAAATTTTAGCCATGACAAATACTTTGTTAAAGCCGGGTAGGGATATGATGTATCGTATCAATACAGAAGGTCGATTTCTTTACGTAAATCAAGCATTATCATTGTACTTTAAGTCTGAAGCCTCAGAATTAATCGGACAAAGCTATTTGAGTTTAATTGAGCCGGCTTACCGGCAGAAAACCCAAGATTTTTATCGCCAGCAATTGCAAGAAAAGCAAAGCTCTACCTATTTCGAATTTCCTCTAAAAGGCAGTCAAATTTGGTGTGGCCAAACTGTTGAATTAATTCTTGACTCTGAAGGTGAGGTGGTAGAATTGATAGGTATTTTACAAGATACCAGCGAAGCAAATCAAGTAAAAGTAGATTTAGATCAAAGTGACATTCGCTTAAACTCGCTTATCCAAAATATGGATGTTGCGATCCTCATGGAAGATGAGTTTAGACGAGTGAAGTACGTTAATCAAACCTTCTGCGATTTATTTGGCATCCCTTTGAAATCAGAAGAATTAATTGATGCAGATTGTTCACAAGCGGCAGAGCAGAGTAAGCACCTCTTTATTGATCCTGAAGAATTTGTAAGCGGAGTAAACACTATCCTAAAGAACCGTAATAAAATTAGTAGTGAACTACTTTACTTTAAGGATGAACGTGTTTTAGAAAGAGATTATGTACCTGTGTTTATTGGCGATGAATATCGAGGCCATACTTGGTATTATCGCGATGTTACAATGCAGAACCTCGCTAACATGTCCATTAAAGAAAGCGAAAGAAAGTACCGCGAGATTATAGAAAATATCGACCTAGGATTAATGGAGGTAGATAGTGAACAAAATATAATTTGGGCCAATGAACCCTTTCTCAAAAGTATGGGCTATACCTTGGATGAAATAAAAGGGAAGAATGCTAAAACCCATTTTATTAGAGAAGAGGAGCTTGCCCAAAAAGAACCAAAGTTAGATGATATAAATGAAGAGCGCCTTAAGGGTAGATCGGGAGTATATGAATTGAAACTGAAAAATAAAGAGAGTGAAGATGTTTGGATGTTGATTTCTGGAACTCCCATTTTTAATGAAAACCACAAGGTAAAAGGTTCCCTAGGTATTCATCATAATATAACTCACATCAAGGAACTACAGTTTCAAACTGAATACCGAGCTACATTACAGTCTATTTTATTAGACCTTTCCAACCAAATTATCGACCTAGAACCTGAAAGAGAAGATGAGATAATAAACTCGGCTTTATTGCGCATAGCTAGTTTCGTGGGAGCCGATCGCTCTTATATTTTCGATTATAATTTTGAGTCAAAAACATCCAGTAATACCTATGAATACTGCGCGGAAGATATCAGTCCAGAAATAGATAATCTACAGGATTTACCCATTGAAGCCTTAGACGATTGGTTAGATATTCATCAAGGTGGAAAGGTGATGATTCACGAAAATGTACAAAGCCTCCCAGAAGAGAGTTCGATTCGTCAAATTTTAGAGCCGCAAGGTATTAAGTCGATAATAACGGTACCCATTATTGCGGGTAAAAGTCTCCAGGGCTTTATTGGCTTCGATTCGGTGAAACAGTACAAGGCTTGGAATGAAACCGAAATTGAGTTACTGACCTTTCTAGCGCAATTACTAGCGAACCATTATTCGCGTAAATTTTTTGAGCTAAAACTGAGTAATAGCGAGGCAAAGTTGCGAAGTATTTTAAGCAATGCCATGGATGCGATTGTAACCATTAATGAAGAAGGCTTGGTAGAGGATTGGAATTTACAAGCGGAAAATATATTCGGTTTTGGAGCAGAGGAAGCCTTGGGTAAAGATCTCACAAACTTGATAATACCTCATAAATATCGGTCGGCTCATCATCAAGGCATGCAACACTTTTTAAAAACGGGGGAAGGCACGGTTTTAAATAACCGGATAGAATTAGTTGCTTTGTCCAAACAAGACATGCATTTCCCAGTTGAGCTTAGTATTATCCCTATTAAACTTAAGGATAAGTATATTTTCTCCGCTTTCTTGCGTGATATTACGCAGCGGAAAAAAGCCGAAGACGATATGTCTATTGCCTTAGAACAGTCCAATGAATTGGCCCGCATGAAATCGCGTTTAATGTCGATGGCTTCCCACGAGTTTAGAACGCCATTAACTACTTTTAGAGCCAATGCCGAGATGCTGGATTATTGGGCTGCAAGATTAGAGGAAAAAGACAAGACGAAGGCGACTCGTTACATTAGCAGAATGCTAGGTGAAGTGGATCGCTTAACTAATATAATGAATGATATGCTGGTAATCGGTAGGCTGGAATCAGGAAAAACCAAGGTGCAAAAGCGCATGACCGATCTGGTGCATCTTAGCAGCGAAATCATTGATAAGAATTTCTCTAACGAAAGTGATGGACGACAGGTTCAACTTAAGATTGAAGGTTTACCTTATCTTGTGCCTGTAGATAATAGTATTATCGAGCACATTCTTAATAACTTGATCTCGAATGCTTTGAAGTATTCACCCAGTGGAAAAGCTCCTTTGCTAATGATTAATTTCAAGAATGAGAAACAACTGCGTTTTACCGTTAAAGACTTTGGTTTAGGTATTCCTGAAAACGAAATAAATAGTGTATTCAATGCTTTTTACCGTTCTGAGAACACGAGACAGATTAAAGGTACCGGTATGGGGCTAGCTATTGTTAAGCAGTTTGTAGATATTCATAAAATAAGGATTAAGGTTTTTAGCACTGTAAACGTTGGTTCCGAATTTGTTTTAGAAATTGACCGAGATTAGATGGAAAATAGATTGAAAGTTTTGGTGGTTGAGGACGACCCTAGTATCGCAGAAAGCTTATCAGATATTCTTGATCTTTTAGGTCACGAAGTTTTAAGTGTTGCCGAAAGTGGCGAAGAGGCCATTCTGCAACTGTGCGAGGAGGAACCTCAAATTATTCTGCTCGATATTCAGTTAAAGGGAAAAATGGATGGTATTGAAGTGGCGAAATTGGTGAAGGACAAATTCAATATTCCCTTCATCTTTACCACTGCTTTCGCAGACCCTAATACCATTCAACGCGCTATTCAAGAAGGACCATTTGGTTATATTGTTAAACCTTATGGCATTAACGATATTACCGCTGCTATAGAAGTAGCCATTACGAATCATCGCTTGCTTTCTACCATTCACAAAGAAAGTATTACTGCTCCTATGTTAGTTAATGATCAACTATATATCAAAGTTGAAGGGGTTTTAACCCGGTTGCACCAAAATGAGATTGATTATGTAGAGGCAAAAGGCGATTATATTCTTATCAGAACGAAAGAGCAAAATCACATAGTGTATAGCAGTCTAAAGAAAATCCAAGAAAAGTTAAACGTAGATTCTTTTCTGTTGGTCCACCGCAGTTTTATTGTAAACTTAAACTCCATTGTTTCTATTAAAGAGTCTACTTTAATAATTAATAATAAAGAAATACCCATTAGCCGCAGCCATAGGGCTGAGCTGTTAAAAAAGTTAAACACTCTTTAACCTAAGTTCTTAAGGGTATTTTCATTCGTCGATAGAATTAGGTATTCTAACGTGAAGAATAGTCAATCAGTCGAAATTTTGATTTTTCAATAGGGTTGTTACCTACTTTTGAATCCTTTTAATTTTCCAAAATAAGAGTGATGAACAGATTAGAAGACCTTAAAGGCAAACGTTGCAAAGTGGCAGTGTTAGGTGTGAACCAACATGGTTTAGATGCAGCATTATCTATTTCTAAACGCTACTTAGTACAAATTACAGATAAGAATATTAAACCGGATGCTTTAGTTGAAGAATTTTTAATGAGTCGGGGCATTCCTCAAGACTCAGTTCGCAATAAATATTCAAATATTAGTATTGTAAAATCAACGGCAGATTTACGCTCTGCAGGGGTTTACTATCTAAATGGTTTAAGCACTTCTTTGGTAGATTGGACAGAAATTAAAACTATGGCTGCGCAAGTTGGCTCTGCCTTAAAACCTGGTGATTGGGTAATTTTCGGAGAAGATATTGAACCAGATTTAGCAGAGGTAGTGTTACTAGATATTTTAGAGATAAAAAGCGGTTTAAGTCTAGGTCAAGGTTTTGAACTTGCCTTTTCCCCCAAATCATTGAGGTATAGAAATTTTGCCAACTTGGGTAATGAAATGAAAATGAGTCATAACCTTATTATAAATCAGGTTGAAGAAATTTTAGATCAGAAACATAAGGACAAGTTTACCTCCAACCAAATAAACTACCTCGACGAAGAAAAGGAATTGAGTAGAATTCATTCAAAAATTAAGGAGCTATGGGTTCCTATGCTTAACGAGATGGATTCTACTACTTTTAATGATTTCGTTGAGCAGACTAATAAGGGATTTCTAAATGTCTACAGCCATCTGCGCTTTAGTAATGAAATTAAAGTTAATTACTACCGCTTTTTTAAGATCGCCAAAAAATATGGGTTGAAACATTCGGTAGCAAAGCTTAGCCAAAACTCGGGCTGGTCGACCGCGGTATAAGTATAAATTATCTCTGGGGAGGGATGACCGATAGGGTTATTCTCTATCAATAATAAAGAGCTCCTTTACTTTCGTCAAGGAGCTCTTTATATTTTTTCACCCATGAAAATTAGTCGCTAGGACTATCTTCTTTAGCGATTTTTTCGACAGTAACGTCAATTTTACGATCATCACCTTCGCCGCTTAAGCTGATAAGAATATTATCACCTTCTTCGATTTCAGAATTAATGATCTGTTCGGCAAGCGGATCTTCCACATATTTCTGAATAGCGCGGTTAAGCGGACGAGCCCCATATTTTTCATCAAAACCTTTATCGGCGATAAATAACTTGGCCTCATCGGTCATGGCAACTTGATAACCTAATTCATTGATGCGTAAATAAAGTTTGCGTAATTCAATGTCAATTATTTTCACAATATCCTCTTTACTCAGGCTATTGAAGAGAATAACGTCATCGATACGATTTAAAAACTCTGGCGCAAAGGCACGTTTTAAAGCAGTTTGAATAACGCCTTTTTCTAATTCGCCTTTTCCTTGTGAACGCGAGGCGGTGCCAAAACCAACACCAGTACCAAAATCTTTCAATTTAGTAGTACCGATATTCGAGGTCATAATAATAATCGTATTCTTGAAATCAACCTTACGTCCTAAACTATCGGTCATATGACCATCGTCTAAAGCTTGTAAAAGCAGGTTGAAAACATCAGGATGCGCTTTTTCAATCTCATCTAAAAGAATTACCGAATAAGGCTTGCGACGAACTTTTTCGGTAAGCTGTCCACCTTCTTCATAACCAACATATCCAGGAGGCGCTCCTACTAAGCGTGATACCGCGAATTTCTCCATGTATTCACTCATGTCAATGCGAATCAAGTTATCCTGTGAATCGAATAAAGAACGCGCTAACTCTTTGGCTAATTGGGTTTTACCAACACCAGTAGGGCCTAAGAAAATAAAGGAGCCAATGGGTTTATTAGGATCTTTCAATCCCGCTCTATTACGTTGAATGGCTTTAACAATTTTGTCGACCGCTTCATCCTGACCAATAATCTCCTTTTTCATGTCATCGCCCATACCGCTCAAGCGATTGCTTTCTTGCTGAGCCACACGTTGTACAGGAATGCCGGTCATCATCGCTACTACTTCGGCAACATCTTCGTCCGTTACGGTTTCACGATTCTTTTTTACTTCTTCTTCCCAACGATTTTGGGCATCTTTGAGCTGATTCTCGAGATTCTTCTCATCATCGCGTAAGCGCGCTGCCTCTTCGTATTTCTGTTTTTTAACGACTTGAATTTTTTGCTCGCGAATTTCATCCAAGCGCTTTTCCAAGTCCATTACTTCTTCAGGGACATTAATGCTAGTGATGTGTACACGAGATCCAGCTTCATCTAAAGCATCAATCGCCTTATCAGGAAGATGTCTGTCTGTAACGTACCTACTCGTTAATTTCACACAAGCTTTAATTGCTTCGGGGGTGTAATTTACATTGTGGTGATCCTCATAACGGTCTTTGATATTGTTGAGAATCTGAATAGTTTCCTCGTGATTGGTAGGGTCTACCATTACTTTTTGGAAACGACGCTCCAAAGCACCATCTTTTTCAATATGTTGGCGGTATTCGTCGAGAGTAGTAGCCCCCACACATTGAATTTCGCCTCTTGCTAAAGCAGGCTTAAACATATTACTGGCATCTAAAGACCCTGTTGCGCCACCAGCACCAACTATGGTGTGCAGCTCATCAATGAAAAGTATAATATCGTCATTTTTTTCAAGCTCATTCATCAAGGCCTTCATACGCTCTTCGAATTGCCCGCGGTATTTCGTACCTGCCACTAAAGATGCAAGGTCTAGAGAAACTACTCGTTTATCGAATAAAACACGCGACACTTTTCTTTTTACAATGCGCAAGGCTAGTCCTTCTGCAATAGCTGATTTACCAACACCAGGATCACCGATTAAAAGAGGATTGTTTTTCTTTCTACGCGAAAGAATTTGCGAAACTCTTTCAATTTCCTTTTCACGGCCAACCACTGGATCTAATTTATTCTCCTCGGCCATTTTGGTTAGGTCACGCCCGAAATTATCAAGTACAGGAGTTTTAGATTTGGCATCGGTTTTACCTTTAGATGCACCACCCATACGGCCGCTGTCACCGCTAGATTTTGCAAACTCATCGTCGTCATCTCCGAAAGGAGACTCTGCTCGAGGCGCATTTGGGCGATCTTTCGATTCACCACTAAACATCGCTTGGTATTCAGTTTTCACATTATCGTAATCTATTTCATACTTACGTAAGACGCGTGATACAGGATCATCATCGTTCCTAAGAATGCAGAGTAGTAAGTGTGAAGTTCGAATCGTAGCACTTTGAAAGAGTTTGGCTTCTAAAAAAGTGGTTTTTAATGCCTTCTCCGCTTGACGGGTGAGGGGTAAGTGTTTTTTGCTGCTGATTTGACCAGAAACATTGGGGGCACTAATCACTTCTATTTGACGGCGGAATGTAGACATGTCTACGCCTAAGTCTTCTAAAATTTTAATAGCACTGCCTTCTCCTTCTCGTATTAATCCCAACATTAAGTGCTCGGTGCCAATATAATCATGGCCTAAGCGCAAAGCTTCTTCTTTGCTGTAGCTTATCACGTCTCTTACACGTGGTGAGAAATTTTCGTCCATTATGGTTTTTTTCTTCTTGAATGTATTGTGCGAATGCTAGCGTATTGGCGAACATTATGCCAGCCAATGCCCTACATCTCAAAGATAATTTTTAGTCTAACAAGGTATCTCCCTAAAAGTTGTCTTTTATCAACAAGCAAATGCTGAATTTGTGAGTAAAATTAAGCACTACCACGCGTTTAGAGGCTTTTAAGAAATTATATTTGAAACTCGATTTAACATTTTGATAAATCTAAAATAATTTACTGACAACATGGCTGGAGACGAACGTATAATTCCAATCAACATAGAAGAAGAAATGAAGTCATCCTACATCGATTATTCGATGTCGGTGATTGTTTCGAGGGCTTTGCCCGACGTGCGCGATGGTATGAAACCAGTACACCGCCGAGTATTATTTGGTATGTACGAGTTAGGTGTTTTATCTAACCGTGGTTATAAAAAGTCGGCTCGTATCGTAGGAGAAGTTTTAGGTAAGTTTCACCCACATGGTGATTCTTCGGTTTATGATACCATGGTGCGTATGGCGCAACCATGGAGTTTACGATATATGTTGGTAGATGGACAAGGAAACTTTGGTTCTATCGATGGCGACCCCCCCGCAGCAATGCGTTATACGGAAGCCAAACTGCGCAAAATATCAGAAGAAATGCTTTCTGATATTGATAAAGAAACGGTAGATACTCAACTAAACTTTGATGATACCCTAGAGGAGCCCAGAGTTTTGCCAACTCGAGTGCCAAACCTCTTGGTAAATGGTGCATCAGGTATTGCCGTTGGTATGGCTACCAATATGCCACCGCATAATTTAACGGAAGTAATAGATGCCACGGTGGCATTTATTGAAAATAGAGAAATCACCACCGAGGAACTAATGCAGCATATTACTGCGCCTGACTTCCCTACTGGTGGTATTATTTATGGCTATGAAGGCGTAAAACAGGCTTTTGAAACGGGTCGTGGAAGAGTAGTGATTCGTGCCAAAGCGGAGATTATGGAGTTTAAGGGTCGCGAAATAATCGTGGTAACCGAAATTCCATACATGGTTAATAAGGCAGAAATGATTAAAAAGACTGCCGACCTTGTAAACGATAAGAAAATTGAGGGTATTTCAGATATCAAAGACGAGAGTGATCGCAATGGTATGCGAATCGTTTATTATTTGAAACGCGATGCTGTTCCAAATG
>PZPB01000080.1 GCA_003045865.1 Bacteroidota bacterium | reverse complement strand
GAATTTTGTTACAAAGTTAACCGCAGATATTTTGAAGGGCAACTCTTTGATCGAATGATGATTGCAGCCGTGGAAAGGCCCTGGTATGACTCGAACACCAATACTTAAGATTGTGGGGAGTCATTAAAATAAATTTTACTCTTTTTAAATAATACTTTTTATGAAACACAAAATAACCTTAAAGAGAGCTAAAAAAAACAACCCCCAATCATTCAAAATCGGCGTACAACAAATACTTACGACGGATATTTTTAAATTTTTCTAAATCTCCCTGCCAGGATGCATGAATATCAGAGGGGTCTATACCCTCTTCTATCTGCGCTTGCAGTTTCTCGGTGCCCGCTAAAAGGGTGAAGAAAGAAGTGAAAAACAGAGACTTGTCTGGCGCCATTTTATAAGACTCTGTCAACCAATACAGGTATAATTCGCCTAAGCCAATTAGATAGTGCTCCGAAAAATCAGTAAGATTGAATCCTTTACATGACTCTCCCTCGTATTTTGGATTATGGGCTCCTTCCCTATCTACGGGAGTAAACTGAGTATTAAACTCGGTAAACCAAGGCGCGCCCATAATTTGGAAGGGCAATTCTGTACCGCGGCCCACACTTACGCTCGTTCCTTCAAATAGGCATAAACTAGGATAGAGACTAATCGCATTGCTATTCGGCAAATTAGGAGAAGGTTTTATGGGCAATTCATAGTGCTTGCTATGGTCATAATTCTGACAAGTAATCACCTCTAAGTCGCATTGCAGGCCGCCTCTTAACCAGCCTTCCCCGTTTAGCATTTTGGCGTATTCACCTACCGTCATTCCGTGTACAATGGGCACTTGGTGCATGCCCACAAAAGAGCGATGCTTTAATTCTAAAACCGGTCCGTCTACATAATAACCATTGGGATTGGGACGATCGAGAATAAGCACTTTCTTTTTCTGCTCGGCCGCTGCCTCCATCACGTAAGACATGGTAGAAATATAGGTGTAAAAGCGGGCACCTACATCCTGAATATCAAAAACAATGATATCGATGTCGGCTAATTGCTCAGCGCTGGGTTTTTTATTCTTTCCGTATAAGGAGATTAAAGGCAAATTGGTTTTGGTATCGCGACCATCCTTAATGGTTTCTCCCGCGGAAGCGGCACCACGAAAACCATGCTCGGGCGCAAAGACTTTTTTAAGGTCTACCTTATTGCTCAATAAAAAATCGGCCAGATGTTGGCCTTGCACCACCGCCGTATGATTCGCAACCAAGGCCACTCTTTTTCCATACAAAAGTGGCAGGTAAGCCCCTTGTCTTTCGGCGGCGGGAATTATCACTTCCTCAGCTTCTTGCGAATCCTGCGCTTTTATTGGTGAATTTGCCAACAGTAGCGCTAGCATTATAGTATATTTGAAGCCCAATTTCAATAGCCGCATTTCGCTTGAAGTTTGAATTATTTATAGCCCAACGTATTATTCGTAATCGCTCTGCAACCCGCAAGGTAGCTAAGCCGGTACTCAATATTTCCATTTGGGCAATTTCTTTAGGAATTCTCATCATGATTCTTGCCATTTCTACCGGCAATGGATTGAGGAACGCCATTAAAAACAAAATAACCGGATTTGGAGGAGATATTCAAGTACTCAACTACCAGCCCTCCCCAACTTATGAACAAAGCCCAGTTATACTGAGTGATTCGCTCTTGCGAAGTATTCAGCAGCGCGATGAAATTAGTTTGATGCAACCCTATGCCCGTAAGGCTGGCATCTTAAAAAATGAAGATTTATTTGAGGGAGCGGTTATTAAAGGGGTAGGACCAAATTACTCTTGGGAGTTTTTCAGCAAGTTTATTACCGCAGGAAAAATTCCGCATTTTAAAGAGAATGACTACCAAGACTCCATCTTAATTTCCGAGAAATTAGCCACCATTCTCGATCTAAATTTGGGCGAGCAATGTGAAATGTATTTCATTCGCCCCAATAAGGCGCCCTTACGGAGAAAGTTTACCATTGCGGCGCTTTTCAAAACCGATTTTGAGGAAATTGACGCAGCTTTTTTAATTGGCGATATCAATCATGTTCGCCGCCTTAATAATTGGAAAAACAAAGAAGTGGGCGGCTATGAAGTCTTCCTTGCAGCTAATAATGATGGCGAAGAAGTAAGCAGAAGCCTGCGTACCATTTTACCTTTTGAATACGATGCCATCAGCGCGCGTCAATTGAATGCCCAACTCTTTCAGTGGCTCGATCTCTTTGACCTCAACATTGTGATTATTCTCATTATCATCATTGCCGTAGCTACTATTAATATGTCTATCGCCCTGCTGATCCTTATAATGGAACGCACCACCATGATTGGCCTATTAAAAGCCATGGGGGCCAACAATTTTACCATTCAAAAAATCTTCTTAATGAACGCCGCCGTTTTAATTGGCAAAGGACTTTTTTACGGCAATTTAATAGGTTTAGGTCTGGCCTATCTTCAACAAGAATATGGCTTTATTAAGCTCGATCCCGAAACCTATTACGTTAGCGTGGTAAGTGTGGATATTAACCTTCTACATATTGCCGGCATTAATCTCCTAACCTTGGTTATTTGCCTGATTTGCTTACTGCTTCCCTCCTATTTAATTAGCCGCATTGCTCCCAATAAAGCAATACGTTTTGATTAGCTTTGCGCCTCAAATTTGAAAATACTCCTATGCGTCCGATAAAAAAAGTATACGATAATATCCTTGAAACCATTGGCCACACGCCAATGATTCGTCTCAATAAAATTGTGGAAGACTTCCCTTGCGAAGTCCTCGCGAAAGTGGAATATTTCAATCCTGGCAATTCGGTTAAAGACCGTATGGCTTTGACCATGATTGAGAATGCCGAGCGCGAAGGCCTTTTAAAACCTGGGGGAACAATCATTGAGTGTACTTCTGGAAATACCGGCATGGGCCTCGCTTTGGCGGCCATTATAAAAGGTTATAAATTGATTTGTACTCTAAGCGATAAGCAGAGTAAAGAGAAAATGGACGTCTTGCGAGCCATGGGTGCCGAAATTCACGTTTGCCCCACTAGCGTGCCGCCCGAGCATCCCGAATCTTACTATTCCGTAGCGGATCGTTTGCATAAAGAAATTCCTAATTCCTATTACCCTTATCAATACGATAACCCCGGTAATGCCCAAGCGCATTACGATAGTACCGGTCCCGAAATTTGGGAACAAACCGAAGGCAAAATCACCCATTTTGTAGTGGGTGTAGGTACCGGTGGAACTATTTCAGGGGTTGGAAAGTACTTGAAAGAGCAGAATCCCAATATTAACATTTGGGGGATTGATTCCTACGGATCGGTTTTTAAAAAATACCATGAAACCGGCGAATTCGACGAGAAAGAAATTTACAGTTATATCACCGAAGGCATTGGCGAAGACATTCTTCCTAAAAATGTAGACTTTGGCGTGATCGATAAATTTGAAAAGGTAAGCGATAAAGATGGCGCCCTTGCTACGCGCGAGCTTGCGAGAAAAGAAGGCTTATTTTTAGGCTATTCTTGCGGCTCAGCCTTTCAAGGCTTACGTCAGTTAAAGGATCATTTAAAACCAGATGATGTGGTGGTGGTTCTTTTCCACGATCACGGGAGCCGTTATGTAGGTAAAGTGTATAACGACGATTGGATGCGCGACCGCGGATTCTTAACCACAGAAGATAGCACCGCTGGCGATTTAGTAAAAGGTCACGCGCATTTACCCCTCGTTTCTGTTCATCCTCAAGAGGTAATTGCTCAGGCTATTGCCAAGATGAAAAATCATAGCATTTCCCAAATTCCCGTAATGAAAGACGGTGAAATGGTGGGTTCATTAGACGATAGTAAGCTCTTTCAAAGTTTAATGGCCGACCCTAGTTTGACCGAGAAATTTGTGGAGAATATTATGGAATCCCCCTTCCCTATTGTGAAACACGATGAAGCGGTAAAAAGCGTCGCCAAGCACATTAATAAAGATGTAAGTGCAGTGATGGTTGCCCTTCCAGCCGGCGGCATGCACATCATTACCAAACAAGATATTATAAACGCCCTGAGCTAATGGCGTTTTTCACCGATCAGTGTCAGCGGCAAATTAAGTTAGCTTCAAAGCCGCTGCGCATTGTATCTACTGTTCCTTCACAAACCGAGCTTCTTTCCGGTCTGGGCCTAGATGCGCAAGTAATTGGCATTACCGCTTATTGTGTACATCCGTCCCATTATTTAAAAGAAAAAACGGTAATTGGCGGTACCAAAAATCTTCAGATTGAGAAGATTAGAAGTTTAAAGCCCGATTTAATTATTGGCAATAAGGAAGAGAACATCAAAGAGCAGATAGAGGAATTAGCGCAAGAATTCCCGGTCTGGTTAAGCAATATTAATAATGTAGACGATGCTTTAGCGATGATTGAAGCGATTGGTGAAATCTGCCAAGCCGAAAGTAAAGCCCAAGAAATCGTGGACTCCATCCGCGTGAAGCGAAAATTGCTGGCGCATCTGCCTAAGCGAAAAGCCCTTTATTTTATTTGGAAAGACCCTTATATGGTGGCTGGTCCCAATACTTTTATTTCCCACATGATGGCGGAAGCGGGTTTTGAAAATGTCGCTCCAAATTCCGAGCAACGCTACCCCAGTTTAAGCCTCACTGAAGTAAAGGCGCTTCACGCAGAGGTGGTTTTATTAAGCTCTGAGCCTTATGCCTTTAATAGTGGGGATACTTTAGACTTTTGGGATGGCAGCCAAGAAGTTCGCATTGTAAACGGCGAGCTTTTTAGTTGGTATGGAGACCGAATGCTTAAGGCCTTTGAGCGGTTTAAGCAGTTTTAAGACAGCTGGAGTGAGGGTATCCGTCTAATACCGCCTATAGCTATATACTTAAAACTAAAAGCGCAGTTTACTAAATACTGCTCTGGCTCTACCCTTTCGGGGTTGGTGTCTTGGACCCATTCGATTTTTCTATTATCGTTTCATCCCTTCGAGATTGATAGCAATTTGTATGATTAGCATCCATCTCAAGATATATTTTTCCCAACAACAGGAGTCCCAGCGGGACGAAATCTCGATAGAAATCCATAGGCAACAAGACAAAAGCGCCGTAGGTGCGACATCTCGATAAATACCTAACTCGTCCTGAAATAGTTTCAGGTTTCGGGGTTGGTGTCTTGGACCCATTCGATTTTTCTATTATCGTTTCATCCCTTCGAGATTGATAGCAATTTGTATGATTAGCATCCATCTCAAGATATATTTTTCCCAACAACAGGAGTCCCAGCGGGACGAAATCTCGATAGAAATCCATAGGCAACAAGACAAAAGCGCCGTAGGTGCGACATCTCGATAAAACTCCCTAAGTCATCGAGAGCTACAGGCCCTTGGTTTTTGAAACGCTGATGAACACGTTTAAAGCAGATGGTCACATTTCTAAGAGCATTTTTAAGAACAGTTCTCGTTAATTAAGGTGAAAACAATCTGCAATCTCAAAGCAACACAGTCTCAAAAAAACAATTGAATCTCCCTCTCCACACAGTTCTTCCTTTCCCACCGAATTACAATTGAATTCCTACCGAATCACCAATGAGTTACTCCTCTAAATTTCACCATCCAAAAGCCTCATTAATCTCTTGATAAACTACTTCGCCTGCTATAATATTCAAGCCTTTTTTAAGACTGGCATCTTTTTCACAAGCCGCTTCCCACCCTAAATTAGCTAACTTTAAAACGTAAGGCAAAGTCACATTAGTTAAGGCTACCGTGGAAGTATAAGGTACAGCGCCGGGCATATTGGCCACAGAGTAATGCACCACATCATCAATAATATAAACTGGGTCTTCGTGGGTAGTAGGCCTAGTCGTTTCTACACAGCCGCCTTGGTCTACCGCCACATCAACAATTACGGTACCGGGACGCATTTCTTTCAACATATCGCGGGTAATAAGATTGGGTGCTTTGGCGCCTTTCAGCAAAACTGCGCCGATTATTAAATCGTGGGTTTTGATATGCTTGCGAATATTAAACTCATTGGAGAATTCAGTTACTACATGCGGTGGCATCACATCGTTCACATAACGTAAACGCTTCATATTAACATCCATAATGGTAACGTGTGCTCCTAAACCGGCCGCCATTTTTGCGGCTTGAATACCTACCACACCGGCGCCTAAAACCAATACTCTGCCTGGCGCTACTCCGGGCACACCGCCTAAAAGTACTCCCCGACCCTTTACTGGTTTCTCTAAATATTTTGCCCCTTGCTGAATGGCGAGTCTGCCAGCTACCTCCGACATAGGAGTTAATAAGGGTAAGGTTCCTTCGGCGTCTTCCACGGTTTCGTAGGCAATACAAATGGCCTTCGACTTTATCATCGCCTTGGTAAGTGGCTCACTGGAAGCGAAATGTAAGTAGGTAAATAAAATCTGCCCTTCTTTTACCAAGCTATACTCTTGAGTAATAGGCTCTTTTACCTTTACAATCATTTCACTGCTAGCATAAACCTCTTCTATGCTTTCGAGAATTTCCGCGCCGGCTACTAGATAGTCTTTATCAAAAAAACCACTGCCTTCACCTGCGGTAGATTGCACATAAACGGTATGATTGTTTTTGGTTAACTCAAAAACCCCTGCAGGCGTCATACCCACTCTACTCTCGTTATTCTTGATTTCTTTAGGAATGCCAACAATCATTATTTTCCAATTTTAGATTGTCGGCTAATTTGTAATATATAATTAAATAATCAAAGGTAACGCCCCAAAATTTAGGGGGTCAATATGATAATTTACACAAATTAATGACTAAATGAAAAATAAATAGGGGTATTACTTTAAAAACAGGAAATTAATCTATGCTGGCTTTATGACACTAAATGCTATTTTGTGACTTTATCGGATCCAATAATATGATCAATCATTCCCTTAAATATAAAGCCGTGAAATGGTAGTACCGCATACCAATACAACCTACCAGCTAAACCTAAGGGGCGGAAAGTAGCTGTTTGTATTAGCTCATCTTTTTCCATTCTGAATTCTAACCAAGCTTCTCCGGGCAGTTTCATTTCGGCAAATAGAAGCAAACGTCCTTCTTCTTTGCTGGCATATAATACCCGCCAAAAATCAATAGCATCGCCTACATTAATACTATGAGGACTAGTACGTCCTCTCCGCAGGCCTACTCCGCCAAATATCTTATCGATAAAGCCTCTAATTTGCCAAAGCCAAGTACCATAATACCAGCCATTGTTTCCGCCTATCCTCCAGATACGATCTATACTCGCTTCTCGGTTCTTAACCTTACGCTTCTGAGTATCCTTGAAGCAACCAAAAGTTGGCACGCGCGTAAAATCAGAAATATTGAAATTTAAGCCACTACTAGAATAGGCATCCTTCCAACTAGACAAAATTTCATTGTTCTCGATCTTGCTGAATGCTCTTTTTAAAGCTTCTTGATAGCTTAAGGGCTCTACTTCTAATAAGTCGTTAATGCGTCTATCACGGCATACTACCTCTATTTTCATACTGTTTACTAAAGAAGTTGCCAATTGATAAGAGGTAGAGGTCACAAAGTATAACCAGTAAGAAGACAAACGAGGTGTCATTACGGGGATAGTAATAATGGTTCGCTTTAAATTACGCTCTTTTCCAAATTGCAAAAGCATGTTTTTATAGGTCAGTATATCGGGTCCGCCGATATCAAAATCTTGATTAAAGGTTTTGGGATTAAATATAGAACGCGACAGAAAAGAGATCACGTCAGAAATGCCAATCGGTTGACATTTAGTATTCAGCCATTTAGGAGTTACCATAATAGGCAGCTTTTCCACTATATCTCTAATAATTTCGAAGGAAGCACTACCTGATCCAATGATTATACCCGCCCGTAAAGCCGTGAAATTATAATCGCCCTTGCCTAACTGAACTTCTACATTTTTACGGGAAGCCAAATGATTAGACAGTTTTGTCTCATTAACTATACCGCCCAAGTAAACGACGTGCTGAACCTTGGTTTTACTTATCGCTTCTCTAAAATTGATGGCCGATTTCTCCTCTAGTGATTTATAATCACCCGAAGCCGACATCGAGTGCACCAAATAGAAAGCCCCATCAATATCCTTTGGTATATTGCCGAGGGTACTTTCGTCCAATAAGTCTAAGGTAATTACCGATAGGTTCTCTTTTAGCGATTCAGCGGGATTAAACCTTTTGATATCCCGCACGCAGCATACCACTTCATGCCCGGCTTCAATTAAGGTGGGTAAGAGCCTTTTGCCTATATAGCCAGTAGAACCGGTTAATAATATTTTCATTGATTTAATTCCTGATTGCGTCTAAAAGACTTATAAAGTCAACAAGGCATGAACAACATAGTTCTAATGTTCCTAATCGACCTTGCGCCCTTAGGGTGATTTAGTCATTTGTGGGTAACAGCGCTGATATAGTTTCACCCTTTAGGGAATTACAAAACACAGATGATCGCAGGTTTGACAGAATGTTGCGGATTATAGCGGATTTATCAGCGTTATTAAGGCCATTACCATTTAATCACCAGAAACCAAAATAAGACAGCAGAACGATATGAATTGAGATGTCGCACCGATGGGGCTTGGGTTTCTTGCCCATTAATTACTATCGAGATGTCGGCCCTACAGGCCTTTTATATTGAGGGTAATATAATTGATGTGCAGTTTTTAAATATATGGTGTCGTGTACAGAGAATTCGCAGCTGCCGCAGCTCATTTAATTGCACTCCGCTACCATTGAATTCCTAATAATTCCCCTCTCGTCTATTAATTTCCTTTTCCACCGAATTGCCATTAAATTACTCCCTCAGCCTTCGAGAGCCTCAGGCACCGGGTTCTATGATTTCTAATTATGAGAATGTTTACAGCCCTTAATTGCAGGAACAAATCTCTAATCTCAAAGCAACGCGGTCTAAAATCTCACAGCGCTAGCGGTCTCAAAAAAGCGCGGCTTAAAAATACTAAGCCAACAACTTCTTCACCATACCTGGACCTTCGTATATAAAACCGGTATAAACTTGAACCAGCGAGGCGCCGGCCTCTATTTTTTCACGGTAATCGGCGGCGGTGCTGATTCCGCCTACAGCGATAATAGGAATTCGTCCCTGCGATTTAGTGCTCAAGTACTTTATCACTTCGGTAGAACGCGCTCTTACCGGCTTACCGCTTAATCCGCCCATGCCTATCGCTTCAATGGTGGCGGCATCGGTATTTAAACCTGCGCGTGAAATAGTGGTATTGGTAGCTATAAGGCCGTCAATTTTAGTTTCTTCCACAATTTCAATAATGTCGTCTAACTGACTATCGGTTAAATCGGGAGCGATTTTTAAAAGTATGGGACGAGGCTTCGGGAAGCTAGCATTATCTTCTTTTAAAGCGGAAAGCAGGGCCTTTAAGGGTTCTTTCTCCTGCAATTCCCTCAAATTGGGCGTATTGGGCGAAGATACATTCACCACAAAATAATCGACATGTGGGTGCAGCGCTTGTAAGCAGATGCGATAATCATCTAAAGCATTTTCATTGGCTGTAAATTTATTTTTGCCAATGTTTCCGCCAATAATTACACGGTGGTTTTTACGCTTACGCAGACGCGTAACAAGGGCTTCCACGCCTTCGTTATTAAAACCCATCCGGTTAATTAGGGCCCCATCTGCCGGAAGGCGAAAAAGACGAGGCTGCGGATTACCCGCCTGAGCTTTAGGGGTTACCGTGCCAACTTCGATAAAACCAAATCCATAATTAGCTAATTCCTCGAAAAGCTTTCCGTCTTTATCGAAACCCGCCGCTAATCCAATACGATTGGGGAACTTCAAGCCAAAAAGCTCTACCTCTTCATTAGCCTTGCTTGGCATAAACAACATGCGATTCACCGCGGCTACTCCGGGAATTTTATGAATATTCTTAATTAAGGAGAAGGTAAAATGATGCGCCTTTTCGGGCGAAAGCCTAAAGAAAAGTGGACGAATGAGGCTTTTGTACATGCGTGGAATTTCCGGCAAAGGTAGGACAAAGCGGTTTTACCCTAAAGCAAATTTTAGCTAAATCTGTAGTAGCGATAAAGTTCAGTGCTAACTATAAACAGCAGAATTACAGCAGCAAGTATGTACCAAAATTGTGAGGGGAAATCCTTTTCTGCCCGTTGAAGAATAAAGCTGGAGTTATTAATAGCGGTTTCATATTTAAGCGGCTCCTGCTCCCCTAGTTTCAATTGATGAAAATTGACCGCCTGCGGATAAATATTGTGCAGAATGTAATTGTTGAAGCGGTATTTTTCCTGCTTATTAAGGTTAAATATCCATTGATAACGAGCCTGATGTGCATGCCCATCTTGCGGAAGCATACCCAAATTACTGGCTTTTATACGGCTTTGCAATTTGCTTACATAAAGGGAAGAATGCAGGTAGCGATATACGGCGCTTTGCCACTGTTTATTGGATATCGGATTCTGCAAAGTAGAATCGCTGGCTACAAAAAAACCAAATCAAGCAAGAGAATTAGCGAAAAAAAACGGGTGATGCATGTGAGCATTCAAAAAATGAAAGAAAAAATCCAGCCCTAATTTGGGGCTAAGATTATTCAAATTAGGATAAACCGCACTCTGATAAGTAAGCTCTAAAGAAATGATCATCCATACATTTAGAAGTCAAAAACAAAAATCATCAATATCCACTTAAATATCACCGCCAAAAAATTAAAAAGGTGCTTTATCGAGTACGGTAATGCGAACTTTTTTCTTCTTTAACTTGCTGTTGTTCAAACTCTCGGCAATTTTATGCGCCTTAGTGCGTGTTACCGCTACATAGGCGCAATCTTGCTTGAGCTCAATATAACCGAGTTCATCGCTTGTTAATTGGCCTTGTTTTATGAAAAGTCCTGCGATATCACCCTTAGAAATTTTATCCTTACGTCCGCCAGTGATAAACAAAGTTTCCCATTCGCTTGGCATAGGTTTAGGATAGGATTCGATTTCAATACGCTCCTCCCCTTTAATAAAGCTCGGTAAGTTTTCGCCCTTTTCAGAGATGAGATAAGCTACCCCTTCACTGTGCATGCGCGCGGTTCGGCCATTGCGATGGGTAAACTCTTCTTCTTTATAAGGTAATTCGTAATGAATAATATAATCGAGTTCGGGTACATCTATACCACGAGCAGCCAAATCGCTGGCCAATAAAATACGGCTGGTACCATTGCGAAACTGAATTAAGGATTCTTCGCGATCGCGTTGATCCATGCCCCCAAAAAAGCAAGTATGACTAATTTTTTGTTGCTCTAACCATTCGCTCACATTCATTAAAGTTTCCTTCAAGTTGAAGAAGACAATACCGCGACCGGGCTGGGTAGAGTTTAAAAGCTTTACTAAAAAACGTGTTTTTTCCTTTGGTGGAACTAGCAGCTGTTTGATGCCTAAGCGCGAGGAAGCCTGAGCGCTGAAATTTAATATTTCTGGATTGCGCATACGAACGAAACCGGGAATTTCTCCCCGATCGGTAGCGGAAGTAAGCACCTTTCTTTCCAATTTAGGCAGGGCGTCAATAATGGCCTTCATCTCCTTTTCGAAACCTATTTCTAAAGATTTATCGAATTCGTCGAGAATAAGGCTATGAATGTATTTGGTTTCAAAAGTGTGTCGCGCGAAATGATCGGCTACTCGACCGGGTGTGCCAATTAAAACCGCGGGACGATGCTGCAATTCTAGCTTATCTTTACTGGTGCTGCGACCACCATAAATCGCATTGATTTTAAAGCCCGTGCCCATTTGGCGACTTACTTGTTCAATTTGTGTGGCTAGTTCGCGCGAAGGAACAAGTATTAAGGCTTGTACTTCATCTAGATCAGGGTCAAGAAATTGCAAAAGCGGCAACAAGAAAGCTAGGGTTTTACCCGAACCAGTGGGAGATAGTAAAATCAACTCGGAACTCGTGCTGATCTTTTCTATGGCGGCCAACTGCATCTTTTTCAAGCGCTCTATTCCGAGCTTTGCTAAAATTTCTGACTGATCTTTATTCATGCTGCAAAGTTAGCCAAAGTATAGGGGAAAAGAATACTTCTAAATTCAAGAGTGCCTAATTTCTGGAGACCTTTTCCAAATCTCTCAACCAAGCTCCATTAGAAGCAGAAAGTTCTAAAATAACGTGAGTTCGACGTAAAATTAGGCCTCAGACCTCTTGTAAATAGTGGGT
>PZPB01000012.1 GCA_003045865.1 Bacteroidota bacterium | reverse complement strand
CGAAGACTTAGCGAAAACCGACGCCATTGCCGCAGCGGTATTGAAAGAAATTGCTCTAGAAGCGCCCGCCGAAATTAAGCAACAATTAGAAGACAATATCCGCTGGATTGAAGCCGCCGGAGAAAACAAATTAGTAGTAGGTTCTAAGGCGCGAATTTTATATGCCGACAGTGAAGGACGTATCAAAATTGCCGCAGCTTTTAACGCTGCTATCCGCGCAGGTAAAATTGGCCCCGTGGTTTTAGGACGAGATCATCACGATGTAAGCGGCACCGATTCGCCCTACCGTGAAACCTCTAACATTTACGATGGCTCGGCCTTTACGGCAGATATGGCCATCCATAATGTAATCGGCGACAGCTTCCGCGGCGCTACTTGGGTGAGCATCCATAACGGTGGCGGTGTAGGCTGGGGCGAAGTAATTAACGGCGGATTCGGAATGCTACTTGATGGCAGCCCAGAAGCTGATCGACGTTTAGAAACCATGCTGTTATTTGATGTAAACAACGGGATTTCTCGTCGCAGTTGGGCCCGTAACGAAGGGGCGGTTTTCGCCATTAAAAGAGAAATGGCTCGCAATCCCAAACTGAAGGTTACTCTACCAAATGAGTCGAATACTTCTTTTAAAGGACTATTTGATTAATCAGAGACACGTCTTAGCGTTAAAATGAAATAGCATTTTTTAAAGCCGATTTTTAAAGCGCCATGTGCGCTAGTGATAGCATACAAACCGCCCCAATTGAGGGCGGTTTTTTTATGCTGAACCCTGAATCCACTGCTAGCTAAAGCACTAACAACTAGATCTCTGCGGGTATTTAAAACTAGTACTCGCCATCAAAAAACCACTTTTGACTCCAAAATTGGTTTTTTCACTCCACTTTCTCCCACCCTAAAATAAAAGCATTTATCTATCTGTTTAACAAATAGATAAGACACTTTAATTAAAGTCAATTATTGACATAATTTCATAATTTATCAACATAGTGGTAGTTTGTGGGCTAAAGTGGGACAATATTTCTATTTTTGAAAACACAAGCACAAGAAGGCTAAAATGCTGAATTTGATAGGAGTACATGATTGTAAGTTAGATGCAAAAGGGCGTGCCGCCATACCGAGCGCGCTCAAAAAGCAGCTGCTTGCCTCTATGGAGCAAGGCTTCATCCTAAAACGCAGCGTTTTCCAAAACTGCTTGGAACTCTACCCCATGAGCGAATGGCAAAGAACCATGGCGAAAGTGAATCGCCTGAACCGCTTTGTGAAAAAGAATAACGACTTCATTCGCATGTTTACCGCAGGGGTAAAAGTGGTAGAAGTAGATGGTAATGGTAGAATTAACATTCCCAAAGACCTGATGATTTTCGCCAAATTAAAAGGCGATATCACCCTCGCCTCCACCGGCGGATTCATCGAAGTATGGGATAAAGCCCAGTACGAAGCCACGATCAACAATCCTGAAATTGACTTTGGCGCCTTAGCCGAAGACGTAATGGGCAGCCTAAATGATCTGGACGATGAGCTATCATAACCCCGTACTTTTAAAAGAAAGCGTAGACCTAATGGCGATCAAAGCCGATGGTGTTTATGTAGACGTGACCTTTGGTGGTGGCGGGCATTCGCGTGAAATCCTTAGCCGTTTAGGCGAGCAGGGGAAATTATTCGCCTTCGACCAAGATCCTGATGCTAAAAACAATATTCCCGACGATCCGCGCTTTACGCTGATCAGTTCTAATTTCCGCTATCTCCAAAAAATGTTGCGCATGCAAGGCATCACTTCCGTAGATGCGATTTTAGGGGATTTTGGGATTTCCTCCCACCAGATCGATGAAGGGGAAAGAGGCTTTTCTTTGCGTTACGATGCCGCACTAGATATGCGCATGAACCGCAATAAAGGCCGCAGCGCTGCCGACGTACTAAACCAATCGGATGAAACCGAATTGATTCGCATCTTAAAACAATACGGAGAAATTCCTCGTCCGCATTTAGCCGCCCGCGCCATTATTAGCAAACAGCCCTTAGAAAGCACCTTTCAGCTGAAAGCGGCCATAGAAAAATTAGCCCCGCGCAATAAGCCGGGACAATATATCGCGCAGGTTTTTCAAGCCATACGCATAGAAGTAAACGAAGAACTAAAGGTAATTGAAGAATTACTGGAGCAGTCGACTGCGGTATTAAAAGATCAAGGTCGCATCGTGTGTATCTCTTACCACTCTTTGGAAGATCGCTTGGTGAAGAATTATTTCCGCGGCGGACATTTCGACGGAAGCATGGAAAAGGATTTCTACGGAAACCTAATCCGCCCTTTGGAGCCGATTACCCGCAAGCCTCTCATTCCTAGCGACGAAGAAATTAGCATTAACCCGCGTGCCCGCTCTGCCAAAATGCGAGCCGCCGAAAAAATTGCGGGGAAGAATGACTGAAACTAAAAAAAACAGCCGCTTTAGCACCCTTCTTACCGGAGGATTTCTGGTAAATCCCAAGGTGCTAAAACATTGGCCTTATATCCTTTTCCTCTGCGGTTTAGCCTTAATTATGACCACCAGCAGTCATAATGCCGAGCGAAAAGTTCATCGCATCGCCGAACTGCGTCGCGAAATGAAAGAATTAAACTCCGAGTTCATCGATACCCGCTCGCGCTTAATGAACGAATCGATGGAGAGCAAAGTGATTGAAAAAGTTAACGCAGCCCATTTAAATCTGCAACAAGGCCAACAACCGCCTAAAGTAATTACGGTAAAAGATTAGAAGACTAGATGTCCGAAAACAAAGCCATATTAAGTAGAGCCTTTCTGGTGTTTGTACCACTGGCCCTCTTAGCTGTGCTCATATTTACCAAATTATTAAGCATCCAATTTATTGAAGGGGAGGCCTTACGGGAACGCGCTCAAAAAGAAGTAGTGCGCGAAATGAACATCCCCGCTGAAAGAGGAAACATTTACTCCAGCGACGGCAAATTACTCGCGACTTCGGTGCCGGTTTACAATTTACACTTCGATCCCGTTACGGTTGAAGAGGATCTTTTTTTTGAAGAGGTATCTGCCTTGAGCAAAAGCTTAGCCGCGAAATTTAAGGACCGAACTTGGGCTAGCTGGAAGAATGAGCTAATTAAAGCCCGCAACCAAGATCAGCGTTATTTTCCCATTGGCAAGGATCTCAGTTACCTAGATCTGCAAGAAATTAAAAGCTTCCCCATATTTAATGCCGGTCGTTTTAAAGGAGGCTTAATTATAGAACAAGAGAATTACCGCAAAATGCCACTCGGTAAAATTGCGGAGCGTACTATTGGCCGCGAACGTAAAAGTTTCGCTACTGGTCTCGAAGGTGCTTATTCGGCTTACCTCAAAGGGAAAGACGGTAAACGACTGAAGCAAAAAATTGGCAACCAAAACTGGAAGCCCCTGAACGACCAAAATGAAGAAGAGCCCGAAAACGGCCTCGATTTAATTTGTACCATCGATAGTCGCATGCAGGATATTGTGCACAATGCCTTGCTTTCTAGCCTAGAAACTTATCAAGCCGACCACGGCTGCGCAGTATTAATGGACGTGAAAACTGGTGCTATTAAAGCCATCTCCAATTTAGGCATCACTAAAAATGGTACTTATTTCGAGAAGCGTAATTATGCTGTATGGGAAAGCACTGAACCCGGATCAACCTTTAAATTGGCCGCCGTACTCGCTCTTTTCGAAGATGGCTATGCTGACCTCAACACGCCCGTTGATACTGAAAACGGGATTTACGAATACAAGTCTTCCTTAATTAAAGACAGTAATGGCAAGGGTTATGGCAAAACAAACTTAAGAGAGGCCTTCGAAAAGTCGAGCAATGTGGGCATCGCCAAAACCATTATCGACCACTACGCCAATCAGCCCCAAAAATTTATCGACCGCCTATATAGCATTGGTTTACACCAATCGCTAGACTTGGCTATTAAAGGCGAAGGCAAGCCGCGCATTCCCAAAACTAGCGATGCCGATTGGAGCGCTATTTCACTACCCTGGATTAGCTTCGGCTACCAAGTGAGTTTCACACCTATGCAGCTGCTTACCTTTTACAATGCCGTTGCCAACGATGGTATAATGGTAAAGCCTCGTTTTTTAGAGGAAATTCAAAGTCACGGACGCAGCGTAGAAAAGATTGAAACCGAAGTTTTAAATCCGGCTATTTGCTCGCCCGAAACCTTAGAGAAATTACAAATTCTACTCAAAGGCGTAGTGCAAGACGGTACCGCGCAAAGCGGCAAGTATAGTATTTGTGGCCTAGCAGGCAAAACTGGAACCTGTCAACTAAACTACTGGAAGCAAGGTACCAAAGATTATCAAGCTTCTTTTGCCGGCTACTTCCCCACCGACAATCCGCAATACTCTTGCATTGTAGTGGTAAACAAGCCCCAAGGCTCCTACTACGGCAGCACCGTGGCTTTCCCAGTTTTTAAAACCATTGCCGAAAATATTTACCGCAACAGTCCCCAAGAAGTTAATACCGCCCCCGCTAACAGCTTTACCAGCCTCAGCGCAGGTGATATACAAATAATCGATCCCGAAAAATTGAAAGCTATGCCCAATTTGAAAGGGCGCAATGGCTATCAAGTACTCAGTGAATTAGAAAACGCTGGCTTCAAGGTACGCATCTCCGGTAACGGAAAAGTACAGTGGCAATACCCTAGCGCGGGAACGGAACTAAGTACCGAACAACTAATTGAATTGAAATTAGGATGAAGCTATTAAAGGACCTCTTATACGGCGTTTCATTGCTCGACACCATCGGGACCACGCATCTTGCGGTAAGCAAAATTACCTTTAACTCCAAGGAAGCTAGTCGTGAGTCATTGTTTGTGGCTATTATTGGCACTCAGGTAGATGGCCATAAATATATTAGTGCCGCTATCGAAACGGGCGCTCGTGCCATAATCTGCGAAAACCTTCCTAGCGAAACCGCAGAAGGAATTACCTATATCGTGGTAAAAGACAGTCATGCTGCTTTAGCCAAAATAGCGAGCAATTTTTACGATGAGCCTTCTAAAAAATTAAAGCTTATTGGGGTAACGGGCACCAACGGTAAGACTACCACCAGCACCCTTCTTTATCAGCTCTTCACCAATTTAGGTGAGAAAAGCGGCTTGCTTTCTACGGTTGATATTAAGATTGGCAAAGAGAGTTTTCCCGCCAGTCATACCACTCCCGACCCGATTCAAATAAATTACTATTTGAATGAGATGGTGAAAAATGGCTGCAAGTATTGCTTTATGGAAGCAAGCAGTCACGGCATTGCCCAAAAGCGCACTTTTGCCCTGCATTTTACCGGCGCGGTTTTCACCAATATTTCCCACGACCACCTCGACTACCACGGTAGTTTCGAAAACTATATTAAGGCCAAAAAAGCCCTCTTCGATAATTTACCCAAAACGGCTTTCATGCTTACCAATGGCGATGAGCGCCACGGTATGACTATGACCCAAAATACTAAAGCCAAGGTTCGCACCTATAGCATTAGTAATGATAGCGATTACAAAGGGCGCATCTTGGAGCACCAACTAAATGGCATGCTAATTAAACTGGGCATGCACGAAGTATGGACCAAATTGATCGGCACTTTTAATGTGTACAATCTATTGGCCATTTATGGAGTAGCGGTAGAATTAGAGAAAGATCCTTTGCAAGTAGCCACCGCTATTAGCAGCTTAAACTCAGTGGCTGGTCGCTTTCAGTACATTCAAAAGAATGACTTAACTGCCATTGTAGATTACGCGCACACGCCTGATGCCTTAGAAAATGTATTGGGCACCATTGCCAAGATTCGCACGAAAAACGAAAAGGTGATTACCGTAGTAGGTTGCGGCGGGAACCGCGATACCACCAAAAGACCGATTATGGCCAAGGTGGCTTGTGAAAATAGCGATCAGGTTATTCTTACCTCAGACAATCCCCGCTTTGAAGAGCCACAGAGCATCATTGATGAAATGATGACTGGCGTAGAAATGCATCAAAGCCATAAGGTGCTTTGCATTTTAGACCGCGAACAAGCGATTAAAACCGCTATTCAATTAGGCCAAAGCAAAGACATTATTCTGATTGCAGGCAAAGGACACGAGACCTATCAAGAAATTAAAGGCCTGCGCAAAGATTTTAACGACCTCGCGCTGGCCCAAGAAATGTTGAACCAAAAATATCCTAGCTAATGCTTTATTACCTCTTTAGCTATTTAAACAGTACTTACGATTTACCAGGAGCAGGCGTTTTCGAATTCATCACCTTCCGGGCGGCGATGGCTTTGATTAGCTCCTTGCTTATCTGCTTGGTTTTCGGAAAGCGCTTAATCAACCTATTACGCGCCAAGCAAGTAGGCGAAAGCATTCGCGACCTTGGTTTAGAAGGCCAAAGTGAAAAAGCCGGCACACCTACCATGGGTGGGTTAATCATTCTACTGGGCATCTTAGCCCCGACCTTACTTTTCGCCAAACTAGAAAATATATACATCATCCTTTTAATCATCACCACCATTTGGATGGGCGCGGTGGGATTTTTAGATGATTACATTAAAGTATTCCGTAAAAACAAAAAGGGTTTACCCGGCAAGTTTAAGGTAATGGGGCAGATTGGCTTAGGCTTAATTGTGGGTTCCATTCTATATTTCAACGATAATGTAACGGTTAAAGATCGCATTGCCTCGGCACAGTTGGTAGAATTAGAATCGGGCGTGCGTCAGCAAACCTTACCGCTTTACGCAGATGCGCAAAAATCACTGAAGACGACTATTCCCTTTGTAAAAAACAATGAATTTGATTACAATTCATTATTGAACTGGCTAGGGCCTGAAGCCAGTAAATACGCATGGTTGATTTTCATTCCGATTGTAATCTTCATTATTACCGCCGTTTCCAATGGTGCGAATCTTACCGACGGAATTGATGGTTTAGCCACCGGAACCTCGGCCATTATTGCCATTGCTTTAGGCGTTTTCGCTTATGTATCGGGCTCGATCATTTTTGCCGATTACCTCAATATTATGTACATCCCGAACACGGGTGAAATGGTGGTGTTTATTGCCGCCTTTGTAGGTGCTTGTATTGGCTTCTTATGGTACAACACCTTCCCTGCCCAAGTATTTATGGGCGACACGGGTAGCCTTACCATTGGCGGTATTATCGCGGTATTCGCTATTGCTATTCGCAAAGAGCTGCTCATCCCTGTGGTATGTGGCATTTTCTTAGCCGAGAATATTTCAGTGGTATTACAGGTGAGTTATTTCAAATACACCAAAAAGAAATTTGGAGAAGGCCGTAGGATTTTCCTAATGTCGCCCCTACACCACCACTACCAAAAAAGAGGCTTCCACGAAAGTAAAATTGTAACCCGCTTTTGGATTGTGGGCATTTTCCTAGCCGTATTAACCTTTGTAACTCTAAAACTGCGCTAATGGGTACCACTCTTAAAATAGCAGTTTTAGGAGGCGGGGAAAGTGGCGTAGGTGCTGCTCTTTTAGCTAAAAAACTAGGACATCAAGTATTCCTAAGTGATGCGGGTATTATTAAAGATAAGTACCACCGTCAGCTTAGCAATGCTTCGATTGAATTTGAAGAAAGTCAGCACAGCAACGAGCGTATTCTTGCTTGTGACCTGATTATTAAATCGCCTGGCATTCCTGAAAAAGCGCCTTTAATTCAAGCCATTCGTGCCGCCGGCATTAGCTTGATTTCCGAGGTAGAATATGCTTATCGCTTTTGTAAGGGGAAAATTATTGCTATTACCGGCACTAATGGCAAAACTACTACCACCAAGCTT
Source organism: Bacteroidota bacterium (assembly GCA_003045865.1). Taxonomy (GTDB): domain Bacteria; phylum Bacteroidota; class Bacteroidia; order Flavobacteriales; family Schleiferiaceae; genus Croceimicrobium. Next base: position 47,365 of record PZPB01000012.1, on the reverse strand, counting down.
TGCTATCATTTGCTTAAAAACGCAGGTTTAAAAGTAGCGATGGTGGGCAATATCGGCGAAAGCTTTGCCGCCGCTGTTGCAGAAAACGGTTTCGACTATTATGTAGTGGAAATAAGCAGCTTTCAGCTGGATGATATTGTGGATTTCAAACCCTTCATCTCCATTCTCACCAATATTACCGAAGATCATTTAGATCGCTACCAGTACAATGTAGACCTCTACGCGGCGGCGAAATTACGAATCTTCGAAAACCAAGATGAGAACGATCACTTCATTTACAATGCCGACGACCCTTTAAGTCAGAAGTATCTCAAAACCAAAGAAATAAAAGCCCAGCAATACAGTCTCTCGCTTGAGAAACCAGTGGAGCAAGGGGCATTTTTAGACGCCAATAACATTTTCAAAATAATTCTAAACAGTAAAGAGGACATGGATATCAATGAACTAGCCCTGCAAGGCAAACACAACAGCTACAACAGTTTAGCTTCGGGCGTAGCCGGTAGATTACTTAATATTCGCAAAGAAACCATCCGCGAAAGCATGGCTAATTTCGAAAGTATTGAGCACCGCCTAGAACCCGTTTTACAGATTTATGGCATCAACTTCATTAACGACAGTAAAGCCACAAATGTAAATTCTACCTGGTACGCCTTAGAAAGCATGAAGGAACCTACTATCTGGATTGCTGGTGGCGTAGATAAGGGCAATGATTACTGTCAACTTTTACCCTTGGTAAAGCAACATGTAAAAGCAATTATTTGCTTGGGTACCGATAATTCAAAACTACATGCCGAATTTGATGGTGAAGTAGAAATGGTGATTGACGCTGCCGATATGGATGAAGCGGTGCGCATGGCCTATAAGATTGGCGAAAAAGGCGATAATGTTTTATTAAGTCCTGCTTGTGCCAGTTTCGACTTATTCGAAAATTACGAAGACCGTGGTCGTCAATTTAAAGATGCGGTAAGAAAACTATAACCGTGAAATTAAAGCTCGAAATAAAAGGAGACTCTACCCTATGGATACTCACGGCCATCTTGGCTTTAGTGGGCACCATTACGGTGTATAGTGCAAGCAGCAACTTGGCCTTTAGTGGCGGAGCAAGTACCCTTGTGGACTTAGCTAAGCATCTCTTTTTTATTGGAGCTGGTTTTGGACTGATGTACGCCGTGCACCGAGTAGACTACAATTTATTCGGGTCTTTTTCACGACTACTTCTTGTTCCTGTAGCCATATTATTAGTTTACACCTTAGTAAATGGGGTAAACGTTTCTAATGCTTCACGCTGGATACGCCTACCCATGGGGCAAACTTTTCAAACAAGCGCCCTCGCTAGTGTGGTTTTAATCACCTACTTAGCGCGCTATTTAGCCTTAAGAAGCAAAGAAGAACTGCGTAGTTTTAAAGCGACCTTCCTACCCCTTATCTTTCCAATCCTCTTGGTGGTAGGATTAATTTTACCCGCAAACTTTAGTACGGCCGCCTTAATTTTTGGCGTGAGTATTTTACTGCTATTTATTGGGGGCTATGCGCTAAAAAACCTTTTCATTTTGGCGGGAAGCGGCTTGGTAGCCCTTGCGATTTTCGTGGCTTTGGTTTACGCCTTCCCTAATATGAGCAACCGCGTGGCCACTTGGAAAACGCGTATTGAAAGTTTCTCTAGTGGTGATTCGGCCGAAAACTATCAAGTAACCAAAGCCAAAATGGCTATTGCCGAAGGTCAGTACCTCGGTAAAGGCCCCGGCAAAAGCGCTCTTAAAAACTTCCTACCGCAGTCGAACTCCGATTTTATTTTCGCGGTAATTGTGGAAGAATGGGGCACCTTAGGGGGCGGACTTATTATTGTGGTTTTTATTTGGATTCTCTTTCGCTTCTTGCGCATCGCAAACCGAGCAAAGACGAGTTTTGGCTCCCTTCTCAGCTTGGGGCTGGGATTGGTCATCTTGGCGCAAGCCTTAGTAAACCTCAGTGTGGCCGTAAACCTGATTCCTGTAACGGGACAAACCCTACCCTTGGTTAGCAAAGGGGGTACTTCCATTTGGATGACCGCCATTGCGCTGGGCATGATACAAAGTGTGAGTCGTGGTAAAAGCCAATCGAACAGTAGTCTCGACGATGAAGCTTTAAATATTGAAAGCCCAAGCGACGAAAAAACCGCACTAAACCCAGAAAACCTCAGCCATGTCTAAATTGCGATTTATCATAAGCGGAGGCGGTACGGGAGGACATATTTTCCCCGCCATTGCCATTGCCGACGAATTAAAAAAGCGCTACCCTACGGCGGAGTTTCTTTTTGTGGGCGCTCAAGGCAGAATGGAAATGGAAAAAGTTCCACAAGCAGGCTATGCTATTGAGGGACTTTGGATTAGCGGTTTACAACGAAAATTAAGCCTCGACAATTTGAGCTTTCCCTTAAAGGTGATTAGCTCACTGTGGAAGAGTCGTCGTATTTTGAAAAAATTCCCTGCCGATTTCGCCATTGGCACCGGCGGTTATGCCAGCGGTCCTTTATTGTATGCCGCGGCCCAAAAAGGAATTCCTTGTTTAATTCAAGAGCAAAACTCTTATCCGGGAATTACCAATAAAATTTTAGCTGCAAAAGCCGCGTCTATATGCGTGGCTTACGAAAACATGCAGCGTTTTTTCCCGGCTGATAAAATCACTCTCAGTGGCAATCCGCTGCGCGCCAATCTCACCAGTAATTTACCGAGTAAAGAAAGCGCCAGCCAGAAATTAGGATTAAACCCGCAGCGAAAAACCTTACTCATTCTTGGCGGCAGCCTTGGTGCCCGTCGCATCAATGAATTAATTGCGGCCATTATTAATGATTTAACGGAGCAAAACCTGAACATTATCTGGCAATGCGGCAAGCTCTACTATGAAAATCTGAGCCAACAGTTTACGCATCTTGCCCCCGAGCACCAATTACACGCTTTCCTAAATAATATGGATGAGGCCTTTGCTGCGGCAGATTTGGTAATTAGTCGCGCCGGAGCCAATACCCTGAGCGAATTAGCCGCCTTAGGCAAGGCCAGCATTTTAATTCCTTCACCTAATGTGGCGGAAGACCATCAAACGAAAAACGCCACCTATTTAAAAGATCGCGAAGCGGCATTACTATTTAAAGAAAATGGCAGCCCCACCGAATTATTAAAAATATTGAGCGATTTACTGGCCGCTGAAACTGAAATTAAGAAACTGGAGCAGAATATTTTGAAACTCGCTTTGCCCCATGCTTCGGCCACTATTGTAGATGAAATCGATAAAATCCTGAACCATGCTGAATAGTAATAGTATTTTCTTTTTGGGCATTGGGGGCATCGGTATGAGTGCCTTAGCGCGCTTTTTCAAAAGTTCGGGACAAGCTGTTTTTGGATACGACCGGTTTCAATCGGAACTGTGCAAGCAACTTGAAAGTGAAGGCATGAAAATTCACTACGAAGACGATATTGAGCTGCTTTCTAAAAAGATTGACCCCGAAAACACCTTGGTAGTTTACACCCCCGCCATACCTAACGACAACTTACACTTGGCCTATTTCACTGAAAAGGGTTTCAATTTAATAAAACGGGCGCGCCTATTGGGTGAAATCGCTGCCGAGCAAAACTGTTTGGCTATTGCAGGCACGCATGGTAAAACTACGACCTCTACCCTATTAGCCCATTTATTTCGGGCGAATGGCAAAAACATTAGTGCCTTTTTAGGCGGTATTAGCACCAATTACCAAACAAATTTTTGGGGCAGCCGTAAAACAGAAATCTTGGTTGCTGAGGCAGATGAGTACGACCGAAGCTTTTTAAACCTAAAGCCAGAAGCAGCAGCTATTACCTCCACTGATGCAGATCATTTAGACATTTACGGCGAAGAGAATTCGCTAAAGGAAACTTTTAAAACCTTTGCCGATTCCGTTACAGAACTATTACTAATCCACGAAAACTCGGGTTTAAGTGATGGCTTACGCTATGGCCTTTCGGCAGATGCGCCCTACCGAGCGCAAAACATTCGTATTGAAAATCATCAATACACATACGACTTGGTTTATCCGCAAGGACAAATAAACGATATCAAACTAGGCCTTCCTGGTCGCTATAATGTAGAGAACAGCGTTGCTGCCGCAGGTATCGCCTTGCACTATGGACTGAGCGAAGTAGAGGTAAAACTAGGTTTAGAAAGTTTTAAGGGCGTTAAGCGTCGTTTTGAATACCATATTAAGCAAGAGGATTTAGTTTATATCGACGATTACGCGCATCACCCAAAGGAGATTGAAGCTTTGGCGCTTTCTATTCGCGAACTTTATCCTGCCAAAAAAATCACCGCTATTTTTCAGCCGCATTTGTTTAGCCGCACCCGCGATTTCATGCCGCAGTTTGCCGAAAGCTTAGGTCTTTTTAACGAAGTGATTCTTTTAGACATCTATCCGGCGCGCGAGCGACCGATTAGCGGCATTACCTCGGCTGCCTTATTAGAACTAATCCCCAGTGAAAATAAAAGCTTGGCCGCCCGCCAAGAAATAATCAACCGCTTTAGCAAAGAAAAGCCCGAGGTTATTTTAACTATCGGAGCTGGCGATATAGATCAACTGGTACCTAATTTAAAAATGAGTCTGCTTAAATGAAAGGATCTAAATCCATATTACTTTGGTTAGTAGGGCTTTGCCTATGGATTGTACTGCTCAGTTTAGGGCAGAGAGAACAGCCTCTAATTAAAGGAGATAAATATCATATTGAATTCATTAACAGACCATTAAACTCCTTTATCAGCAAAGAAGAAATGGCCAAGGAGCTAGAGATTTTACGTCTCTCTTCCGAAACTTCCGGCCTGAAGGAAATTAACATACAGCTGTTAGAAGTAAGCCTTGATAATCACCCATCTATAAAAAAATCAGAGGTATATTCGGATTTGGACGGAACTCTGAATATTGAAATCTGGCAACACCAACCCTTGGCAAGATTGATGACGGCGAAACGTTCTGATTATTTAATAAGTAACGGTGAGTTAATGCCATTAAGCAGTCATTTTAGCGAGCAAGTTCCCTTGGTTACTGGACCTTTAGCCTTTCATCAAAAAAAGGAAATTGCTGCCTTTTGGCAAGTATTAGCTACCAAAGATGAATTGAAAAATATATTTAGCGGCTTGCACTGCATGGCCGATAGTAATTGGGTACTATATCCCGTAAAAGGTGATTACCGTGTAGAACTTGGTAAGGCCAAAAACATTGAAGCGAAACTGGAAAACCTGAAAAACTTTTTCAAGTTTTCGGGCAAGATGAAAGATATACACAAACTAGAATCTATAAATCTAGAGTTTAATAATCAGGTGATCTGCAGAAAAAAACAAATATGAATCCGGACGAAATTGCGGTAGGTTTAGATATCGGTACTACTAAAATCGTAGCCATGATTGGTCGTAAAAACCAATATAACAAGCTCGAGATTATTGGTATCGGAAAAGCGCGTTCTCAAGGAGTACAGCGCGGCGTAGTTACCAATATTGTGAAAACCATTGAGTCTATTAAAGAGGCAGTGGAAGAAGCCGAAATGCAGAGTGGCATTAACGTTTCTGAAGTAGTAGTTGGTATCGCAGGTCAACATATTCGCAGCACTCAACACAGCGATTACATTAATCGCCAAAATGCTGATGCGGTTATCGACGATCACGATTTAAAGGAGCTAATTGACAATGTGCACAATTTAGTAATGCTCCCCGGCGAAGAAATCATTCACGTATTACCGCAAGAATACAAAATTGACGGACAACCCGATATTCGCGAACCCAAAGGAATGTACGGCAGTCGCTTAGAAGCAAACTTCCACATTGTAGTAGGGCAAATTAGTTCGATTAAAAACATTGGCCGTTGTGTGCGTTCTAGCGATCTTAAAATAGCCAGCATCACTTTAGAACCCTTGGCATCTGCGCAAGCGGTGCTTTCGCAAGAAGAGAAAGAAGCGGGTGTAGTACTAGTTGACATTGGGGGAGGAACCACTGACGTAGCTATTTTCAAGGATGGTATTATCCGTCACACCGCAGTAATCCCTTTCGGGGGAAACGTTATTACGGAAGATATCAAAGAAGGCTGCACCATTATTGAAAAGCAAGCGGAACTTCTTAAAATCAAATTTGGATCGGCCTGGCCGGGCGAAAATAAAGAGAATGAAATCGTTAGCATCCCCGGTTTACGTGGCCGCGAGCCGAAGGAAATTTCTATGAAAATGCTTTCAAAAATTATTAATGCCCGCGTGGTTGAAATAATTGAGCAAGTATATGTAGAAATCAAAAACTACGGTTACAACGAAAATAAAAAGAAGCTGATAGCAGGCATTGTTTTAACCGGTGGCGGCAGTCAACTAAAACACATTAAGCAGCTGGTAGAATTTGTAACCGGCATGGATACTCGCATTGGTTATCCGAACGAACACTTGGCCAGTCCTAGTAGCGAAGAACTTACTTCACCCGCCTATGCTACGGCGGTAGGATTAATTTTAGAAGGTTTAGAAAGCCAACTTAGCCGTCGCCCTCGAAAAGAAGATGAAGAAGATATAGCTAATGCCGAAGCAGCAAGACTAGCGGAAGAAGCCGCTAAAGCCTCTCAAGAAAAGCCAGTGGTGGAAGAAAACCCACTCGAAATGGCGCATCCAGAAGAAGTTGCTGCTGCCGAGAATTTAGAAGACGATAAAAAAATAGACAAAAAACGAGGTTTCTTTAGTAACAATGTGTTTGAAACCTGGGCCAATAAAATAAGGAATATCTTAAACGAAGACCTGTAAGCAACATGAACGAATTAAACAAAGAAGATATGATGCCCTTCGATTTACCCAAAAATCGCTCCTCAGTAATTAAAGTTATTGGCGTTGGCGGCGGCGGCAGCAATGCAGTTAATCATATGTACGCGGCCGGAATTAATGGAGTAGACTTTGTAGTTTGCAATACCGATTCACAGGCACTAGAAAACAGCCCTGTTCCAAATAAAATTCAACTAGGTCTTAGCCTAACCGAAGGTTTAGGTGCTGGCGCAAATCCTGAAGTAGGTGAACAGTCGGCCGAAGAAAGCATTATTGAAATTAGTAAAATTTTAGAAAGCAGTACCAAAATGGTATTTATTACCGCTGGTATGGGCGGTGGCACCGGTACAGGTGCCGCTCCAGTTATTGCTAAAAAGGCAAAAGAGCTGGGCATTTTAACCGTAGGCATTGTTACCAGTCCCTTTAGTTTTGAAGGCAAAGTACGCCAAGAGCAAGCCGAAAAAGGTATTGAAATCCTTCGCAAGTGCGTAGACTCTTTGGTGGTGATTAATAACAATAAACTGCGCGATGTTTATGGTAATCTCGGCTTTAAAGCTGGTTTTGCTAAAGCAGATGAAGTATTAGCTACCGCTGCTCGTGGTATTGCCGAAGTTATTACCCATCACTACACCCAAAACATTGACCTTAGAGATGCCAAAACGGTATTGGCCAACTCGGGTACTGCAATAATGGGTGCCGCGAGAGCATCGGGCGACAACCGCGCTAAAGAAGCGATTAGTGGTGCTTTAGATTCTCCTCTTTTAAACGACAATCATATTCGCGGTGCGAAGAACGTACTCTTACTCATCGTTTCTGGTCGTGAAGAAATTACCATTGATGAAATCGGCGAAGTAAACGACCACATTCAGAATGAAGCAGGTGGTAAAGCCAATATTATTATGGGTATTGGTGATGATGAATCATTAGGTGATGAAATTGCCATTACCATTATTGCCACAGGGTTTAATGCCGAGCAACAATCTCAGGTTATTGGTAAAAGTCCTGCTAAAATTGTTCATCCTTTAGAAGATGATCAGGCTATTAGTACTTCCTTGTATAACAAGCCTGTTACTATGGACGATGATGACGATTTTTTATTAGACTCTGAGCTAGAACGCGCATCCGCCGAAGAGCGAAACCAAGCCCAACAAATTTATTTATTTGATGACTTTGAAGAGCCCAAAAATGAGGAGACAAAACCCGCAAAGGAAGAAATCCCTCAGGAAAGAGAGGAGGAAGTAGTTCGTTTTAATTTAAGCGAATTAGAGGATGAGATTCACCTTCCTGAAAATCCCCAAGCGGAAGCATCCGACTATGAAATTACCAATGAGGAAAGCGCTCCCAAAGCCAATTCAGTAAACGAAAATCCAGAAATTTCCACCTGGGCGGAAGATGATGAAGCTTTTGGTCTTTTTGAAATAGGCGACCTTCCTCATAATAGCATTGAGTTAGAAGAAGAGCCTATAGAAGCAAAGCATGAGCCTAGCTTTAACCCGAAGGAAGACGTTCCAAGTACTTCTGATGAAGTAGAAGCCCCTGAGTTTATAATAAAAGAAAGTGCCCAGGAGGAAAGCCCTAAAAAAGTGGTTTTCAACCTCGACGATTACAATGAATTAGAGAAGAAACTCAGTCAGGCGGAAGCCCCTAAAGCGAAAAGAAAGGAAGAAGAACTTGATCGAGATCTTCAGTTTGAAGTACGCAAAGCACCTGAAGGATCCGTACGTAAGCGTTTAGCCAACAACCCCATGGAAAGCAGCATAGAAGAGGGAATGCGCTTAAGAGCAGAAGAACGTCGCGCCAAGCTAAAAGCTTTCAACTATCGCTTTAAAAACAATCCTCATAACATAAATGAGACCGACAATGAGCCCGCATACAAACGTCACGGCATTAATATTGAAAACAGCCCCAATAGTAGTGATCAGGTACAAGGTCGAATGACGATAAACCAAAATGAAAACGGTACCGATTTAAAATCGAACAACAGTTTTTTACACGATAATGTAGATTAACCTGAGTTCGGCCTAAAATTATAGCCTCCGATTTTCAAGAAAAGGAAAACACGGGTAAGCCTCTTCTAAAAAGCAGATTTCTGCGCCTTAGCCCTTTGCAATAGCCCGCTAATGCTTCAGCGCTACGGCTTAAAACCCACTATTTATAAGAGGTCTGAGGCCTAATTTTACATCGAACCCAGGTGAAAAGTTAGCCTTCCCTTAAAACCGCCTTTCGAGGCGGTTTTTTCTTTTCTAAACCTATCTTTGTTAAAATTTTTACCATGAGTTTAAAAGATAAAATCGCAACCCAGCTGAAAGATGCAATGCGTGCTAAAGATAAAGTGAAGTTAGAAAGCCTACGCAGTATTAAGTCGGCTATCCTACTAGAACAAAGCAATAAAGGAGCGGGCGCAGAGCTTAATGAAGAGGAAGAAATGAAAATCCTTATCAAATTACAAAAGCAGCGTAAAGACTCTATGGACATTTACAAGGAGCAAAATCGTGAAGATCTTGCCGCCGAAGAAGCTGCCCAATTAGAGGTTATTGAAACCTTTTTACCCAAAGCCATGAGCGAAGAAGAATTAGAAGCCGCATTAAAGGAAATTATTGCAGCCCTTGGCGCCACCAGCGCGCAAGACTTCGGTAAGGTAATGGGTAAAGCCAGTAAAGATTTAACGGGCAAAGCCGATGGTAAAACTATCTCCGCTAAACTGAAGAGTTTATTGTCTTAATCGACTAAGTCTAAACAGAAATGAACCGTCTCAAACTAGAGGCGGTTTTTTTTTGAGCCCAAGATAATCGTCCCTTAACTAACGTGAATTCGACAATAAATTAGAGCCTCAGATTTTCAATGGAAGGAAAAGACTAGTCTGTATCGTGCAGCTGTAGCGGGCTACAGCAAATGAGCTAGATGCAGGATTTTCATTTTTATTGGAAAATCCGTTTAGGCCTAATTTTACGTCGAACTCACGTTAACTAGATGATTCTATTTTTCAGCGCTAATTGCACCGCTTCCAGCTTACTATGCACTCGCATTTTCTGGTAAATGTTTTCAATGTGCTTGCGCACCGTGGAAGGACTAATAATTAGTTTCTCGGCGGTATCTTGATAGTTATGACCCGCACTTAACTGTTCTAAAATTTGAATTTCTCGGGGCGTTAAATTAAAGTCTTCCGTGGGGCTGTTTTTCAATAAACTTGGCGCCGAGCGAATAATTTGCAAAGCTTTGTGAGCCATTGCGGCCGACATGGGAGCGCCCCCCTCCAACACCTCATCAATGGCTTGATGCAAGCGAGCAGGTTTTTCGTCTTTCAGCAAATAGCCGTTCGCTCCTGCCATTATCGCTCTAAGCAGAAAATCTTCATCATCGAAAATGGTACTCATCAAAACCTTTATTTGTGGATTACTTGCCTTCAGCTTTTCCGTAGCCGTAATACCATCCATTACCGGCATATTGATATCCATTAAAACAAGATCTACCTCTGGGCTATCCGCAAGTTTATCTAAAAACTCTTGGCCATTAGCCGCCATCCAACGCACCGCAAAGCGAGAATCCAAACTAACCTTCTGAGCCAATGCATGGGCTATCCGATGATTATCTTCAACAATAACTACTCTAATCTGCATCTTCGCTCTTTCTAATTCAATTAACCGTGGCTATAAACTCATCTCCTTAAAATTTAAGCCTTCCTTTAAACTTTCAAAATATTACTAGCCCTTCTTCACCATTTTCTGCATGAAAATATTATTAGGCAAAGTAATTTCTTGACCCTCTGCCGTTTTAAGCGTAACAAAAAACAGAACTATATCCATCACCTTGCCCGCCATAGTAATAACCACATCATCGATACGTACAGGATGTGAGAAGAAAATGATTTCGCTAGAGGTAATATTAGATAATATTGACCATTGTGCAAAAAAAGCTACGCCCACTACCGTTTAGTATATGAAAAGTAGGCGATTACGAAGCACGAAACTTTCGGTTAAGTACAAAGTTTGATACGAGCCCAAAGCCTTGAAATTACGAGTATTTCGCCTATTTTTTATATACATTGTTAGCGGTATTTTTTTATTTTTTCGGTAGATATAATTTCATTTCATTGATTTTCAATTCGTCTAAATGACCCATTTTACTTTCGTCTTTTGTTATCAGGTGCATATGTAAAAATGAGTCGTGATGTGTAAAAACTCCTTTGTGTTCAGTTGAGAAAAATCCTATTATTTCAACGTCTTCGTTTGCGATATTGTAATTTGTTTGTCCTTGATGTGCTTCATCTGGCGATGATACTTTTGTTCCTTCGGGCAAATTCTGAATATGAATGATTGCACTTGAAACTTCTCCGATTAATTTAAAGGCGAAAGGTCTTTTAAATTCAGTTGTTTTGTCGTCAACGAATTTCTCTAAATCCTGAGTTGTTTTGAGGTCAGATGGCAATTCAATTACATCCCACTCAGTTACGTTTCCATAAACCAAAAAAGGTGCTGATGTTTCAAATGTTTTTTCAACGGTCATTGTCGAGTCCGAAGTCACTTTCGACACGTAGCTCTTTCCGTTATTAATCAGCAATTCTCCTGTTAGGTAGCTTACAGGTCCAAGTCCATAAAGTCCATTTTTGTCCGAAATGGTGTCAAGGTCAATACTACTGCGCAATTCGCCTTTCCACATCACGTTTTTCATTGCACCTACAATTTTAATGTCAGGATAGGTTTCTGTTGTATCTGTGTTCTTTTCTTTCGGTGTCGAATTGCAACTTATCAGTCCAATTGTCAAAAGTCCGAATGCTAATTGTTTAATGTTCATATTGTTTTTTTTTCGTCTTTCTCAAATTACCGCTAACGTAAGTATAAAACCTATGTAAGCAGCTAAATCGGATTGATTTACTCCCCAAATAATAAGTAATAGGCCTACACAAAGAGTAATTAAAATGAGCTTGATCGCTTTTCTAATAATTATCCCGCGCGACTCTTGAATTAACTTTTTAAACAAGTTTTTGGCTATCAATTTATTAGAGATTCCCCGCACTAGCCAATACATCACTAAAATGACAAAGGTTTCTATTATCTTAAGATAATTAATCTCCATTTGAACCAATCATTAGGCTTTTGAAATTCTTAAGCATTAGCAACCTCACTTAGCGAAGAATCCAATTTTAAAGCTATTTGGATGGAGCAACCTTGGCCCAGCAACGACTTTAAGCTGAAGCTTGCTCCAATATCTTTAGAGCGTTGCTCCATATTACTCAAGCCGTATCCTCTTCCCGTGTCAGAAAGATCCATACCCTTGCCATCATCCGAAATTTCTACGAGAAGACTATCATTTTTGGCAGACATTTTTATTTTAAACAACTGGAAATCCGCATACTTTATCGCATTATTAGCCGCCTCTTGGCAGATGCGAAACAAGGCAATAGTTTGATTAGGACTGAGCACTAGATTTTTCTCACAGGTATTTTCGATAGACATAATTTTACCAGAAGCATTAGCCCGGCGAAAGAACTCCTGTAGTTTTGCTACCAGCATATTCATGTCGATGCCATCAACATTCATAGCCCAAATGGTTTCGCGCAATTGATGCATGGTGTCCCGCGAATGGTCACTTATATTTTCTAGCAAAATGCGTTTATCTTCTGCCAGTTCTTTAAAGGCAAGCTGATCGATATTACTACCAATAATGGTCAATTGAGTACCAATATGGTCGTGCAAATCGCGGGATATCCGCAGGCGCTCCGCCTCCATTCTTTCCCTAAGTTCTGCCTTAGCACGCTCTTGCTTTAAAAGCGCCTCACTTTTTAAACGCGCCTCTTTTAACTTTTGCTGGCGGTAAATAAATATTGCGATTATCAAGATAATGGTAAGGGAAGAAACCAGGAGAATAATCCATTGATTTTTTTGCCTTAACCTCAACTGCTCTTTTGCTAGCTGCGCCTCTTGTTCGGCAATAGCTTGATCTTTTTTGGCCGATTCGTAGCGGGTCTCCGCATCGGCTATAGCTTTACTTTTTGTTTGATTAAACAGGGTATCTTCCAAAACGCGCAGCTTATTGCTGTAGCCAAGACTTTCCTTATAGTCTCCTTGTAATTCATAAAAGGTTTTAAGCCGTTCATAAATCTCAGCCCTCAGAGCGTTAAATTCATATTCGTGAGCAATGCTTAGAGCCGTGTCAAAAAAACGCAAGGCTTTTTCCCCTAATTTTTGTTGTTGATATAATAGGGCGATATTAATATTTGCCAGAGCTAGCACAGAGTAATCATTTAATTTTTGATTAATTACCATCGCTTTTTTGTAGTATCGCTCCGCTTCTCCAAAGCTTCCCTTTTCTTTAGAGATACCCGCCAAATTATTATAGGCACTCGCCATACCCGCGTCATCCTTAAGATCTAAGGCCATGTCTAAGGACTTTTGGTAATAAACTACCGCCGTATCGTATCTACCTAGCATTTGATTAATGCCGCCCACATTATTGTAGCCCTGTTTCACGCCGAAGGAATTGCCCATATTTTTATGGACATCTAGCGCAAGCTTTATGTACTCGAGGCTTTTATCATAATCTTGTTGATAGTAAAAAATTACCCCAATATTATTATAAACCTCCGCTTTACCGGCGTCATTCCCTAACTGATCTTCGTAGCTAAGGCTTTCAAAAAAATAGTCTAAGGCTAGCGGATAGTCGCCCCTTTGGGTATAGATTAAAGAAATATTGTTAGTAAGCTTTGCCAAACCCTGCAGGTAGTTCAGCTCTTTCGCTAAGTTGAGGGTTTGATTATAAATTTGGAGGGCCGAATCAGAGAGCGACTTCCTTTGCAAGTAATTAGCCCATTGATTTAAGGCTTCAACGCGGTAGGTTTTATCTTCTATCTTACTGCTTAATGCCAAAGACTTTTGCACGTAAAACCAAGTAGAATCTTGATTCTGCACCGACCACTCTGAGCATAAATTAAGGTAGCCATCCAGTTTGCTCTCGGCAGATGCCTCATTAAGCACGCGCTTCCTTAAGCTATCTAAGTCTGTTTGGCCCGTCAAACCTAAGGAGTTAAAGATGACAAATAATAAAAGAATTCCGATCCTAAGCATAAATTAAAATTAGCTAGAAGAATCTTGTTCTTCTTTGTGTACAGAAATTAGTACTCTACTTCAAGTTCAGCCAAAATCATTTCTTCCCGCACTGCAAAAAAGTCGAGCGCCATATCATCATGCCAAGCTTTGTAATCCGCCATAGCATCTTTTGCGTCTGCCAAATTCTCTTGATCCTGGTAGCGTGCTTCTATTATTTCTGCGGCTGGGCGCAATTCCTCGTCGATTGTTCCGTCAATTTCTTCAATAAAACCTAGGATAAAATCTACTAAATCTTCATCCCCTTTGTAATCACCCACCTCTTTAATCTCGGCCTGAGCTATTCTAATATCTTTGCGCAAGTCGGTTATCACCTTACTAAGCGTATCGGTTCTGTTTTCATCCACCGCTTTAAAAATGGCTAATAAGTGAGCATCCACACGATAGTAAATTAAAGCAAGATCGCGGGTATACATGGTGATATCATCTAATCGCAGGGCCTTATTTATTGCGGCCGTATCACGACGAAGATCTACCTTATAGGTCTTCGCAAAAAAGTCTTCCGCCTTTTCAATTTTAAAGTTAGCATCCAGCAATTTAACCTCCGCTACACTAGAAGCTTCATAATAAGCCTTGAGTTTTTCATACGAAGTATACTTATCGGCACTTAATTCTTGGGCCTTACCAAAATCAGTAGAGTAAGCCTCTAGATACATATCAATAGCCGCCATATACTCTTTCCAAAGCACATCATCATCATTATAGGCACCCACACGACCAAGGTCGCGTTTAGTTTCTTTGAGCTGCTCTAAAACCATTTCACGAAACTTCGCTACCATTCTTTCGTCACTGCCTTTTGCCACGGCCTCTAGGTAACGCATGTTTTTAATGTTTAAGCGGCGACTTTGGCTTTGAAACTCGCGATAATAGGTGCGAGCATCTTTATAGCGTTGCGCTTCTAAACTTGGTAGAGCGATAAATGTTAAAAGTAGAAATACAAAAAAGCGTTTCATGAATATTTTTCTTAAGAAGACAAAGATAAAAGAAGCGCGCATCTACACGACAATAAGCATAAAAAATCCCGCTAACTAATTAAAGCTAGCGGGAGAAAATATATAAGGGTAATTAATACTCCTTAATTACATCATGCCTGGCATACCACCACCCATGGCTGCAGCCGATGCAGCAGCGTCATTAGCTCCTGGGATTTCGGTAATCGTAGCCTCGGTAGTTAATAACATTCCTGCAACAGAAGATGCGTTTTCTAAAGCTACGCGGGTAACTTTAGTAGGATCGATAATACCCTGCTCGAACATGTTTCCAAAGCTTTCAGTTTTGGCATTATAACCGTAGTCTGCCTTTCCTTCTTTTACTTTGTTTACAATAACACTGGCTTCTTGACCGGCGTTAAAAGCGATCTGACGCAATGGTTCTTCGATAGCACGGTGAATGATGCGAATACCGGTGGTTTCGTCTTCATTATCGCCAGTCATTCCTTCAAGTACAAGAGCCGCGCGCACTAAAGCAACACCACCACCTGGTACAATACCTTCTTCAATGGCAGCGCGAGTAGCCGCAAGAGCATCGTCAACACGATCTTTCTTCTCTTTCATTTCTACTTCACTAGCCGCTCCTACGTAAAGAACTGCAACACCACCTGCTAATTTAGCTAAGCGCTCTTGTAATTTTTCTTTGTCGTAATCAGAAGTGGTAGACTCGATTTGCGCTTTAATTTGATTAACGCGAGAGGAGATATCATCCTTGCTTCCAGCACCATTTACAATGGTAGTATTGTCTTTGTCGATGCTTACTTTTTCGCAAGTACCTAACATGTCCATAGTAGCGTTCTCTAATTTAAAGCCACGCTCTTCAGAAATTACCGTTCCACCAGTTAAGATGGCTAAATCTTCTAACATCGCTTTACGACGA
The DNA here is from genome assembly GCA_003045865.1 of Bacteroidota bacterium. GTDB lineage: Bacteria > Bacteroidota > Bacteroidia > Flavobacteriales > Schleiferiaceae > Croceimicrobium. The sequence continues at coordinate 31,617 of PZPB01000012.1, read as the reverse complement.
TCGCCGAAACCTGGAGCTTTTACCGCTGCAATTTTCAGACTACCACGAATCTTGTTCACTACCAAAGTAGCTAGAGCTTCGCTTTCTACGTCCTCAGCAATAATTAATAAAGGTCTTCCACTTTGAGCTGCTGGCTCTAATACAGGAAGTAATTCCTTCATATTACTAATCTTCTTATCATAAATAAGGATTAGTGGAGACTCTAATTCAGCGATCATTTTTTCGCTGTCAGTTACGAAGTAAGGCGATAAATAGCCGCGATCGAATTGCATACCTTCTACTACATCTACGTAAGTTTCGGTACCCTTAGCTTCTTCAACGGTAATAACACCCTCTTTTTTAACTTTCTTCATTGCCTCTGCAATAAGAGCACCTACCGTACTATCGTTATTAGCAGAAATAGAGGCTACTTGCTCGATTTTATCAGAGCTATCGCCTACTACTTGGCTTTGAGCGTGAAGATTTTCGATAATCGCTTTTACCGCTTTATCCATTCCTCTTTTCAAATCCATGGGCGCAGCGCCAGCGGCTACGTTTTTCAAACCTTGGTTAAAGATTGCTTGCGCAAGAACGGTAGCGGTAGTGGTACCATCACCCGCGATATCCGCAGTTTTGCTAGCAACTTCTTTTACCATCTGAGCACCGATATTCTCTACTCTATCTTCTAGCTCAATTTCTTTTGCTACCGATACACCATCTTTAGTTACGTTCGGTGCACCGAAAGATCTTTCAATAATTACGTTACGACCTTTTGGTCCTAATGTTACTTTTACTGCGTTGGCTAGTTTATCTACCCCGCGCTTTAAGCCATCACGTGCTTCTAAGTTAAATTTAATTTCCTTAGCCATTGTTCCGTTATTTTTTAATGATTTGTTTTGATTAATTAGGCCATTACAGCATAGATATCCGACTCACGCATGATTAGGTAATCTTTACCCTCATGTCTGATTTCGGTACCACCGTATTTACCATAAAGTACAACGTCACCAACTTTAACGGTCATAGGTTCGTCGGGCTTGCCAGCACCAACTGCAACTACAACACCTTGTTGTGGTTTCTCTTGAGCCGTATCAGGAATAATAATACCTGAGGCAGTGGTTGTTTCAGCCGCGCTTGCTTCCACTAAAACGCGATCTGCTAAAGGTTTCAAATTAATTTCAGCCATTTTCGACTTATCTGTTTAAGTTAAAATATTGTTGTTCTTGTCGCTTGCCAATAGTCACAAATTATGCCAGTCAAGCTTTAGAGCAAATTTGTCATGAAAGCGCTAAAACTTATTTATTTTAGCTGACAAGCTGGTAATTTCATTCCTTTTGGCCTGCCAAATTTTACCATTCTGTGCCAACAATAAGCAGCATATCATGGTTAGCTAAAAAAACAATTATGACACATCTTAAAGAGGGCGATAAAGCGCCCGATATTAATGCCCAAGACCAAAATGGTAACACCATTAAACTGAGTGATTTCAGTGGCAAAAAAGTAATCCTTTACTTCTACCCGAAAGACGATACCCCGGGCTGCACCGCTGAGGCTTGTAATTTCCGAGACAACTATAGTCTCTTGCAAGAAAAAGGTTTTGCGATTCTTGGGGTAAGTGCCGATGACGAAAAAAAGCACCTCAAGTTTAGCACGAAATACGAACTACCCTTTCCGCTAATCGCCGATACCGAGAAAAAGGTAATTATGGACTATGGTGTGTGGGGCTTGAAGAAATTTATGGGCCGCGAGTACGATGGCATTCACCGCGAAACTTTTGTAATTAGCGAGGAAGGGAAGATTGAGAAAATCTACCTGAAAGTAAAAACCAAAGCCGCGACTGAACAGATATTGGAAGATTTTGGTTAACGAAAGACCTAAAAGCGAAAAGGGCTGCATGAGTAATTCATACAGCCCTTTTTTTTTCTATTGAAAATCTGACCTTCTAATTTAGGGTCGCACTCACATTATAAGAGAGCCCAAACACTCTTTCCTAGTTATCGTCAATAACCGCTAGAGTCTTTTGATAGCTAAACTTAACTTCTTTACCACCTTGCTCGGTGAATGTGCCTACAAAAGTAGAAACACCATCTAAACGCGTTACTTCTACTGATCCGTTTATAAAGCCATATTCCAGCTCGTTAGCAACACCATAAGTAAAAGTAGCTCCCGAAGAAATAGTAAATAAATTTCCACTACCGGCGGTATCTATAGTGTAAGTTCCTGGACTGATAAAAGTGCTATCGGGTGAATACATTTCTAAATAGAAAATATAACCAGAACCAGTGGCTGTATCAGGAAAGCCAGAAGCATCAAAGCTTACGCTAATCCCAGAAGTAACCACATTCAAATCTAAATTTGTCCCTTGATAGAAAGATGCCTGCCCATAACTTAAAACAAAGCCTTCGCCTAATTCGTAACGAGTACCATCAATTAATAACTCTTGCGGAAATTGCTGCGGGGTAGTACTATTGTCATCATCCGAATCTTTAGTACATGCACTAAATCCTACCAAAGCCATAGAGGCTAGAATAAGCAATCTTTTAATTTTCATTTATTGTTGTTTAAATTTATTTCAGGTCAAAGATAGTTTCTTCCATGTTCACTTTCCTCCCCTCTAAAAAATATCAGCTCAAGGTGAAGTCAGGTCTCCGCCGCTCTCTAAAAGGATACTTAAAGCCACGAGCCTAAATACTGCACCATTAGGAAAGATGAAATCTGGACTCTAAACCTCTAATTCAATAATTAAGCAAAGACTTGAGTCCATTTAAGCATCGCAGTAAAAGCCAGGGCCACAAACAAAAAAAGCCCCCTAAAAAGGGGGCTTTTACCAAATATCATGGACTTCCTTATTTTTCTTCAGAATCTACATCAGCGGGTAAATCAAAATTACCCCCACCGGTTGGGAAGTTTAAATCTTGCTCGTTAGTAGGTAATTCTACTCTACCAGCGGCTGATTCAACTTGCTCTTGTGCTGCGCTTCGTGGGCTCAAGGTAACATTAGCTCCCAAAACTAAAACCACTAAGGCAATGGCTAAAGCCCAAGTTCCGCGGTCTAAAAAGTCGGTAGTTTTTTTAACACCACCAAAAAGCTGAGTGCCGCCACCACCAAAAGATGAACTTAAGCCACCCCCTTTAGGGTTTTGAACTAAGATGATTAGCACCAATAAGATGCATACTAATATGATAAGAGTGGTGATTAATAATACCATGTTCTATTTTTTACTGTTAGACAGTTCTTTTATTTCTGAAATTCGGGTGGCAAAGAAAGAACTTTTTTCGGGATATTTCAACTTAAGAATTTCATAAGCTTGAATTGCCTTTTTAAAATGTCCTTGTTTGATATAAACTTTCGCCAAAGTCTCGGTTACTAAGGTTATTTCCTCCGCTGGCTCAGGCGCTTTTTTCAACTCAGGCATGTTTACAATCTCCGCTTTGCTCGGTTTACGCCTTTTCAAATCGGGTAATTTCTCTACAAAAGCATCGATAAGGTCAATCTTTTCGGCAATTTCCGATTTTAAAATAGGTTTTTCAGGCTTACCCTGAGGGTTCTCATCCGCAGCATTACCCTCTGACTCAGGAGCACTTTCATTATTCTGATTATATAAACGCCTCAACAAAACTCCAAAACTGGGATTCCTTTCTTGCTCACTCTCTTGCTCTTGCTCTTGCTGCTTATCCTCCTCTACCTCATTTAGCTTTTCGGCAAACTCGGCTTCCTCAACTTCCGCAATCTTCTCTCTTTCCGGGTAAACCGCTTCCGCAGCAACAATGCTTTCCGCTAAATCCTCCTCTAAATCTTGAACCAAACACTCCGCAGCAGCAATTTTATTTCCTTCCTGCTCCCTCTCTTGCTGCTTCTCCTTCTCGGACTTTTCACTGTCAACTTCAGCACTTTCTGGAATAAAAATCGGTATTAGCGGTTTTTCCTCAACTACTTCCTCGAGCGCTTTCAAAGGAGATCCCGCTGGCTTAACACCTTGTCGCTCATAGCGTAAACGCTCGGCCAAAGCTTCAATTCTACTTATCTCTTCTTCTAAATCAGGCTCTTCTTCGCTTTCGCTAGATGGCACTTCAACTTTAGGCTTTCCTATAGAAGCAAGAGAATTTGCAGCTTTCTCCGCTGCACCATACTCCTCGTTTACTCTTTGATTGATATCTTTATTTTCCCCTGGTTTCTCCTGGCCTAAGTCAGGCACGACCACTTTATTTTCTTTAATATCAATTATTTCATCGCTTTCGCTAGATGCGTGCTGAGAACTATCCGCCGCCAATACAGCATATCTTTGCTCCGAATCTACTTTATCTTCATCCTTTTCAGCGGAAACCTCCACTTCAAAAACGTGCTCATCATCGGCGGGCAAGAAATTGAGTAATTCCTCTAATTTCTGATGCTCTTCCATTAAAGCTTCCATTTCTTCCTCACTCAGCGCTTCCTCTTGTTTGAGGCGTTCTAAACGGGCCCTGATTCCTCGAATACGAAGCGACATTCCTAAATCACTTTGTTCTTCAGCAGATGCCGTTTCTTGCTTTTCTACTCTCTCGCTTTCGCTAGATGAGACCTCTGATATTGGTCCTTCCAAAGCACTTACTTGCTCTTCAACAGTAGTACTTTCAAGCTCATTTTGTGCTTCTGAAACTTGCTCTTCATCCGCCTGAACTTCCAAACGTGAGTGATATCTACGCCGAATTAAATCACTAATATCGATGGGCAGATCTTCATTATGACCAAATTCTTCCGCTTTTTGCTCTCTTTCTAAACCAGCTTCCTTGCTACTTTCCATTGAATTGGAAATTTCTTCCGATTCAATTTGGTTTTTCTCTTCTCGCCGATCCGTAAATCGAGTCCCAATATTTTCTGCTTCTGCTTCTACATCAAGAGGATTTTCCTGTGCTCGGCTTTCTTCAGCCGACTCTTTAACTGCAGTCTTTTCATCATTTGAAGGAGCCGCAGGCCCTGTACTTTCTTTTACTTCCCGCTTAGGTTCTTCAGGAGCTATCTCTTCCACTACCTGATCCGTAAGTGCGGAAAATAATTTTTCTTCCTTTTGCCCTGCATTCTTCTGCTCTTCAAATTGCTGACGAAGCTGACGATTACGCTCTAAAATAGCTTTCACCCTTTCTTGGGGACTGAGATTTTCTAAACCCTCAGGCTTAGCATCTAAAAATTCCAGCTTCTTTTTAGGAGGAGAGGGAATTGGAACAGAAGGAACCAGAAGAACTTTCGCGATTGGAGGATGCGGATTCTCGGTTCCCTGATCCTTTATATCATTTGAATGATCATCTACCGAAGTGGAAAACTCGGAAGCACTTATAATTCGCTTTTCGCTCGGAAGTTCCTCTTCGTGTTTGTTTAAACTAGGCTTTTGTTCCGCTTTTTCTACTTCAACAATATCATTGTACCCTAATGGATTGGCGCTTGCTTTCACTTTGGGCTTATCCTCAAAAAGCTCGAAAAGCACCGAACGATCGTTACTTAAGGCCGCAGCCTTTCCTAATTGCTGATTAAAAAGATGTTCGGAAGAATAGCGCAGACGGATGCCGTATAGCAGCTGAATTACCTGACTATACGGATAAGTAAGGGCCAGCTCTCTGAGCTCATCTACCCCTATTTTTTGTACGCTTTTAGGGTCTTCCAGCAGATTTAAAAATACTTCCGTCTTCAAATTTTACCAGTTTCCGATAGCCGAGTTTAAAATATTCTCCGATAATTCTTGACAAACTTGATCGTGCAAATCACTTTCAATTTGGTTGATATCCGCATTGGAGTCAAAGTCCACGAATCTAGAAAACTTTTTCTCAAAGCTAGCCTTCTCATCTTTCGTATTCGTAAAAAGTACATTTACCTCCACCGTTAAGCGGTTTTGCGCCACCGCACCAATGTCTGAGGCTTGGGCATTAATCGGATCAATGGAGTAGCGAATTATCGAACCTTCAAAAAGCATATCGCCGCCCTTATTCACTAACGCCAAAGGAGTTTGCTGCACAAATATATCGCGTAGTTTCTCTGTAAAAATCTGGCTTAGCTGGGGTTTAATAAGTTCTGCGTTATTGGGAAAGAAATCAATTCGCACCGTTTTTGCATCGCCTACATCACCTCCAGTAAAACTATAACCACCGCTGCAGGCCGTTAAGCCCCACAGGAGGATTAATGCAGAAAGGAGCTTGTTTAATTTTTGCGGCATCATAAATTATACTGCTTAATTTTTCGATAAAGAGTACGCTCCGATATTCCTAATTCCTTAGCGGCATCTTTACGCTTGTTATTATTGCGATCCAACGCTCTTTTAATCATCTCCAACTCCTTCTCTTGCAAGGTAATGGGACTATCTTCAACCGTTTCATGTTGGGCATCATAAGTGCTTTGCAAAGTGGTGTCATCATCTTCATACACCGGCATACTAGGACTCGACTTTCGCAGAGGCATCATGGACTCACTGCGCTCAACCCCTAGATCTTCTTGGTAAATTCTGTTAATTAAAGAATGGTTGTCGCTTTTCCACTCCTCACTAATTTCCTCATTGGTCATTAGCTCGCCCGTTAACTTCTTTAAATCGGCAATGTCCTTTCGCATGTCAAATAGAATCTTGTAAAGAATCTCTCGCTCATTGCTAAAGTCACCGCTTGCGGTCGCTTCATCCTTCTTATACAAAGCGGGAACACCACCTCTTCCTGAATCGGGCAAATATTGCATCAGCACATTGCCATTTATTTCTTTTTCACGCTCTACCACCGAAAGTTGCTCCGACAAATTACGCAGTTGACGAATATTTCCCGGCCAATAATAAGCACTTAAAACTTCTACCGCATCGCGATCCAAGCGCACGGGAGGCACGTGGTATTTATCGGCAAAGTCGGCTGCGAATTTTCTAAAGATCAAATGAATATCCTCTTTTCGCTCCCGCAAAGCGGGCAGATGGATTTCGACGGTATTTAAGCGATAATATAAATCTTCACGGAATTTGCCTTTTTGAATGGCCGTCATCAACTCTACATTGGTAGCCGCTACAATACGCACATCCGTTTTTAAGAGTTGTGAGCTTCCCACTTTAATAAACTCGCCCGTCTCCAAAACGCGCAGTAAACGCACTTGGGTAGAAAGCGGTAATTCACCTACTTCATCTAAAAAAATGGTGCCGCCGTCCGCTTCTTCGAAATAGCCTTTCCGAGCAGCAGTTGCCCCTGTAAAAGAACCCTTTTCATGACCAAATAGCTCACTATCGATGGTTCCCTCGGGAATGGCCCCGCAGTTTACGGCAATATATTTATTGTGTTTGCGATGGCTTTGCGAATGAATAATGCGCGGAATAGATTCTTTCCCTACCCCACTTTCTCCCGAAACCAAAACGGAAATATCGGTTCCCGCCACTTGCATGGCCTTATTCAAAGCCCTTTCCAAACCCGGAGAATTTCCAATAATCCCAAATCGCTGTTTTATTTCTGTAAGACTATTCAAGGCAAAGTATATTTTAATTCTATGGCTTTCGCCTGATGGATTTTATTTCCAGTTCTCCTATTTACTACCCAAGGTTTAAAAGCCTTGAGGGCCACATAACGCGCTTGTGGATAAGCCTGCGGAAGTTTTACCCCTTTGCGACGACCACTAGCAAAGCCTTCCCAAAGCAATTTATTCTGCGCATCAAAAACTTTTAATTCATAACCCGAAACCAAGTTTTCTATGCAAACTTCACCCGCACTATCGCTTAGGCAGATGTAAATTTCTCCCTTATCCTTAAGGTATTGCTCGAGAACAATAAACTGCAAGTTATCGTCTACCCAGCGTCCATCTACTAATTCCTGCGCCGACAGATTAAGGCTCCAAAAGGCGATAAAAAAAATACTCAAGTTAAATCTCATTAATCTTCACTTACGATTTCTCCAAAAAGGGTGGCGGTGTTGCAATCCTTAATTAGAACCTTAACGAAATCTCCTTTCTTTTCGTTTCCTGTTTTCGCGAAAACCACCATGGCATTTTGATCGTTCCGTCCTTTCCATTCTTGATCGCTTTTCTTCGAATCGCCCTCAATTAGGATTTCCTGAATTTTCCCAACGTGTGCCTGATTACGTTCCAAACTATGCTTGCGCTGTGAAGCGATAATCTCAGTTAAGCGACGTTTTTTAATTTCCATGGGAACATCATCCACCATTTTACGCGCGGCAAAAGTATTGGGACGTTCAGAATAATAAAACATATAACCGTAATCGTAACGTACGATATCCATTAAACTCAGGGTTTCTTGATGATCCTCTTCCGTTTCGGTTGGGAAACCAGCAATCATATCCTGACTAATACCACAATCGGGGATAATCTTACGAATACGATCAATTAAAGCGATGTATTCCTCGCGATTGTGTCCACGATTCATTTCTTTTAAAATACGACTGCTGCCCGACTGAACTGGCAAATGGATATAATTACAAATATTGGGGTATTTCGCAATACTATGCAGCACATCATCCGACATATCCTGAGGGTTACTTGTACTGAAACGAATGCGAATTCCCGGCACCGCTTCGGCTACTTTCGCCAATAATTGCGCAAAATCAACAGATGACGCCTGCGCTATTTCACTGGCTTTCTCAAAATCTTTTTTCAAACCGCCGCCGTACCATAAGTAGCTATCTACATTCTGGCCTAAAAGCGTAATCTCCTTGTAGCCGCGGGCTTGTAAATCTTTTGCTTCCGCAAGAATGGTTTCTGGATTACGGCTGCGTTCTCTACCGCGAGTAAAGGGCACTACACAAAAGGTGCACATATTATCGCAGCCACGGGTAATGGAAACAAATGCCGATACCCCATTGGAATCGATGCGCACCGGACTTACATCAGCGTAGGTTTCTTCTTTGGAGAGAATGACGTTTACCGCTTTTCTTCCCCCTTCCACTTTTTCGAGCAAATTGGGTAAATCGCGATAAGCATCGGGGCCAACCACTAAGTCGACCAATTTCTCTTCGTCTAAAAATTTATCCTTTAAGCGTTCGGCCATACAACCCAAAACGCCAATTTTCATTTCTGGTCGCGACTGCTTCAATTGATTTAAACTGCTGAGTCTATTGCGCACGGTTTGCTCCGCTTTATCTCTAATCGAACAGGTATTTAGGAGTACTAAATCGGCTTCTTCAACATTTCTAGTGGTCCCAAAACCCTCTTTTGCTAAAATCGAAGCAACAATTTCGCTGTCTGAAAAATTCATTTGGCAACCGTAACTTTCGATGTATAACTTTCTCGAGCCACGCTCACCTTCATGCATCAAGGCCGTACCTTGAATACTCTCGTCCATGGTTTTACCTTCTAGGGCAGCTTCTTTCATTCTTTTGTTTTAAGGGCTCCAAAGGTACAAATTAGAGTCCATTATGCCAGTTTGACAGAGAATAAGAATGCATTGAAAATGAGAAGATAAAGCATTTCAAAAAAGTATTGATTTAATTTGTGCCCAGATTACACCGCAAATAAACCCAGAGGCATGCCTAAAAATTTAGTGATTGTAGAGTCACCCGCCAAAGCAAAAACGATTGAAAAGATACTAGGAAAGGACTTTCAAGTAGAATCGAGCTTTGGTCATATACGCGATCTCGTGCAGAAAGACATGGGCGTAGATGTCGCCAACAACTTCGCCCCAAACTACGCCGTAAGCAGCGATAAGAAGGAAGTTGTAAAAAAATTAAAGAAATTAAGTAAAGATGCCGAAATGGTTTGGTTGGCTTCGGATGAGGATCGTGAAGGAGAAGCCATTGCCTGGCACCTTTACGAAGCTTTAGAACTTATTCCGACTAAAACCAATCGCATTACTTTTTCGGAAATCACCAAAAAAGCCATCGATCGCGCTATTTCTAATCCGCGCAATATCAACATCGATTTGGTAAATGCACAGCAAGCACGACGAATTTTAGATCGTTTGGTGGGTTTCGAGCTTTCACCAATCCTTTGGAAAAAAGTAAAAGCGGGCTTATCTGCCGGAAGGGTACAATCTGTTTCGGTGCGCTTAATTGTGGAAAGAGAAATGGAAATCCGCAATTTCGAAGCCGAAGCCTACTTTAAAGTAGTAGCGGAATTTACCAACTCCAATGGCAAAACCTTCAAAGCTGAGCTAAACAAGCGCTTTAAAACTGAAGCCGAAGCACGCGAATTTTTAAAAGCCTGCGAAAGTCACCAGTTTAATATTGCATCGGTTGAAACTAAGCCAGCCAAGAAATCGCCCGCTGCGCCATTCACCACTTCTACCCTGCAACAAGAAGCGGCTAGAAAATTATATTTCGGCGTAAGCCAAACCATGTCGGTGGCCCAAAAACTTTACGAAGCGGGTTTAATAACCTATATGCGTACCGACTCACTGAACCTTTCGGATGATGCCTTAGCAGAAGCTTCTGCAGAAATTACCAGCAGCTACGGCGCCGATTATGCCAAAACACGCAAGTTCAACACCAAAAGCAAAGGCGCCCAAGAAGCGCATGAGGCCATTCGCCCCACCAATATGGGACGCTCAAAAGCGGGCACTACGGATCAGCAAAAGCGCCTATACGATTTAATATGGAAACGCACCCTTGCTTCGCAAATGAGCGATGCCGAATTAGAGCGTACCGTTTTCCGCATTGAAACCCCTACCGAGCAGCATGAATTTGTAGCACGTGGTGAAGTAATCAAGTTCGAGGGTTTCCTAAAAGTTTATCTAGAAGGGAATGATGATGAAGATACCGATGAAGATTCATCGATGTTACCCGCTTGCAAAAAAGGCGAAAACCTAAGTCGCAACAGCATTATCGCTACCCAGCGCTTTACCAAACACCCCGCCCGATTTACGGAAGCAAGTTTAGTTAAGAAACTCGAAGAACTTGGCATTGGTCGTCCTTCTACTTATGCGCCTACCATTAGCACTATCATCAAACGTGAATACGTTGAAAAATCAGAACTAACCGGCACAAAGCGCGACTACCTGCAATTGATTCTCGCCGAAGATGGCTTGCAAGAAGAAAAGTTAAGCGAAACCACTGGTGCCGATAAAAATAAATTAATCCCTACCGATATTGGGGTGGTGGTAAACGGTTTCTTAACCGAGCATTTTAATGATATTTTAGATTTCAACTTCACCGCTTCCGTGGAAGAGCAGTTTGACCAAATAGCTCAAGGGCAAGAAGTGTGGACCGAAATGCTGGGACGTTTTTACAGCGAATTCCATCCACACCTAAAAGAAGTGGAAGAAAATTCGGACCGCGCCACCGGAGAAAGAGCCTTAGGCGAAGATCCAAAAAGCGGCAAACCCATTATTGCCAGAATTGGTCGCTACGGCCCCATGATTCAAATTGGCAATACCGAAGATGAAGAAAAACCACGCTTCGCGAGTTTGCGGAAAGGTCAAAGCATCGACACCATTAGCCTAGAGGAAGCACTAGAACTGTTTAAGCTTCCTCGCACTTTGGGCGAGTATAAAGGCGAAAAAATTGAAGCCAACCTTGGGCGATTCGGTCCTTATGTGCGCTACAAAAGCACTTTTGCTTCCATTAAAGAAGCCGATGGTGACGACCCTATGACTATCGAATTGGAACGCGCCATAGAAATTATGGAAGCCAAATTAGAAGCCGATAAAAATAAATACATCAAGGTTTTAGATGAAGATAAGCCGGTAATTGAAATCCTTAACGGAAGATATGGCCCTTATTTAAAATCGGGTCGAAAAAATTACAAGCTTCCCAAAGACATTGAAAACCCTGGCGAGCTAACGCGTGAAGATTGTTTAGCTATTATGGAAGAAGCGGCAAAGAAAACACCTGCAAAAAAGACCGCAGCGAAAAAGAGTACTGCTAAAAAACCCGCTGCTAAAAAATGATGCTAGAGGATTTTCTAAGCCCTGTTGGCAATAGTATTATCGAATCGATTCAAGCGAGTAACTCGCAAGTAATCGGACAGAGCCTTGCTATTCATCGCGAAATTGAAGGCATCCCCGATTTAGAGGGAATGCAAATCGCTATTATTGGCGTTTTGGAAGATCGCGGTAGCGATAATCCCGGATCGGCGCACAGTCCTGATCAAGTAAGAAAGTACCTTTATCCCTTATATTGGGGAAATTGGTCTTTTTCGGCTTGTGATTTGGGAAATATTTACGCGGGTGAAAAAGTAAGCGACACCTTAGTAGCAGTTCGAGAAATCTGCTCCATCCTTTTAAAAAAGCGCATCATTCCCTTAATAATCGGCGGCAGCCAAGATATTTGCTACGGAAACTTCCGCGCCTACGATGAGTTGGAGCAAACGGTAAATTTAGTGAGCATCGATGCTCAATTTGATTTAGGAAAGCAAAATGAAAAACTCAATCATCGCAGCTTTCTCAGCCACATCGTTCTACAAAAACCTTACATTCTTTACAATTTTAGCAACATCGGGTACCAAACCTATTTTGTAAACCAGGAGGAAATTGATTTAATGGAGCGCATGTATTTTGAATTGTATCGCTTGGGCAAGATGCGCAACCACATCAGCGAAAGCGAACCTATTTTAAGAGATGCCGATATGGTAAGTTTCGACTTATCTGCCATTAGGCAAAGCGATGCCCCAGGAAATACATTCCACAGCCCTAACGGATTTTCAGGAGAAGAAGCCTGTGCCTTAGCACGCTACAGCGGAATTAGCGACAAGGTTAGCTCATTTGGCATTTACGAATGCAATGCCTTGGCCGACAAAGAAGGTAGAACCGCACATTTAGTAGCTCAAATGATTTGGTACTTCTTCGAAGGCTTTAATCAACGTAAAGGCGATTACCCTTTTGCCAGCAAAAAAGATTATCAAAAATTCATCGTACTAATTAATGAGGGTGAATACGAACTGGTTTTTTACAAAAGCCCCCTTTCGGGAAGATGGTGGATAGAAGTTCCCGTTAAAAACAATCCCGGACTAAGTTCAGCAAGGCACACTTTGATACCTTGTAGTTATAGCGACTATCAAGAAGCAATGAAAAATGAAATTCCCGAAAGATGGTGGAAGGCGATGAAAAAAGCAGTCTGAATTTCAGTACTTGTCAACAAATTTTTAAGGAAAATTAACTTTTTCTGAATGCATATATTATCAAACCTTTATATTTGGGATCTCAACAACCCGTTGTTAACAATTTTTAACACTGTCCCTAGATGAAGAAAACTTTACTCCTCATCATATTTGCATTGCCCTTTCTTGCTCATTCTCAGCAAGATGTACAGTTTACGCAGTTTATGTACAACCGCATTTATTACAATCCGGCTGTCGCTGGATCTGGTGGTGCCATCTGTTTAAACGCGCTGCATCGCAGCCAATGGGTGGGTTTTGAAGGTGCTCCAACCACTCAAAATATTAATGCTAACATTCCTATCAAAAAAATTGGTGGTGGTATTGGAGTAAGTATTGTTAATGACCAAATTGGTTTTTTCAACAATGTAAGCGCCCGCCTAATGTATGCTTATCAATTTCAGCTTGCGAACGGTACATTAGGAGTCGGATTAGGAGTATCTTTCTTAAATCAATCATTAGGCGATGCTGTTTGGATCCCTTCGGACTACAATACACCCGGTGGTGGAACTGACGAGGCCATTCCAGCTATTGATGCAAATGGATTTCAAGTAGATGGCCTTTTTGGTGTTTATTACGAAAACCAAAATTTCTGGGGAGGTATTTCTAGTACACGCGTAATTGAATCGGCTGCCGATGTAAATTCACAAGGCGGAGATGCAGCGGTAGCATTTTTTAAGAATGCTAGACATTATTATGCCATGGGAGGTTATAATTGGGCCATCCCAGCAACCAACTGGGAATTACGACCAAGTACCCTTGTAAAATTAACTTCTGGCAGTACCACTTTTGATGTGAATGTTACAGGAGTTTATAATAATAAGTTTTGGGGTGGCGTTACCTACAGGTTGCAAGATGCTGTTGCAGCTACACTTGGGTGGCAGGTTACTCCCGATATTAGGCTTGGATATTCTTATGACGTAGCTACTTCGCCCCTTTCGGGACAGGGTGGAGGAAGCCACGAAGTGATGATTCAATACTGTTTTAAAATAGAAATTCCACCTCCCTCAAAAGGAAGTTATAAAAACCCAAGATTTTTGTAATATAGCAGCCCTAAATTTGGGGAGCTGTTGATCAACAAAATACAACGTCAACGACAATGAAAAGAATCCTAATACTAACCCTCGGTGCCGCACTCTTTGCAAGTTGCAGCAGTAATGACTACGGCGAACTAGTCGGAGTTTCCGACAGACCTAATTGGTATCCATCCCAACCTTTTGGTATGGTTTATATTCCACAAGGTTCCTATAATATGGGTAATGCAGATCAAGATGTGCCTTACGCATTGATTTCGCCGACTAAAACAGTATCGGTTCCTTCCTTCTGGATGGATCAAACCGAAATCACCAATAATGAGTATCGTCAATTCGTGCGTTGGGTGCGCGATTCTATCACACGTTATCGTTTAGGCGAAGATGGTTTGGTTGAGGGTTACGAATTTATTGATGCTGCAAATCAGGAAGATCCTACTTTCTTTCAAGAATATGTTTCACTAAATTTCCCTGATAGTATGCAGCGTCATATTGATTGGGAGCCTTATTTAGAGTGGAGCACGGAAGCTTACCCTACGGCTGAGTATACCGAAATTATTGAAAGTATGTACTTACCCCCAGAAGAGCAATTTATGGGTGGACGTATGATTGACGCACGTCAACTTAACTATGCATTCTTTTGGATTAATAAACAGAAGGCTGCACAAAAATCGAATCGCGTTGAATTCGATCATAATGATTCTGATCAAGACGGTGAGTTTTTCTCTTACCGCGATTATGTAAAAGATAGTAAAGAAATTTCTGATCGTAGTTCCTTTTTTGAAGGAGGAGTAGTGAATGTTTATCCTGATACTTTATGTTGGATACATGATTTTACTTACAGCTACAATGATCCAATGCATGACAAATATTTTTGGCACCCTGCTTACGATGACTATCCTGTAGTAGGTGTAAGCTGGTATCAAGCGCGTGCTTTCTGTAACTGGAGAACAAAGTATCGCAACGACTATTTAAAAGCAAGTGGATATTTTACGGAGCAAGAATTCCGTTTACCTACGGAAGCTGAATGGGAATATGCCGCACGAGGTGGACAAGAATTAAATCCTTACCCATGGGGTGGTCCTTACGCAATGAACAGTTCTGGTTGTTATTTAGCGAACTTTAAACCTCTAAGAGGTAATGTTACGGCCGATGGTGGTATTTATACTGTAAAAGTTACGGCTTACGCTCCTAACGATTTTGACCTTTACAATATGTCTGGTAATGTGGCCGAGTGGACTAATACTGCTTTTGAAGCAGCTAGTTACTACTACGTTTCTGATATCAGTGCAAACTTTGAATACAATGCTAGGGAAGGTGATGAGCCTACTTTAACACGCAAGGTTACCCGCGGTGGTAGCTGGAAAGATGTGGCTTACTATCTGCAAGTAAGTACCCGCGATTATGAATATGCCGATACCGCCAAGTCCTATGTTGGCTTCCGTACCGTGCAAAGTTTCATGGGTCGTGATTTAGCAGACTTTTAATTTATTTTTCAAACAAGCAATTTAATTTTAATTTTTTCACATGGCGTTAATCGATGTAAACAGCAAGCGTTTCAAAAATTTCATGGCAAAACTTTATGGATGGGGTGCCGCAGTAGTAATTCTTGGAGCGATGTTTAAAATCCTTCACCTTCCAGGGGCAGATTACATGCTTGTAATCGGTCTAACTACGGAAGCAGTTATTTTCTTTTTCTCAGCTTTCGAAAAGCCTAGTGAAGAAGTAGATTGGACCCTAGTTTATCCAGAACTTGCTGGGATGTCTGACGATGAAGCTGAATTCAATTCTTCTTACAATCGTCAACTTAGCGCTACACAAGAATTAGATCGTATGCTTGAAGAAGCTAAAATCGATGGTGAACTGATTGATAGCCTTGGCAATGGACTTCGTCGTTTCGGTGATGCGGCTAGTAAATTAACTGAAACTAGTGAAGCTGCTGCTGCCACTGGCGCCTATAACGAGCAATTGTCATTAGCCTCCAAAAACATGGAGTCTTTAAATGCTCTTTATGCAGTTCAATTGGAAAGCTCTGCTAACCACATGGAAACGCAGAATACCTTAATGGAAAAATTAAACTCTTCAATTCAAGGTTCTGAAAAATTATCTACTGAAGTATCTAGCCTAGTTACCAATATGACTCAGCTTAATTCAGTTTACGGTGGTATGCTTTCAGCAATGAATGTTAATCGCAGTAACTAGAATTAGTTAAACAATAGTCTAAACCAAAAATATACAACAAGAATGGCTGGAGGAAAACTATCGCCGCGGCAGAAGATGATTAACATGATGTACCTCGTGTTAACCGCGATGCTGGCATTGAACGTTTCCAAAGATATATTGAAGGCTCTTACTAAATTGGAGGATAGTTTATCACAAACTATTACTACCGTTGAGAATAAGAACGCTGATGTATACGGTACTTTTAACGAGGCCGCTAAGGACAATCCCGATAAAGCGTTAAAATGGAAAGATAAAGCATATGAAGTAAAGGCGGTTTCAGACCAAGTATTCGCCTATATCCACGATATGAAGGATTCCCTTGTATCAGTTAGTGGTGGCTACGACGAGGAAACTGGAGCTCCCAAAGCTTTAGATGCAAAATCACAACCAGCAGCTTATTTATTAGCTGAACAAGGTCCTAAAAAGGCTACTGACTTAAAAGTTAAATTAGATAATTTCAGAAATGAGATTATCAAAATTGCCGACAATGATCCCGCGATCAAAGCAAGCTTAGAAGGTGCTTTTAACACCGCTGACGAGAAAGAAGGTGATAAACAAGTAAGTTGGGAATATGCCACTTTCGGTGAATATCCATTGGGTGCTATTATTCCTTTCTTAACGGATATCCAAGCACGTGTAAGAAATGCTGAATCTGAGGTTTTAAGCCACTTAGGAAGCAAAATTGGTGAAGGTGAAGTAAGTTTCAATACCGTAAAAGCTATGGTTATGGCTAACACCAATTACATCACACAAGGCGGAACTTACGAAGCTGATGTATTTTTAGCGGCTTATGATGACTCTCAAGATCCTACCATAATCATCAACGGTCAAACACTTTCTGCCGAAAAGATTGAAAATGGGAAAGGTAAGATTTCTTTCCCCGCTAATAGCGTAGGTGAGCAAACTTGGGGTGGTAAAATTATTATCAAGCAAATTGGTAAAGGTGATGTAGAATATGAAATTCCTACCACCACCTATACTGTTGCGCCCCCTTCAGTAGTTATTTCTCCTTCTAAAATGAATGTGCTTTACCGTGGGGTTCCTAACCCTATTGAAATTGGCGTTCCTGGGATAGATCCTTCTAAGATTCGTGTTTCAGGTCAAGGTGTATCTGGTTCTAATGGAAACTACATGGCCGATGTTTCTGGAATTTCTGGAAAAGAGATCAATATCACGGTTTCCGTGGAGGATACTAAACCAGATGGAACAAAAGTTATGCGCAATGCAGGCAGCAAGACATTCCGTATAAAAGGTTTGCCACCAGCAGTTGGAACAATATACAAGCGGAGTGAAGGTGTTTTCTCTGCAGGAGCTATTGCTAACTCTACGATTGAAGCCGCATTCCAAGATTTTGCTTTCGACTTAGACCTAGTAGTTACTTCTTATGAAATTGCCATCCCTGGTTCTCCGCCCGAAAGAGTGAAGAATAGCAACAAGATCCCTTCTGCCTTAAAGGCGAAAATCGAAAGACTAAGACCAGGTTCTACGGTTACTATCCGCAACATCAAAGCAAAAGGTCCAAATAACTTACAAGTTGACCGCGTTGGTATTATATCAGTTGACGTTAGCTAATTAGATTTTAGATATGAAAAGATTAATTTTTTGTTTAACACTGGCCGCACTTTATGTGATGCCTACAACAAGCACTGCGCAAGTTATATCTCCATCGGATGATGGGATTATTCCTGATGCCCCAAAGGACTACCATCACAATCAGGTTTTTCCTTACCCTTATCTGCGTGAAGCCGATATGATGTGGAGCACCCGACACTGGGAGCGTATTGATTTGAGACAAAAAATGAATCTTCATCTTTATTATCCAGTGCAGGCTATTCCCGATCGTAAAAGTCTTTACGACGTAATTATCGATGGGATTATGACCGAGGGAACCATTATTGAAGTTTTTGGCGATGACCGTTTCGAAACACCTCTTACTGCAGAACAAGCAGCGAGCTATGTTCAAATGATTGATACTATTAAAGATCCCGATGATCCATCGGTAATTCTTTTGATTGATACCACTTCGATAACTTCAAAAGATGTGAAGTTTTGGGAAATCAAATCAGATTGGTTTTTCGATAAACAAAGAGGTGAGTTGAAAAATAGAATTTTAGGTATCTCTCCAATCGTAGAAAATCCTAAAACACTAGAAAAATACAACTTATTTTGGGTATGGTTCCCAGATGCTCGTATGGCCATGGCTACACACACCGCATTTAACGGCCATAATAATAGCTCACGTTTAACGTACGATCAAGTATTTCACTTGCGCTTCTTTGATTCCGTGATCTATAAAGAAGACAATGTTTACGATCGTCAGATTGAAGAATACAAACGTAGTACCAGACTAGATCAACTTTTAGAAGCGGAGCGGATTAAAACCAATCTTCGCAATATGGAAGCTGAACTTTGGGAATACTAGAATTTATTATAAAATTAGAAGCCTCGCTATTGCGGGGCTTTTTTTATGGAACACAAAGATTACCTAATTATTGGGCAAGGTATTGCTGGTACCATTCTCAGTTATCAACTGGACAAAATCGGGATACGATTTAAAGTAATTGATGACCCACAATATTCTCGCTCTTCTAGAATTGCGGCTGGATTAGCAAATCCTGTGGTATTGAAACGCCAGAAATGGGTGAAGGGAGCCGAACTGTTTACCGAGAACCTAAGCCGCTTCTATCAAGAGATGGAAAAGGACCTAAAAACCAATTTCTTTCACCCCTTGCCCCTCTATCATCTTTTTCAAAGTATCGGAGAAATTAATGATTGGCAACAAAATGCAAGTAAAGCGCATCTACAATCCTACTTAGGTGAAATTGCCCAAAATGAAATTGCCAATGTTAATTCTCCCTTTGGCTATGCCAAGGTTAAGAACATTTTTTGGGTAGATACTCAACAGATGATCAGCAGCTGGAGAGAAGTTATAAAAGAAAAAGGGGTTCTAATTGAGGAATCTTTCAAAGCTGACGACTACCCCAATTACAAACACATCTACTGCAGTGGGCACCTATTAAGTCAACAATTTCCGCAATTCCAATCCATCTTCACCAAAACCAAAGGTCAGGTGATGATAATAAAGTCTCCGGTTCTTTCCCCTGATTATGGGCTACACAGTAGTGTTTTCACCCTGCCTTTAGGAAATCAACTCTATAAAGTCGGCTCTACCTATGAACATCACAATTTAAACGACGAAACCAGTCCAGAAGGCCTTTCTCGCTTGAGATCAGATCTGGAGAAATTCTACACAGGCCCTTATGAGCTAGTAGAACACCTAGCGGGAGTTCGACCCAATATAAAAGATCGTCAACCACTCTTAGGCAAGCTCAATAATGGTAGCTATTGCTTTAACGGCCTAGGTTCCCGTGGTATACTAATGGCGCCCTATTTAAGCGAACACTTTTGTAAATACCTCATCTATGGAAATGAACTCGACCCCACTTGGGACCTGCAGCGTTTTAACTAAAGCGACTTTGACGTAAGATTAGACCTGAGATCCCTTATGAATAATAAAGTCCACTATTTATGACGAGGACCTTTTTTGGTAGGATCGTATTTTACAAATAGATTTAACCAGGTAACCCGCGATAAACGCAAGACCAGCGGCGATAAAACGATAACTACTCCCAAGAGGACAAGGATAATTTGTTTTATCGTTGGCTCGAAGAACATATTCATCAAAATATAAGTCGCAACAAAAATTGCCACCGAATAACCGTAACTCACATACATCGCACCGTAAAAGAAACTCGGTTCAAGCTCGTAGCGCAAGTCACAATGCGGACAATTGTTGTGCATTTTAAAGAGTTTCGAAAAATTATAAGGGTTTGAATCTTCAAAAACATCCCCTTCTTGACAGCGAGGACAACGAAATTTAAAAATACTGTAGATCTTCGATCCTTTTGAAAATATACTCATTAGTTAAAATTACTTTTGCCAAATGTTAGGTATCAATAAACTCAGCTTACAAATTAATGACCGCATGCTTTTTAATGAGGTCAGTTTTTTAGTAAACCCCACCGATAAAGTCGGCCTGGTTGGCAGTAATGGCGCAGGTAAATCAACTTTACTTAAAACTATTGCCGGAGAAGCCTCCGTGGATAGTGGCACAATTAGTAAACCGAAAGAATTCAAAATTGGTTATCTGCCCCAAGAACTGCCCTTACACGACGGGAGAACCGTAATGGAAGAGGCTGAATCTTCACTCGGCGAAATTAAGCATCTCCAATCATCTATTGATGACATAAATCACCAATTAGCAACACGCGAGGATTACGAAACTGATTCTTACATGAAATTGATCGAAGATCTGAACTACTATACCGATCGTTTCAATTTGGTAGGGGGCTATACTTACCATGCCCAGCTGGAAAAGATTTTACTTGGTCTCGGTTTTAAACCCGATGACTTTCACCGACAAACCATTGAGTTTAGCGGTGGTTGGCGTATGCGTATTGAACTCGCCAAATTACTTTTAGGAGCGCATGATGTTTTACTTTTAGATGAGCCCACCAACCACTTAGATATTACTTCTATTATTTGGTTGGAAGACTTCCTGAAAAATTACGAAGGCGCGGTAGTAATGGTTTCTCACGATAGAGCATTTTTGGATGAAATTACCAAGCGCACCGTGGAAATAGTGAATGGTAAAGTTTACGATTACCCAGTCCCTTATTCACGTTTTGTGGCTTTAAGAGAGGAAAGGCGTACGCTGCAGTTCCAAGAGCAAAAGAACCAAGAGAAAGAAATAAAACAGACGGAAGAACTTATAGAGAAGTTCCGTTACAAAGCTTCTAAAGCTGCCTTTGCGCAAAACCTTATTAAGAAGCTAGATAAGATGGACCGCATTGAAATTGATGACGATGATGCCCGTAAAATCAACTTCCGCTTCCCTCCTGCTCCACGGGCTGGTAAGGTGGTTTTAAAAGCCGAAAAGGTTGGTAAAGCCTTTGGCGAAAAACGCATCTTTAAAAATGTAGATGTTGAAGTTGTACGCGGCGAAAAAGTTGCCTTCGTTGGACAAAACGGTCAGGGGAAATCTACCCTAATAAAAATAATTGCCGAACATTTAGAGCATGAAGGCAAACTGGAATTAGGACACAATGTAACCTTTGGTTACTATGCCCAAGAACAAGCGAAAACCTTAGCCGGTGACAAAACTTTATTGGAGACCATTGAAGATGCCGCTCCTGAAGACTTACGCAAAAAATCGCGTGACTATTTAGGGGCGTTCTTGTTTAGTGGTGAAGACGTTGATAAAAAAGTAAAGGTTCTTTCTGGTGGGGAAAAAGGCCGCGTGGCCCTTTGTAAATTATTGCTTTTCCCGCATAACCTTTTGATTATGGATGAACCAACCAACCACTTGGACCTAAAGAGTAAGGACATGCTTAAAAATGCCCTAAAACAATATGATGGTACTTTGGTGGTGGTTTCCCACGATAGACATTTCCTGCAAAGCTTAACCGATAAAATTTACGAATTCCGCGATGGGGCCGTAAACGAGTTTATTGGGGATATCGATGAATACTTGGAAGCTCGAAAACTAGAAGATTTCCGTCAATTAGAGAAAGAGAAGGATGCCACTAAGGTAAAAGCCGAAGCCATTGAAAAAGCTAAAATAGCAGAAACCGGCCTAGACTATAAGGAGCGAAAGCAATTGGACAAGGATCTGCGTAAAGCGGAAAAAGAAGTGGAAAAGCTAGAGCAGGAAATTGAAAGACTGGAAAGTGAAATCGAAGAGATTGACGCCAAGATGTTAGATCCTGAGCAGTTTAAAGTTCTTTCCGAACAGGCAGGTTTTTACGACACATACGAAGCCAAGAAAGTAAGCTTAGAAAAGAAAATGAGACAATGGGAAGCCGCTCAAGAAAAGCTACAAAAGATTTCAAAATAAGTTAGTGCCAATAACAATTTGAGTTTCTCAAAAACTAGGTTACCTTGAACAGGCATCCATAGCAAAAGAAAAAGGCCGTCTAGAACTTAATCTAAGACGGCCTTTGTTTTTTTACTCTACTGTTGTGCTTTACCGTTTTAATATTCGTAAGCGCTGCACCGACTCTGCCGCTCTTACTTCAACGAAATAGAGCGAGGCTGGCAGATTACTGATATCCAGCGCATCCTGGCTTGACTGTACTCTGCTTAAAACAAGTTGACCACTACCATTGTAAATGGCTATGCTCAATTCTTTAATTTCACTACTAAATTCGAAATACAGCTTTCCCTCGGTGGGATTAGGATAAACACTCATCTCCGCTAAGGCATTTTCCATTAAACCCACGAAGCTTGTACAAGAAGTACTTAAACTATCGAAAAAGAAACCCGCAGCAGAAACGCTTGGTACTACACAACCCCCATGGTTTAAATTTCCATTAAACAAGGCCTTTACATTGAGCGCACCATTACTATTCATGGCCGCTTCGGCATCAAGGGAGTTTTGATAATTAACTTGCTCATCGGCAGTACAATAGTACATGCGCAAGGGCATTTGGGGAGTCCAGTCGTAATTTGTGTTGTTATTAAGTGCTTGCCAAATAGGATGTTGCTGATTTACCGAATCGGCGATAAAGGCCTGTAAAACGCTATCTTCTAAATAACCGCTAATATTGGCTGGCAAAAGATTATTTACGGTATCCATCTCAAACATTCCATTAAAAAATGGCGGGATAAGCGTATCATAAGGCGCCTTTAAAATATCGGCAGGCACATTAAAAATATTACCATAAGCACGGTTCATTCCAAAAAGCAGATAAACTACATAGCCAGGATTGCTGTAGGGTAAATCCTGTATAAATACATTCGCCTGTGAGCCTGCCAAATTATAAGGACCACTAGCTGGAGCCGCTGCGATAAGATTAAACTCACCGAAGAGGTTATTATCTTGAATGTATTTAGCAGTGCCCATAGCAGCGTGTCCTCCTTGGGAATAACCGGTAAGCATTACCTCATCGTTTAAATTGATGTTAGGCATATTCGCCGCTAAATATTCGCGAGCAGCTCTAATTAAATCGATGGTTGCCGTAGCCTGGCTTTCGGCGTGGAGGTAAGGATGAATCCCAGGGTTATCGCCCAATCCTAAATAGTCGGGCATAGTAGCGATATAGCCGGTACTGGCAAAAACTTTTCCGATTGTGGACTCAAAATTATTCCGTGAGGGGACATCCTCGCGCATTAAAACCGTTCCGTGGTCATAAGAAACCAAGCCAAAACTATCACAAGCCACTAAGGGAATGCATAGCATGCCACTAGCCGTTGTTGGAGTAATACCATCAGTTTCAACAGTATTGTAAATAATTTTATAGTTCGCCACATCATACTGTGCCCTTCCATTCGCAAAGAAATTGATAAAGATTTTCGAAGTGGTATCTAAGGGCGTCGCGCTTACCAAATATGGTTGAGCCAGCAGGGCGCTTGCGCTAGAGAGCAATACAATAAGAGAGAAAAATAGCTTTTTATTCATAAGGATTATTTAAGATTGGAAAGTTAGTTAAAAGAACGCTACCATAAAAACAGGCTAAAACCCTTAAGTAGATTCTCTTTCTATTAAATACGTATCGAGAGTAATTTGTTTAAAACCAACCGGACTTTCACTATCCGCCTCACGGGTTTCTATTTCTTCAATTAAAAGGCGAGCCGCTGTTTCCCCAATTTCATAGCCTGGTTGATGAATGGTAGAAAGACTCGGTTTAACTACCTGGGCAATTTGCGAGTCGCTAAAACCCACCACTTTTAATTGCTTGGGAATATTTATGTCCATTTCTTGAGCGGCCTTAATTACACCCACTCCAACTTGGTCGGTAACGGTAAAAATTCCATCCGGTAGAGCATCCATTGCCAACAACTCTTTCGCAAAATCGTAGCCTTCGCTTAGGGTTACCTTTTCGCAAATTTTTATCAAGGTAGGATCGAGCTCTAAGTTGTGTTTTTTTAGGGCATCACAAAAACCGTTATACCGCTCCTTAGCATTAAGAGGATGCTGTGGCCCCCGAATATGGGCCAAGCGTTTACAGCCTTTGTTTATTAAATGCTCGGTGGCAAGAAAGGCTCCGAAACGATCATCAATCTTAACTTTATTACATTCAAAACGCTCGTCAATTTTATCAAAAAGCACCAAGGGAATATTATACTCCTTCAAAATTTTAAAATGCTTCGCTTTAGCACTTTCATTGGCAAGGGATGCGATAACCCCATCTACCCGAGTATTAAACATTAAGTTCACCTGCTTCTTTTCCAAGCTCTTTTGATTATTAGATAAAGCGATTAGCGCCTGATATCCTTTTTGATCACAGTAGCTCATTATTCCCTGAATAACATTGGAGAAGAAGTAATGTACTATCTCGGGAATAATTACGCCAATAATGTTAGACTTATTGCGCTTCATGGCGATAGCCCTACTATCTGGCTGATAATTAAGCTTTTTCGCAAGTTTCTTCACTGCCTTTTTTGTCTCCGCACTGATGTCTGGATAATCTTTCAAAGCTTTAGAAACGGAGGTAACGGTAATGCCTAATTTTTCGGCTATATCCTTTAAAGTTGTTCTATGTTGTGCCATTTCTCAGCCCGATTTAGCTTAAAAAGCTAATTTATTATTTAAAACCATTATAAATTACACCTACGAAAACGATTACGTTATCGTTAAAGTAGAATTGTCTCATCTACACTTATTGCAGCTAGCCTTGTCTTTAACTAGCTTCGCCTCAGTTAATAAAGAAATAACGTACTGATCACACTTTGTTTTTCCATTAACACCATACTATCCAAGAACAAAAATAGATTTTATGTCCACCATCTCTAACAACAAATTGCTAACATGAAAAAAAGACTATCCAATTTAAGCTTCAATTTTAGGTTTGCCTTTTTAGGAATGCTATTCCTCTTAAGTTTAACTAGCGCTGTAGCGCAAAGCTCTATTAGCGGTATTGTTACCGACGAAGATAATCTGCCCATTCCTAATGCCAATATTTTAATTAAAGGCAGCAGCGAAGGAACCGTTACTGATTTAGACGGAAAGTTCAGCTTAAACACATCCTTAAAAGGTGAGCAAGAAGTTGCGGTATCTTTTATTGGATACCAAACGATGTACAAAAAAGTACAACTTAATGGTCAGGCGGTAAACTTAAATTTTCAATTAAACCCCGATGCCATGAGCTTCGACGAAGTATTGGTTACTGGGGTGATGAACGAAAAATCTAAATTGGCTTCTAGTGTTTCAGTAACTACGCTAGATCCAAAAATTATTGAGCAGTCGGCGCCGCGCACCACAGCGGAAGTATTCCGTAATATTCCCGGCATCAAAGCAGAGGCTTCTGCGGGTGATGGTAATACTAACATTACCGTGAGAGGGGTTCCTATCTCCTCCGGTGGTTCGCGCTATTTGCAATTACAAGAAGATGGTTTACCTATTCTTTTATACGGTGACATTGCTTTTAGCACGCAAGATCAGTATTTAAGACTCGATCCAACTGTAGCGAGAATAGAAGCTATTAGAGGCGGATCTGCGGCAACGGCGACTAGCAATGGCCCAGCTGGTATTATCAACTTTATTTCTAAAACAGGAAATGTTGCTGGCGGAACAGTTAGAACTTCTTTCGGAGTAGATTACCAATCGATGCGTACAGAATTTAACTATGGAGCTCCAATAGGCAATGGCCTAAGCTTCAATATTGGTGGCTTCTTCCGCCAAGGTGAAGGCCCCAGAAATGCAAATACTTTAGTAAACAATGGTGGACAAATAAAAGCCAACTTAACCAAGCGTTTCGACAATGGTACAGCTAGAGTCTACTTTAAAATGTTAAACGATCGTACCGCGGCTTATATGCCTATGCCTATTCAAGTAAGCGGAACTAACGCCAACCCAACTTGGGAATCGGTTGATGGTTTAAATGCAGCTAGTAATGGTTTGCACTCTCCTTTCTTTCAACAAAGTGCTGGTTTTGGTCCCAATGGCGAAAGAAGAACTTCGGATATTAACGATGGTATTCATAGTAAATCCAGCGCTGTTGGTGTGCAATTCGATTTTGACCTTGGTAATGGCTGGCAACTAAATAGTAGTTCGCGTATGGCCATTAATGGTGGTCGCTTTATTGCTCCATTTACCGCCCAAGTTGGCACAACAAGCAGCTTAATGGAAGGCATTCTTCGCGGCACAGGCGATACCACTGCTGGTGGTGCCGTTTCACCTTACACCATTAACCGTGTAACAAGCGGTGAAGAAATTACCGATACCGACAATGGTTTAGCGCAACGCATTCACCTTTTTGATGTGGAGTTAGAAAACTTCAACAACTTTATGAGTGATACGCGTGTAAGCAAGAAATTTGGCAATATCGACCTTACTTTAGGTGCCTTTTACGGTCAACAAAATATCCAAATGTCTTGGTTGTGGAATAGCTTTTTAATGGAAGTGCAAGAAGACGGACAGCTCTTAAACATTAATAGCAACGGCCGTGACATTACCGACAATGGTCAATTAGCCTATGGCGTTCCCTTTTGGGATAACTGCTGTGTGGGGAAATACAGTACTTCCTATAATAACTTAGCCCCTTATGCTAACGTTGCCCTAAGTGTTAACGACAACTTGAATATTGATGCTGGACTACGTTACGATTTCGTTACCGTAAACGGTTTAGTTACTCCTAGTCAAAATGTGGCTAACGTAGATGTTAATGGAAACGGCGTAATAGATGTGCCTGAGCAAAGTGTTGCGCGCGTTGATAATAACAATGCTAGAGCCGTAAACTATTCTTACGATTATCTTTCGTACAGCCTCGGGGTAAACTATAAGCTTAGCGATAACAATGCGGTATTTGCCAGAGCTAGCCAAGGCTATGTAGGGAACGGTGAGCGTGCAACTTGGCACCAAGGCGGCCCATATTTAGAAAACTTAGCCCCTAAAAACTCACTTTTTCAAGGAGAATTAGGCTATAAGCAGCGCTTTAAAGCGGGTGGCATTTTTGTAACGGCTTTCTATGCACAAACTAAAGAAGAAGCAGGAGTTGAAGCGACTACCCAAAATGTGTTAAGTAACGATTATCAATCTTACGGACTGGAAGTAGAAAGCTTCTTAAAGATTAAAAACCTAGATGTTAGAGCTGCTCTTACTTACGTAGATGCGGAAATTATAGACAACGATGGTTTAACTAATATTGGCAATACCCCGCGCCGTCAGCCCGGATTAAGCTACAATCTTTTACCTTCCTATAATTTCAAAGGTGGCCATGTTTTAGGCTTAAGTGTTATGGGCCAAACTAGCTCTTATGCACAAGATGACAATCAGCTAATTATGCCTGGTTACGCTATTATCAACGGTTTCGTTTCTTTCCAAATTAAGAAGGGATTAAACTTTAACCTTAATGTAAACAACCTTACCAATACCATTGGTATTACCGAATCTGAAGAAGGTTCTATTACCGAAGGTCAAGTAAACTACCTCAGAGCTCGTTCTATTGCAGGACGTTCAATTGTAGCGGGTATTGTATTGAACTTCTAAAATATATTTGGTTTCCAAAAAGGCAGGTTACTATTTTCTAGTGATCTGCCTTTTTTACCTTTTCTGCTCGCAAAATTTAATTAATACCCTGATTTTCAAGTTTATCCTCCTATGAATAACAAAGTACAGCTCATCACTTATGCTGATCGATTTGGTCAGGGCCAGATTAGCGACCTACATCGTTATCTTACTAATAACTTAAAACCTGCTTTGGCTGGAGGAGTGCATCTCTTACCCTTCTTCGCACCCATTGATGGGGCTGATGCGGGTTATGATCCCATAAATCACGATCAGGTTGATGCTCGAATTGGGAACTGGGAGGATATTAAAAAATTGAGTGGCGATTTTCCCCTTACGGTAGATTTGATTGTAAATCATATTTCCGATAAATCAGAGCCCTTCATCGACGTAAAAGCCAAAGGAAGCAAGTCTCCTTATTTCGAACTTTTCCTCACCAAGGATAAAGTATTTCCAAATGGGGCTACCGAAGAAGATATTAATAAAATTTACCGTCCTCGCCCTAATCGCCCTTTTAGCTTAAGAAAGTTAGATAGTGGCGAAAAAATAGAATTTTGGACGACTTTCAGCCAGCATCAATTAGACATTGATGTGCAATCAGAGGCCGGAAAAAAATACTTGCATCGCTTAATCAAGCAATTTTCAGAAGCGGGGGTGAAAATGATTCGCCTCGACGCCATTGGCTATGCGATTAAAAAGGCAGGAAGCTCTTGCTTTATGCTTCCTGAAACCTTCGACTTGATAAGCGAAATTTGTGAAATAGCCCATAGTTACCATTTGGAAGTACTGTGCGAAATTCACGCCCATCATGAAATTCAAAAAGCAATTGCCGAAAGAGTAGATTATGTTTACGACTTTGTGCTACCACCTTTAGTATTATATACCCTCTTTACAAGAAATTCATCTCGCTTAAAGCAATGGCTTGCCATTAGTCCTAAAAATTGCCTCACTGTACTAGACACCCACGATGGTATTGGAGTAATGGACATAGCTGATGTTGATGGCAAAGCGGGCATTTTATCGCATCAAGAAATTGATCTTTTAGTAAACAGCATCCATAAAAACTCTAATGATTCTAGTAAAATGGCGACCGGAGCTGCCGCTTCAAATCTCGACCTTTACCAAGTAAACTCTAGCTATTACGATGCCTTAGGTGGCGATGACCAGGTCTATTTGATTGCCCGTGCGATTCAGTTTTTCTGCCCTGGCATTCCCCAAGTATATTACGGTGGCTTGTTAGCCGCGGCGAATGATATTAACCTGCTTGAAAAAACCAAAGTGGGGCGTGACATCAATCGCCCCTACCTAAACTTTAAGGAAGTTGATATCGCCATGCAAAAGCCGGTAGTGCAAAAACTCTTAGCACTAATGGAATTTAGAAATACTCAAGCCGCCTTTAATGGCGAATTTAGCGTGCGGCCAAGTGACGATTCTCAAATTTGCTTGCATTGGCAAAAAGACCAATTTTGGACTGAGCTTAAAGTAGACTTAAAAAACAAAACTTTGCGAATAGAAAGTCAAGACGGTGCTTTTACCTTAAACTCTAGCCAGCCAAATGGGACTAATTAGAAAACAAAGCTTTTTAAGCATCTGGAATATGAACTTTGGCTTCTTCGGAATTCAATTTAGTTTTGGATTGCAGCAGAGTAACATGAGCGCCATTTATAGCTATCTGGGCGCAGAACCGGAAAAACTAGCCATCTTATGGTTAGCGGGGCCTATCACCGGCTTAATTGTGCAGCCTATTATTGGTGCCGCAAGCGACCGTACTTGGTCGCCAAAATTCGGGAGACGAAAGCCTTACTTTTTAATTGGAGCCATATTAGCTTCCTTGGCCTTAATACTAATGCCTTTTTCACAAACCCTATGGATGGCCGCGGGCTTATTGTGGATATTAGATGCCGCGAACAATATTGCCATGGAGCCTTATCGAGCTTTTATAACCGATATTTTACCCGAAGAGCAGCACTCCTTGGGCTTTTTAATGCAAAGCTTTTTTACCGGTTTAGGCACTACCCTCGCCAATTTCGCCCCGGCTATAATTGTATCTTTTGGTTTAATTTCCATTAGCGATAAAATGGATAATGGCATACCCACTTTTACTTATTGGGCATTTGGAATTGGCGCAGTCGCTTCAATAGTAACGGTACTCTTTTCGGTTTTAACGACCAAGGAATATCCCCCTAGCGCAGAAGAATTAGCTCAATTAAAATCAGAAAAAGCTAAAGGTGGTAGGACAATTAAAGCCTTGCTTGAAATTAAAGAAGCAATAAAAGACATGCCTTCTACCATGAAGCAGCTTATTCCTGTGCAGTTTCTAACTTGGTTCGGAATGTTTTGTTATTGGCAATATATCACTCTTGCACTCAGCTCATCCATCTACGGCACCATCGATGCCAAAAGCGACTATTTTGCCGAGGCGCAGTTATTAACGGGTGGCATTAATGGCGTTTACAATATTGTATGTTTTAGTCTCGCCTTTTTATTAGTTCCTTTAGCAGCAAAATTAGGTCCCAAAAATTTACATTTTATTAGCTTAACCTTAGGTGGCTTAGGTTTAATATCGCTTCCTTTTCTTAATAATTCCATTGTTCTTTTTAGCATTAGCAACCCTTTCGGAGATGGTAGTTTCGAGCTAAGTCAGGTATATCTATTATCCTTTGGTTTAGGAATAGCATGGGCCTCTATGCTAGCTTTACCTTATAAAATTTTAGCTGGAGCAATACCTGCAAAACGAAACGGTGTTTACATGGGCATCTTTAATATGTTTATTGTAATACCCATGATTATTCAAATTTTTGCTTTGCGCTATTTCGTATACGATTGGTTAGGCTCTGACCCCACTAATGTAATTATCCTTGCCGGTGCTTGCCTTATCGCTGGTGGCATTAGCGCTCTTTTCATTAAAGAAAAATTAGCCCCCACAAAATCGGTAGCAACATGAAAATCTTAAGTTTCGGCGAACTTCTTTTTGATGAAAAACCCGAAGGTAAATTCTTAGGAGGAGCCCCTTTAAACTTTGCCTTAAACTTAGCAAAGCTGGGATTAGAAAGTTATTTATTAAGCCGCGTGGGAGAGGATGATCTTGGCAGAAGGGCTTTGGCAGAAATTTCTGCTAGCCCCCTGCTGAGCACCTATATACAACACGATGCCACTCTCCCCACTGGATTAGTACAGGTAGAAATGCAAGGGGATGAAGCAAAATATGCGATTCGTCGGAATCAGGCTTATGATGCAATAAATTATAAAGAGTTTAAAGACCATGCAAAGAACGCCGAATTCAAGCTTTTTTATTTCGGTAGCTTAAGTCAACGTAACGCTATTAACCGCAAGTGCCTATCAACCATTTTCTTAAAACACTCCTTTGAGGAAGTATTCTTCGATTGTAATTTACGAGCTCCCTTCTATGATGCACAAATTTTAGATGAATCTTTAAAACGCAGTACTATCTTTAAAGTAAATCATCTTGAACTTGAAGAAATTTATCCTTTACTCTTTGGTGATTCCGCCAGTTTTGAAAAAAGCTTGTCTGACTTAAAAGCACGCTACGATTTAAGACTAATTATCGTAACCGCAGGCAGCAAGGGATGCTATGTGTACGAAGGCGGTGCTGTTCATTTTTATGGCAGTACAAAAATTAACTTTGTCGATTCTATTGGTGCGGGCGATGCCTCTAGTGCCGGTTTCGTTTTTGAATATTTAAAAAGCCAAAACATAGATAAAGCTGCAATTGCGGGCAATTTACTTGGTGCTTATGTCGCTGCCTCAGCAGGCGCCAATCCAAAGTTTAGTGAGACGCTTTTAAGCAAAATCGGTTAAGCTATAATTGAAGTGTAGCCCCGAGCAGAATCGAA
>PZPB01000164.1 GCA_003045865.1 Bacteroidota bacterium | reverse complement strand
CAAAATAAGCCCGAAAAATACTCGTTTTTTGGAACGAGAGATTGGACACCCTACCCTTCGGGGCCTTTTTTATGCCCTGCCGTTTAGCGACAAAAATAAACCGCTCAACTATGCCTCGATGATAAGGTACCTCTCATCTAAAACTTTGGTATTGGGGGTGAATTTCATGCCATCTTCGTAGTGTCTAAGAGTAATTATGCTCACTGACTCCAAAATCTACGATTATGAAAAAGATAGTTTTAATGTTAATTGCGGGTAGTATGTTACTTAGCTGTAACCGCGACTTGTCTTACATGGATAATGAAGAAGTAGGAGTGGATAATAGAATCCAGTTAAAAACGGGTTCGCAAGTGCGAGGGGAGTTAATTCCACTTTCGGATAACTTCACCATTAACTCTAAAGCAGGCTCTACTTTAAGTTTTACCTATAAAAACTTTGCGGAAGCCCCGCATTTTCTTGCATACACCGAGGAATTAAACGGTGGTTTGGCTACGGGGACTTCAAATCTTGCGCAAGCAACTTCGGTAACTGCCGATGGTGAATTGGTTTTCGTAACCTGGCACTTAGAAGGCGCCAAATACGGCGGTGCAATTTCAGCTTACAAGTTAAATGGCAGTAGTGGTAGTTACCAGTATACGGGTCGTATTGATTTTGTAGATACAGATTGGCATGAAGCGGTGGTAAATCGTAATAGCTTGACTGGTAATTATGAAATTTTTGCAGTGGGCCAAAGATCACCATCAACCTCAGGATACCTTTTAAATGGTCATCGTGGAGCGGTAGTAGGTAAGGTTCTATACGACTATATTAATGACGAGTTTCTTCCAGCAAGCAGCTACAAAGAACTTCCCGTACCTGGTTATGGTGCCAACGGAATTATTTCTTCAGCCGGGAAATATTATGTAGTAACTGGAAACGGAACGGGGATTAACACTAGAGATGCCCAAAGTGGTATTTATGTAACTGATTATAAACTTAGTAACGTCTCTGAAGCAATGACTATAACCGATGGCATTTTTATCAAAGAAAACCCTTTTACCGCCACTAATTCGAGTGTTGATTTTGCCGTGCTAGACAGAACAGGTACAGACAAAGTACAGGTTAGAACTAGCATGAATACATCCCAAACTGTTTCTAATTCTATGTCTTTTACCATCGATTATTACAATGGTTCAGGCATAAACTCCCTCGAACTAGAAAGAGGAGGAATGGCCTTTGTACCTTATACTTATGCGGGTAATACTGTTGCAAGTACGGAGTATTTATTAGCCTTAGGACAAGCAGGAATTTACTCTAAAAATCACAAGAAAATCAACAACGGTGTAAACTACTGTTTGGCGCTTACACATGATCCTACTTCAAGAGTAATTTATGCTGCAGCTGGTGAGCAAGGTTTAAAAGTTATTGCGGGCAATAGTTACGACGGTGGAATACTTGTGAATGCTTACGATTTAATCGGACTTTTTGTTCCTCCTACAAATGCCTCAATCAGTGGTTTTAACGCAAAAGATGTATCCGTATATTCTTCTAATCACTTAGCCCTTGCGGTGGGAGGAACCGATGCTAGCGGTACTAGCGCTCGCGGTGGTGGTGTTTACTTCATACGCAAATCGTAATCAAAGAAAGGCTTTTAAGCCCTTTCATCCCTATAATTTCAAAACTCGGAGGATTATCTTCCGAGTTTTTTTTGCTGCTTCTAGCTCTGTATTTGGGATAAGTTATTTGAGATAAATTCGACATACAATTCGGTACCCTTAACCCGCTCTTGCTTAAGCTTTTGTTTTAAACCCGCCACTGATAATAGGTCTGTGGCCTACTTTTACATCTAACTTAGCTTTTAAGCTTCGCTAGCTCGTCTTATTGTAGGCTTTCGCAGATGCTAATACTAATGATATAAAATGGAATCTGACATGAGCTGGGTTTTTCTCAATGATCAATCAGTTGAAATTGCTCTATTACGGAAGACTTGACTTTTTATGGAACATTTTTTATTTTAAAAAATGGCTGAGCTCACTTCGTTGGATTGTTTCCTTGATGTTTAGACAAAATGAAGGGCCAGAAAACATTAACCACGGCCGCCACATTACTGAGAACTTAGGTTTAAACATAAATCGGATAGTAAGGCTCGTATCTTTCCAAGTGCGCCTTATTTAAAGTGGGCATTTTAGACATTTATAGAAACCATTTATCAGCCGTTCAGCCCTTATGCGAGCCGAAATTATAAATAGTTGTCATTCTGAGTAAAGAGTTTTAGGTTTTAAAACCAAGAAGATTTGATGACAGATAGCCTGTAACCAGATAAACCAAGACTCATATTACAATTTAGTCTGATTCGTTATTAGTAGGTTTTCCGGCCTCAATTACGAAGCTTCAAAATAAAAGCCTTTGCTTTAGCGAATTGGGAAGCGACCGAAGGAAGCTCGCCCACTGAGCTTGGCAAAGGGGAATATTTTTAAGGTGAGGAATTGCAGCCTTGATCTTTTTGTTTCTTTTGCGATCAAGCGAAAAAGAAAGGAGAATAATCTTGAGAAGCATTACTTTATCGTGAAATATCCATTGAAAATCAGTGCATTAAAAAAGATGTTATGGGTAGTAAAGAGTTTTAGTTTTAAAAACCAAGAAGATTTGATGACAGGTTGCGAGACTAAAAGACCCAAGACTAAAAGACTCAAGACCAAAGCTGCTACTAAACTGTGCCTTGTTTTTCAAATGAAGAGATGGATTATTTAGACAGGATCCAAAAGACCCGCCTGTTAATCCGAGCGAAATCATTATAAGTAGGTTGATCGGCCTCAATTAAGAACAGCATTTTGATTTAATTTGAGTTCTTGAGCTCAGCTCAATGAGCTTCGGTTACGAATGCCAAAAATAAAAATGAAAGGTTGAGCGAGTTGGGAAGCGATTGAAATGAGCTCGCCCACCGAGCTTGCCTTTCATGAAGATTTTTGAAGAGAGGAATTGGAGCCTAGATTTTTTT
>PZPB01000163.1 GCA_003045865.1 Bacteroidota bacterium | reverse complement strand
CAGTATTATTTACAAATAAGTTCGCTGTAGTGACATCACCACCCGATACTAAAACGCCATGCGGCGATAATTCAGAAAAAATATGAGACTTACCCGTACCCTTTGGCCCTAACTCGATGAAGTTGAAGTTATTCTCCACGTGGGTAATCAAGCGCGAAAGCTGAATAAACTTATCTCTTCTGCTGAAATATTCTGGGTTTAAGCCTACCGAATGCATGAGAAGATCAAGCCACTCATCTGAGTTGAAATTCTTGCGCAACTCGATGTATTCTTCTAAATCGACATTAGCAACTTGAATGGGTTTGAGATCTACAATTACCCAGCGCATTTCGGTATCATCAGCATGTGAATAACCAATGGTTAAAATACACCAAACGCCACCACCACTAAGCAGCTTGCGGTTTTCGTTTACCATTGTATCCGAAATAGGCACATGTTTTAAACCTAGATTAGCAAATTCTGCTTCGTAAATGTCTGCGCGATCATTCAGGTTGACAGAAATTTTATCAATTATTTTATGACTTCCTGCCGAGCGTATCTTGTGCTTAACAATTTCTGAATCTGATCGATGCACATAATTATCTCTAATTACCGTGCGCACCTTTTCTACGCCCGCGCTTATTATTTCCTCATCATCTATCGCACAGTATTGGCCCAATAGATATTCAAGCACATAGGCGGGTACTGGATTATTTCCTTTAACCAAAGAGGTTAGATCCTTACGAACAACCTTTCCTTCAAAGTTGGCTATTATCTTTTCTTTTAAAGTCATTAAAAATCAGGTTGAATTAGAGTACTATTTTGAACGCGCTCTTCAATTAAGGGGTTAAGCATATCCTCCGCGTCAAATATCTTTAACTTTAAAAAGGATTCATTTGCAGCGGCTCCAATAAGAATAAGTTCGGTGCGATACATTCTGTCGCTGGGAGCTTCTGAAGTAGCATTTAAAAGCAAGCTTTCTTCATTACTTACTTGCTCTGTGTCTTTAAACAAGGCAATTTTAATTAAGCGCTCTTTTTCCAAACGACTCACTTCGGTATCTTGGAGAATATTGACTTTTAAAATATTGGAAACCACCTTTAAACCCCCGCGGTTAATTAGCATGGGCATTACCTTTTTCGTTACTTCTACGCGCTGTCTTGAACTTTCAATCAGCGGCACAACAAGCTCTTGCAGCGAACCTCCGCCATGCACAAATTGGTGACCTACTCCTTGTCTTTTATAGCGGTTCACCGAGAAAGGGATGTTTACCCAAAGGTCATCGCTAAAACTTGTGGTGGAGCGCAGAGGAATGGAATAACCTAATTCCAATTCTTGCTTTTCAGCACTTAAAATGTAACGGTTATGGAATTGAAGGCCGTCTTTTAAAGGCGCGTTTTCTTTATCCTTATCTTCAATTTCGCGATCATTATACAAAAAGCCGTGATCAGCGGTCACTAAAACTCGTGCAACATTCATTGAGGCGTGCAAGGTTTTCACAAAACGCTTTAGCTCTTTCACTGTATCATCCACCGCGGTAAAGGCCCTGCGTTCTGAAGCTCTTTTATCACCAGTAGAGTCAATTACATCGTGGTAAACATAAACGAGTTGATTCTTAAAAACCTCACGCTTTTCGCTCAGACTAAGCCCTTCCAAATCGGAGTATTGAATAGCAAGCGAGTCTTTATTATTCTGTTTTAAAATTGCGGCTCTATTTTCGGTACCTGAAGTTAAAATGCCATCGGCCAATATCTCCCCGCTGTTAAATGATTTATTTCCTGGCAATAGTTGGCTCATCCCAATATTCGTCTTAGACGGAATGGAAGCCAACATAAAGCGCATTTCTGCGGTGTTTTTGGTGTCGCCATGCATCTCAGAGAGCAATTCCTGTGCGGCCTCGTAGCGAAAGGCATCGGATATAATTACAACTACCTTTTGATCTGCCTTGGCTATTTCAGTTTGATAAAACTCATATTGCTTGGGAATATTAATCTGCTTGTAATCGAATGAAAAATGATTTAAACACTTAAGCCATTCTCTATTAAGCTGATCCGTATGTTTTTCATAGGCCTCATTTAAAGCACTATGGATATCCTCCAAGGCTAAGCGCTCGGGCAGTTCTGAGTAATCTAAGCTTTTATAAAGGCTAATGGCCTTGCGGTAAGTACTGTCTACTTTAAAGCCTCTCTCTGTATATTCTTGAACATATTCTTCAGGTCGATTTAAAATATAGCTTGAGTTTTTTGCAATATGAAGATGCACTTTTGCCACTTGCACCAAATAATACATACATAAGCGAACACTTTCTTTAATGTCTGCCTGTAAGCTTATCTGCTCCATGCGCTTTATAAAACGCAAGGGGGAACCGCTAATATGCGGCTGAACACGAAATAGTACCGCCCAAATCATGTCCGAGGTATATTCGGCAAATTCGGCCTCTTCTCCATAAACAGCTACTAAACTTTCCCCTTTTATTTCATTAGTTATTGATTCTAGTATAGTTTTAAAACTTCCTTGCAAAGAACTGCGCGTTACTTCATGCAGCATTTGGTTTAACTGCGTAAGCTGTCTACTATCCTTTATCTTAAGCTCCGCATAAGGATCTTTTGCCTTATCCAGCTCCATGCCTTGGGTTAATTGATTGTACAAAACCGCCCGCGCCAGATAACGCAGAGCCTCTGGTTTTAAAGCAGGAATAGCCAAGCCAACAACGTTGCGTAGTTGTTGACACACTTCTTCCTCGAAATCTAAGTCCCTAATTTTTTTAACTACCCTTACGAGTTCCTTTTCCCCGCCTGCATTTGCTAGACTTATAAACTTGGCAGTGAGGAGTGACCAAGATTCAATTTGTTTGAACTTAAAAAAGGCCGAAACCAAAGCACGCTGTAAAGAAGATTCTTGAAAATTCCCAGCGGATAATACAGGCTTACAAACTTCCTGTACACTGACAAATTTCAGCTCTTTCATGTATTTAGCCACCAGCGACTTCTGATGACGCTGTAAACTATATTGCTCCATAAAAG
>PZPB01000011.1 GCA_003045865.1 Bacteroidota bacterium | reverse complement strand
ATTAGCTATAAACAAGAAAGGCGCCTCAATGGGCGCCTTTTTTTATGAACTTAGGTGAAATCTTAGATTAATATCCCAAAGCATTTTTCACACGACTCAATACTTCATGAGCAATGGGTCTAACCTTTTCAGCACCTGCAACAAGCTGCTCTTCAATAAGCTGAGGCTTGGCGGTAAGGAGGTCATATTTTTCTCGGGCTGCACCGTATTTTTCGTTAATGAGGTTTAGTAATTCCTTCTTGGCGTGACCATAACCATAACTTGGCGTGACATAGTTTTCGCGCATTTGACCAATCCCATCTGCGGAAGCGAGAAGCGAGTAGAGTGCAAAAACATTACAGCTATCGGGGTCTTTAGGCTCGTCCATGCCCTTGCTATCGGTGACAATGCCCATTACTTGCTTTTTTAAAACCTTGGCGGGAGAAAAAATATCAATGGTATTGCCGTAACTTTTACTCATCTTTTGTCCGTCGGTGCCGGGAACGGTTTTAACGTCTTCGCGAATTACCGATTCGGGCAGTTTAAGGATTTCGGCACCCACACCACGATTCAGAGCGCCAGCAATATCGCGTGTCATTTCTAAATGTTGCTGCTGATCTTTACCCACGGGTACAAAGTCGGCGTCGTATAAGAGAATATCCGCTGCCATAAGCACGGGGTAGGTGAAAAGGCCAGCATTTACATTGGCTAGGCGGTCGCTTTTATCTTTAAAGCTATGCGCGTTGGCCAACATGGGGAAGGGTGTGAAACAGTTTAAATACCAGTTTAACTCGCACACGGCGGGGATATCACTTTGGCGGTAAAAGAAATTGCGATGGGCATCAAAACCTAAAGCTAGCCAAGCGGCAGCAACGGCATTTACACTTTCTTGCCTTTTTTCTCGGTCTTTTAAGGAAGTGAGAGAGTGTAAATCTGCAATAAAGAAAAAAGACTCGGCCTCCTTTTTTTGCGAAAGTTCAATGCCTGGCTCAATCGCCCCTAGTGCGTTTCCTAAGTGAGGAGTGCCACTACTTTGTATGCCTGTTAAAATGCGCGCCATGGTTTTTAAATATTTTGCACAAAAGTATAAAGGCTAAGCACAAAATACGGTCATTATCTTAATTTAGCGCGGTGGAAAATTTACGCTTCATTTTTGCACCGTTATTTCGTGTGTGGTTTTACCTGGCAGTTTTTATTGCTATCGTGCTTTTATTCCCCTTTATTTTTATTAGTTCGCTCAGTCCCAAGACTTACAAGCGCTTCTTTTATTATGCGAAAATTTGGGCGCGTTTGGTTCTGTTTCTCTGTGGTTACCGCATTTCCGTTAAGTGGCATGAAAAGCCCAAGGCAGATGGGCAGTATATCATTTGTGCTAATCATACCAGCATGTTGGACATTATGGTAACCTTCGCTATTTTCCCTTTTCCCTTTTTATTTATTGGCAAAGCAGAACTTTCGAAGCTTCCCATTTTCGGATATTTTTACCGTCGCACCAATATTTTAGTAGATCGCTCTAGTTTAGCTAGTCGAGGTAAATCTTTTGATGCAGCCGGTGAAAAGTTAAAAGAAGGCTTAGGTGTTTGTATTTATCCCGAGGGCATGGCGCCTCGTGCGGATATAATCCTTGCACCGTTTAAGTCGGGCGCTTTTCGCCTAGCTGTAGATAATCAGATAACGATTATTCCTGCTACATTTTACGATTGCAAGCGTTTGCTGCCTTATGATATCTTTCGCGGTAAGCCCGGAAAACTTAAGGTAGAAGTGCATCCATTTTTGGTGCCGGGTGAAGGCGATAAAAAAGCCGTGGCAAATACCTTGAAAGAGGACTGTTATCAGTTAATTTTGCAAACTTTACAAGATCCTCCTAATTCTCTATAGATTATGAAAATTTCCAAAGAAGAAGTTGAAAAATTAGCCCACTTAGCGCGACTTGAGTTTTCGGAAGAGGAAAAATTAAGCATGCAGGCCGATATGGATAAAATCCTAGGCTTCGTGGATAAGATTAATGAACTCGACTTAGAGGGAGTGGAGCCCCTTGTTTACTTGAATGAAGATCGCAATATTATGCGGGCCGACAAGGTAGAGCAGAACATTAGTAAGGAAGATGCTTTGCGAAATTCTCCCGCCAAGGATAGCGATTACTTCCGTGTTCCTAAGGTGCTCAAGCGCGAAGATTAGGTTTTAAAATCGGAGCTCAGGTTCAGATGGTTATTCTGCGATTACCGTCACAGAAATAATGCTTTCGCTTTGCTAGTGCCGCATCTTTGCCATGCTACCTCGAGCAAGTTAGGCAACATTGCGCTAATCAAGCAATGGCTGCTAATACCGTTTTATTGGTTTTTCGGTAGAGTGTTAAGGGCTAATGCCAGCCCTGAGATTAAGAGGTAAATGGCCCAGCCTGTATAATCCTAGCTTTGTTGCTTGAGTAGAAAATAAACCCTAGCGACCCTTACCATTCTTCAGCGACCTTCATCTTTTATAGGTAGCCGGCTTAATGAAAACGTGTCTTTTCCCTTTCAAATTTTAGCTCTAAGCTTCGGCAAGAAGCGAGACTTTAAAAGACGATTAAACTCAGGGCGATGTGTTTTTTAGGGATTTTCATTCGAACATTAACTGGTGAGAAAATAAGAAACAACTGGCCCTTAGAGAGTTAAGACGCATAAAATCATCAATTGGCCTGAAATTTTTAAATCCCTGAAAGAGAAGGCTTTAACAAGCAATCTAAGCGCTAACTTTTGATGTGTGGTCACCTAAGTGTATAAAGTACAGTTAGCAAGTTTCACCTTGTTTGGCAGCTAATAGTTTTAAGTACTAAAAGTTATTTGACTAGATGAGGCTGTATCCCTTATGGAATGGCAGCTTCAATTTCTTTTTTATCTTGCTTTTGGTACTTTTAACCAAAAGATATATATTTGAATAAGCTTAATAAATGTAACGCGTACAATAGTGGCAATGTTACTATTGTAAGTGTTTGAGAATCAACTAAAATAAAACTTTTAATGCGTGGCTTATGAAAAATTATTACCTAAGGCGTTTTAAGGGGTTTGCAGCCATTGTTTTGCTATTCCTTCCAATTTGGATGCAGGCGCAGTCTGTTGCCATTACGGGAGTAGTAAAAGAAGCGGCAAATGGCCTGCCCATCCCGGGTGTAAATGTTCTCGTGAAAGGAACGTCAGTTGGAACAACAACAGATATGGATGGAAATTATACCATTCAAGCGAAGCCAGGCGATGACTTAGTCTTTTCATTTATTGGTTTTCAAGCGGCAACCATAAAGGTTACCTCCTCTCGTACAATTAATGTATCCCTGAAGGAAGAGTCGTCTGTACTAAGTGAAATTGTAGTAGTAGGTTATGGCTCATCTACCAAAAAGGAAATTACTGGTGCAACTTCGCAGGTTGATGGTGTAGAGCTAAAAAAATTAAACTTATCAAGAGTTGACCAAGCTTTACAGGGACAAGTTTCTGGAGTAACTATTAACTCTAACTCTGGTTCGCCAGGAGGTTCGAGTAATATCCGAATTCGGGGACTCTCAACCTTTGGAGATAATGATCCCTTAATTTTGGTGGATGGTATTGTTTACGATTCTGAGGGTTTAAATGCTTTAAACCCAGCTGATATTGAGTCGGTAAACGTTCTTAAAGATGGTACCGCTGGTATTTATGGGGTGCGTGCCGCTAACGGTGTAATCATTATTGAAACCAAAAAAGGAAAATTAAATACCAAGCCGCAAATTGAATTTAGTGGCTTTTATGGTATGCAAGAAACCACCAATCGCTTAAGCTTGCTAAATGCAAATGAATACGCGATTATAAAAAACAATGCCTTTGTAAACGCAGGGCAAACTGCACCATTTAATAACACGCAACTAGGCGAGGGTACCGATTGGCAAAATGAAATTTTCCAAGTGGCACCAATGCAGAATTATAATATTAGCATTAACGGGGGGACCAATAAGACTCGCTATTCAATCGGCGGGTCTTATTACACACAAGACGGTATTGTAGGTTTAGACAAGGCAAACTTTACGCGTTACAACGCTCGTTTTAATGTGTCTTACGAATTGTCTACCAAGTTCCGCATTAACAGTGTACTTCTTTATACCAATGAAAATCGCAGATCTTTACCAGAGAATGGTATAGGTTCTGTTCTTTATAATACGATTAATGCCTATCCTACTGAACCGGTTCGTCAAACTGATGGGAGATACAGCTACCTAGAATTGGTTAATGACATTATTAACCCAGTAGCTCAGATGGAGAACACCTATAATGAGTCGGCTGTAAATAAATTAGTAGGTAAAGAAGAATTGGTTTACACGATTAACGAAAACTTCACTTTTACAAATCGCTTTAATTACAACGCTGCCATAGTTGACGGTAAGGTGTTTTCACCCTTAGTTTGGTACGGTCCAGGTAAAGCACAAAACACGGCTGTAAACGCCGATTTAGATGCGCCAAGAGTAGAAATCGCAGACAGTATTTTCTTAGAAAGAGGAGCTAGTGTTTATGAAAATCGCGATTATTATGTTGACTTAAACTTCGAGAGTTTCTTAAACTATGAGAGACAGATTAATAGAGAACATAAGGTGAAAGGAACCTTAGGTACTTCGGTATTTACGCGTTCGGGTAGTGGCTTAAACGCAACCGCTTTTAACGTTCCTAATAATTCGGTAGATTTTGCCGATATCTCTGCCAACCAAGCGGAAGGAGGTTTCTTAAACAATGCGGGTTCATTCGAATTCGAAGAGCGTTTAGTTTCGGCCTTCTTAAGAGCAGAGTATTCTTACTTAAATCGTTACTTATTCTCGGCTATTGTACGTCGCGACGGTTCATCAAAATTTGGAGCGAATAATCGTTGGGGTATTTTCCCTGCTTTTTCAGGAGCTTGGGTATTTAGCGATGAGAGCTTTTTTGATGTAAGTTTTATCGACTTCGGTAAACTGCGTATGAGTTATGGTATTTCTGGTAACGACCAGATTCCAAACTTTGCTTACCGTGCCCTTCTTAACGGGGAAGGTGTTTATGTTCTCGACGATTTAATTACTAGTGGTGTGGCAATTGGTCGCGCTTCTAACCCAGATTTGAAATGGGAAACTACCCATCAGTTTAACGTGGGTTTAGATTTAACCATTCTTAAAGAGATCAGCTTTGCCATGAACTATTTTGTTAAAAATACGAATGACTTGCTTTTCCAACCGGATGTATCTGGTTTATTAGGAACCTACGGTCCTGGCGGTTTCCCTCCCTTTGTAAACGCAGGTGATGTATCTAACCGCGGTTTAGAACTAGAATTAGGTTATAGCACTGATCCTACTAAAGACTGGGTTTTCTCTACCTCTTTTAATATGACCCAATTAACCAATGAAGTACTGCGAGTACCAGACGGTGTTGACTTTATTCCCGGTGCTCAGTTTGGAGTAGGTGGTAACGTGGCTACTCGTTTTGAAGTCGGTCAGCCTATTGGTTATTACATCGGATTACAAACGGATGGTATCTTCCAAAGCCAACAAGAAATCGATAACTCTTCTGTAGTACAAGCAGGTGCTCGTCCAGGTGATCTTCGTTATGTAGATCAGAATGGCGATGGCGTAATTAGTTTCGGGGACGATTCAGATAGAACTAAAATAGGTTCTCCTATTCCTGATTTCACCTTCGGTTTAAACTTAACCGGTCGTTACAAAAATTTCGATGCCTCGTGTAATCTTTACGCCGCTGTTGGTCAAGAAATCATCAGAAACTACGAAAGACAACAACCTTATGCCAATCAATTAACTTATATTATTGATCGCTGGACCGGTCCAGGTTCTAGTGAAGATATTCCTCGTGTAACTACCGGTGCAACTCGTAACAATGTATTCTCTGACTATTTTGTTGAGGATGGCTCTTTTCTAAGAATTAGAAACTTACAAGTAGGTTATACGCTTCCTAGAAAATGGCTAACTCGTCAAAAAGTTGAGTCTATGCGTGTTTACGTTTCCGTAAATAACCTATATACGCTAACCAATTATCAGGGTTTTGATCCGGATATTGGAAACTTCGGTGGTGTATTAGCAGCGGGTGTTGACTACGGTTTCTACCCACAAGCACGCACAATTATGGGAGGCTTTAACATTAAATTTTAAGATCATGGCTATAAAAAGATATACCACAGTAATTTTAACTGCCCTTGCTCTTAGCTTAACTAATTCGGGCTGTGAAAAGTATTTAGACGTTAGCCCGCCTTTTGCTCAGGATGCGGAAAACTACTTCAACTCTGAACAAGACTATGAGTTGGCTTTAATCGGAGCCTACGACTTATTGCAGGCTTCTTACCTTACCTTGTGGATCGGTGAAATTGCTTCTGACAATGCTATCGCCGGTGGTGAAAGTGTGAACGATTCGGAAGGTTTACACCAAATTGAAGCCATGACGCACAATGCGGTGAACAACGAGTTGAGAAGCATATTCCGTTGGAACTATGCGGGTATTGCTCGCACCAACTTTATTATGGAGTATAAAGACAAAACCGACTTTGATGGTAAAGAGCAAATAATCGGTGAAACTCGTTTCCTGAGAGCTTATTACTATTTCGAATTGGTAAAATACTTTGGTGATGTGCCTTTAATTATCGACAAGCGCTTAGGCTCAGAAGAGGTGACCGAAGTAGCACGTACGCCACGCTCGGAAGTTTATGCTCAAATTGAGTCTGACCTTCGTTATGCCGCTAATAACCTACCTTGGAACAATCCTGTAAAAGGTAAAGCCGAGAAAGGTTCTGCCTTGGCACTTTTAGGTAAGGTTTATCTTTATCAGAATAAGTTTGCTCAAGCGGCGGAAGTTTTAGATGAGGTAATTAATGATGGTCCTTATAGCTTAATGGCTAACTTCGGCGATTTGTGGTTCGCAGCCAATGAAGATAATAGCGAAACAGTTTTTGATGTGGAATATTCCAACCTTGAAGGTGGTAGCTACGGTTGTTTAATTTGCTTAGAAGGAAATGCTGCTGCTGGTTTTCAAGGAATCCGTCAGTATGAAGGTCCTTTGTATGGAGACGGTAACAGCTACAATTTGCCTACGGCAGATTTATACAATGCATTTCCAGTAAA
The DNA here is from genome assembly GCA_003045865.1 of Bacteroidota bacterium. GTDB lineage: Bacteria > Bacteroidota > Bacteroidia > Flavobacteriales > Schleiferiaceae > Croceimicrobium. Next base: position 48,965 of record PZPB01000011.1, on the reverse strand, counting down.
TGATCCTCGTCGCGATATAACAGTTTTAAATTTAGACTCGTTTATTAACTTACAGCCAGACCCAGGTTCAATTAGCTATGCTGTGGGTGGCGGCGGTCATACAGGCTTTTATAACAATAAGTACATTAAGCGTCAGTCCGAATTAGGATTGCCAGATGATGACTTAACGAGCCCGCTCAACTATAAAGCAATACGCTATGCTGATGTACTTTTAATGGCAGCAGAAGCGCATACCAGAAGTAATAATGACGGTCCTGCTTTAACATACTTAAATGAAGTACGTGCGCGCGTTGGCATGCCCGCAGTAAATGCCAGCGGCCAACAATTAACTGAGGCCATCTGGCAAGAGAGAAGATATGAACTTTCTGGTGAAGGTTTGCGTTTTTTCGACCTCGTACGTACGGGTAAAGCCGCTACCTCAATAGACAATTTCACCTCTGGGAAAAATGAGATTTTCCCCATACCTCAGGTCGAAATTGATTTAGCAGGAGGTAGCTGGACACAAAATAGTGGTTACTAATAATTTTATATTTTTAATTTAATCCAAATCATGAAAATGAAATCAATGAGAAGAACAGGTTCACGGTTTTTTGCTTTAGGTGCTCTACTAGTTTTTGCGGCGGCCTGTGGTGAAGATGATGAACCAACAATTGGGAATGCTCCCAGTCAAAGTGATGCAGCTTTTACTTATGCTGCTTCTGCGCAAAGCGATAACGTTATCGAGTTTACCGCTTCAAATTCTAGTGTAAGTGCAAATTGGGATTTTGGCAATGGGGCTACCGGCGAAGGAACGAATGTTTCTGCCTCTTATCCATTTGCTGGAACTTACACTGTTACCTTAACGGTACAGAATTCAGGTGGTAGTGCTAGTAGTACTCAAGATATTACTATTGCTCAAGATGATCCAAACTTAATTAATAACCCAATTTACGACCTCTTAACAGGTGGAACAGCAGGTCCAGGTTTTAAATCTTGGGCGATTGACTCAGTTAGAGCCGGGCATTTCGGCGTAGGCCCTGACCCTGTTGGTGCAGCCGGTAACTACCCAGAGTGGTATGCGGCCGCCGCTTTAGAAAAAACGGGTGCAGGTATGTATGATGACCTTTACACCTTTAAATTAAACGGTTTTGGTTTTGATATGATCACCAATGGTGATGTATACGTAAACACAGCTAGTGCAGGTATTGCTCCGTTTAATGATACTACCGCAACTAATGTGGGCGATTTCAAAGCTAATTTCCCTGATCAATTAGGCGAAACTTGGACGCTTAACGAAGGCGCAGATACTAGTATTACCTTTAGTGGCAACGCCTTCTTAGGGTACTGGGCCAGTTCTCAAACTTACCAAATCATAAGCATTAGTGAGAATGAATTATTCTTACGTTTTGTTGATGGTATAGCCACAAACCCTGCTTTAGCTTGGTATCTTCGTTTAGTTCCTGAAGGATTCGTAAGCAACCCAGATCCAGTTGCACCTTCTTACAGTCTTCCTTTAGACTTTGAAACGGTTGAGCCAGTATTTACCACTTTTGGAAACAGCACAGCTGCGGTTATTGCTAACCCAGATGCTACTGGTATTAACATGAGCTCTAAGGTTGTAGAAACCGTTCACGGTAATGAAACTTGGGCTGGTTTCTTTGTAAACTTAGATTCTAAACTTGATTTTAGTACGCAAACTACTATCAAACTGAAAGTTTGGGCGCCCATTGCAGGCGACTTCAGAATTAAGTTAGAAGAGCAAGCAAACACCAACAACTTTGTTGAAGTAGATGCTACGGTAACAACTGCGAACACATGGGAGGAAATTACTTTCGATTTTAGTGGCACTGCTGCAGATTTCGATCGCTTGGTAATGTTCCCAGGATGGAATGTTGCTAATGCAGGAACTTTCTATGTTGACGATGTCGTTCAAGAATAAATAGAATTTTTTTAAAGAGGCGTAAGGTGTAATTCCTTGCGCCTCTTTATTTCTTTAACCTAAAACGCAACTTATGAGATTAAGCATTTACCCTCTACTGGTAATACTACTTATTACAGCTTCATGTGCAGAGGAAAAAATAGTTGCACCAGCCCTTTTACCTTCTAATCTCCAAACTACTATCGACGTATCCACCACCACGGAAGGTCTGGTTAATTTAACCACCCGTGCAGTGAATGCAAATTTTTATACGGCCGAATTTTACGACCGAGACGGCCGGACAGACCTAGAATCTAGAGAAGGAACTTTTTCTTATCGCTTTACCGAAAGTGGAACATACCTTATCGTTAGTCGTGCTCATATTTCTAATATCGACTTTATTGAAAAGCGTGATTCAGTAGAAATCACAATCTCTACCAATTCGGGTGCGGGTGGAATTCCCACAACCGGCTACACAACGCCTCTTACTTATCCCAACTATACTTTAGTATGGCAAGATGAGTTTGAAGGAACTTCGCTATCTAGCGCTTGGACCCACGAAATTGGCACCGGAAATGGTGGCTGGGGTAACCAAGAATTACAATATTACCGTCCAGAAAATACGGAAGTGCGTGATGGTTACTTAGTAATCACCGCTAAAAAAGAAGACTTTTCAACCACTTCTTATACTTCTTCACGCATTGTTTCGCGGGGCAACCAGAGTTTTAAATATGGCCGAATCGATATTAGAGCCGCTATGCCAGAAGGACAAGGATTATGGCCTGCTTTATGGATGTTAGGCGATAATTTTGGCACCGTAGGTTGGCCAAGATGTGGCGAAATAGATATAATGGAAATGGTAGGCGGACCTACCGCCAATAAACGTGGCGATGGCTATACGCACGGAACGGTGCATTGGTTTAATGATGGCAGCAATGTGAAGGCTGATTTCAGTGGTGCCTATCGCTTACCCAATAATGGTAAGCTATCCGAAGAGTTTCATGTGTATTCCATTATTTGGGATCAAAGCAGTATTACCTGGTATATCGATGATATTCAATATCATTCCATTAATATAAATGGTTCTTCTTTAGATGAGTTTAAAGAAAAATTCTTTTTCATCTTTAACATAGCGGTAGGTGGTACCTGGCCAGGCAGCCCCAATAGCAGCACCGTATTCCCCCAAAGAATGGCAGTAGATTACGTAAGAGTATTTCAATAATAAAAGGAAAAGAACTACTTAGAGGAATAATAGATATTTTTGAGCTCTATGAAGCCTCCATCAAATTGATCTAGGCCCTTAAAATAGATTAAGCCGCTAATATCTTCCCAATTAAGCTCACCTTCTAAATCATTTAAGTCAAGGCTGAATTTTTGCCATTCGGTCTTGATTTTTTTAGTACCAGCTGGACCAAATTTAAAATGAGCTTCTGCTAAGTTTCCTTTCGAATAATTCCCGCTTTGCAAGCCAATCTCAAAATTGCTTGCACTTCCACCTCTAAGGCTAAATACTAGCCTTCCTTCTTCTTTAAACTCACTTAGGTTTTGGCTTTCGCCAGATGCGTAATTAAGCGCGCATCCCCACCAAGGGCCAGTACCGGTTTCTATAACTAAAAGCGAATCTTGCTTAAGCTCTATACTACAAGTGTTTTCCCAAGCTTCTAACTTTACAGTAGATGCGGGATAACGGAAATCTTCATTCAAATTAGCATCTATGGCAGTGCCCAATAAAAGGATGTTTTTAGCTTCTGTTAGCAGACTATCATCATTAGGGTACACAATCTTCTTAATTGGCAGTGAGCGCTGGTAAGGCGGTGCTAAGAGCCTTTGCAACACACAATCTCTATCGCCGTTATAACTCTTGTGTAGGGCTTGCCCGTTTCTGCTTAAGCCTTCAAAAACTCCTTGATCAAAACTTTCCCACAGAGGCATCTTTACCGCTCCGGAAACACCGAATAGGCCAAAGTGATTCTCCGAGCCTCCTGGGTTTTTACCATCTTTCCAAGGCTCATCGAAAGCTTCGAAATAAAAGCAAGAAATACCATTAGCATTCGTCCATTCATGCAGGGCCTTATAATACAGAGCTTGCTTGTACTCATCGGCCGCGTGCGAGCCTCCGGCACCGTACATGGTATTGGTATAACTGGCCCAACCGGTTTCCCCAATGTGGATTTCCTTTTCAATACCTAGGCTATTCATATAGTCTTTTACCGCTTGAAATTGCTCTATTACGCGCGCTACGCATCTTGCGATTGCGGCTTCTGTTTGGGCGGTTATTTCTAGGTTCTCTTCATTTTCAGGTACATACCAAAATTCTGGATCGTAATGCGTATCGTGAAAGGGATAACTGTGCAGGGAAACATAATCTACCGCATTGAGCAGTAATTCTAAGTCTTCATTAAAATAGCTATCGTCGCCACCACCCCAGGAAGCAAAATTATCGGAAGAGGTAATCCATAATTTAGCGTTTAAGCCACCTTCCTTTTTAAGCTCTTGTAAATAATTTACCCAGTAAAGAATAATACTAGGTTCTACGTAATAAGGGGCGGCCCAGTGCACCATCGATTCGTTACCTACGGCAATTACTTTTACAATGTCTGGGTATTGTTGAGCGAGTTTAACGGCTTGTTCTATTTCTGCGCGATTATTTGCAGTGTCGCCGCGACTGTGATTGGGTTTTTCGCCAAAGGCATTTTTGCATTGCATCCAAGCGCCTAGCATTACGTACATCTCGAAACTAGGGTCATGATCTTTCATTTCTTTAATGGCCTGTAAAAGGCGCGGCGTATGATCGTAAAGCCGTGCATGATAGGTACGTAAAACTCGAAACCCTGCCGCATCTAATATTTTTAGGTCTTCTTTAATATTTGCTACACTAGGCGCTTTAGAACGTTCTTGGTGACGATAACCGCCATAAGCAATGGCCGGATAATCGCTATTTCCTAAAATATCTTGGGCCTCCTTAAACAAGTTATCCTCCCGGTTACAGGAGGATAAACTAAATACTAAGGCCAGCCCTAATAGAGCGGTCCATTTTGTCATATCAATAATTTTTATTCCACAATCAAACGCAGGTTTCTTACCTCTGCTCCTTGTTGAATTCTTAACATATAAAAACCCGCTTGGAAAGAACGCATATCAATTATATTAAACCCTCCATCTAAGCTAAGATTTTGCAATAGTTGCCCATTCACGTTAAAAATGGATACTTCTTGTTGGCCTTCGCCTAACTCAAGGTTAAGGAAATCACTTACCGGATTGGGGTAATACTGAATTTCATTTAAAGCTAATTGCTCTTCTAAACTTATATTCTGACAGCTGCCCACTAAATATACATCTTTACTGCCGGCATTATTTCTTTCACCGCCATTAGGATGGGTGTAAGTATAGTAGAAATACAAACGCGTGCCCTTGCTAGCCGTTATTCTAAAAGGCTGATTAGGTGTTACATTATAACCAGGCAAAGCGCCCGGGTCGGTGCCGATGTATAAAATACAGGTCGGACTGCCCATACCCGCAATGGTCGGGATAAAGGTGATGGTAGGATTATTATCATCATCGGAAAACTCGTAATAGAAATCGCCATTTGACGATAAATTACGGCAAGGTGGCGCGGGGTCTACCGTAAAGTTTACCACATTCGAAGTGGCTGAATCGCCAAAGCTATCGAAAGCCACTGCTTCTAAAGTCTTCTGCCCTTGAGCGGCATTCCACGCCATAGTAAAGGGCGCTTGATTATCGCTACCTAGCAGAATACCATCGAGGTAGAAATCAACTCTTAGCACGCTATCGTTCAGGTCATTAGCAATACTATTGAAGTCTAACACTTCTCCCGTAAGGTAAACACTGCCGTTTAAAGGACTGATTAAGGAAACGGTAGGTGGCACATTGCTGCTATTGCTAGAAATTACATAAACTTGGTCAATATCTCTACTGCTGCCATTGGTAACCTCTAATTCAAAAAGGTAAACGCCTTCTTGCAAACCACTTATTGCGCTTGTCGCAGATTGGGCACTCGCCAGGTTTACGATGCTGGGGCCAAAAATTTGGGTCCATTGGTAATTTAGGCTTCCGCCTGATGGGCTAGAACTGGCACTACCGTCTAAAGTAGCGGTGCTTTGGGGTAGCAATAGAATTTGATTTGCTCCCGCATCAGCGACAGCTTGAACATAACTAAGCGGGCCTTCGTAGGTCCAAGTGAACTTACCTACGTTTACTTCACCGCTTTCAAAATGAATGCGCATTACTTGCTCGCCACTTTTAAGAGGAATGCCGGTCACGGTTTTGGTAGCCCAAGTGTTCCAACCATTGGTGTTGTTTACGCCAATACCACTAAAAACAAGATCGCCGTCTGATTCTATGCGCAAAGGACCGCCACCGGCTGAATTACCGCAGGCATAGCGCATTTCTAATTTATATTCACCGGCGGTTTGCACGTCTACGGTGTATTCTAACCATTCACCGGCCGAAATCCATCCTACCACGGCACCTTCGCTTTGGTTTAGTTCAGCGTCTACGTCTTCTAAAGGACGGAAGTCGCCGTTATTATTGGCGCTGAGGTCTTGGTATGCGATACCATTGCCATTACCGCCTTCAAAAACATCGTAATGTCCTGCTTCAAATGATCCTGGAATTGGAGTTGGAATGCCAGAATAAGCATATTGCTCTCCTACTTGTACGCTTACTAAATTGGTAAGAGCATAATTGGTATTTCCCTCGTAAACACGAGCATAGAAATTATGCACCCCAACTTGCAAACTGTCGGCGGTAACTCTATAAGGAGCGCTATTGCTGGTGCCAATAAGCACATCTTCTTGGTAAAACTCTACCTTAGAAACAATGCCCATTCCCGAAGTTACAACGTCCAGATCTACAGATCCGCCTGGATAAGCACGGGTAAAGCTTGTGCTTAATACGCCGTCTACATCTACATCAATGCTAGTTACTAGTTTATGTCCGGGCACATCTAAGTTAAAACCATCGGAGAAGTTTACCACAATACTATCGTTGCCATAATTTTGGGCAACATAAATAATGGTTCCATTATTATTAAAGGCGGCTGCTAAGGGGTGGTTAGAAGTAATAGCTGTGCTAACCTCGCCTAAAACATTCATACTGTGCAACCAGTGATAGGTTTGTGCATCTGAAATCCCGAACTTCAAGTTTCTTTCGGGATAAGAATCGTACATAGTTATGGCTTTTTGCGGATCGGTAAAGGAGAGGTATTTCCACTTTACATCATGCCATAAATTCACATTGGGGTCATTGGTTAAGATACCAGTGTTCTGCTCAATTTCTGCCCAAAGCTGATCTACATAGGAAACATTGTGTCCTAAGTAAAGTGATCCACCGTGAATAGGGTACATCTCAATACCGTAAGAAGCGGCGATGTCTGCCGTCCAAAAGGTGCCGTTGTCATAGCTGTTTCCCCATACTCTCGATACTAAGGAGTATTGTTGACTACTGGCGAAATTGCGGTTGTACATATCAAACCAATATTCTTCCACCGCTGCTTGCTCGGTGGTATAGAGGTAAATACCTAAATCGCGTATGGAATCGTTGCCCGTAACTTCTCCCCAGTGAATAAGTGAGGAGTTAAACTGCATACTTTCCGAAGTCGACTCTTGGTCGTTTCCTTGCGGGAAAGTAGCAAAGCCATTAGCCCAGCAATGCCCGGCATAAGGACTAAAATTTCGTAAGTAAGGGAAGAGGTTATCTTGGCGATTGCTGCTCGCGGCATCACGCACTAAAAGATTAATCATATCGCCCCACTGGTTTTTCCAACCCGCATCATACTGCTCTAAAAAGGCGGCCGCATGGATGAAATAGCCCCAGTGGAAATGGTGATCATTAATATTCACATCTTGGCCGTGACCAGCAGGATAGCCTAGCATAGCCGACCAAGTTTGATTGTAATAAAATAAGAAAGCTACCTCACCACTATTGGCTTTTAACCAATCTTCTAAACGACCTTTAATGGTGCTTACTATTTTATTTAAAGCTACGGTATCACCGCTAATTTCAGCCACCCGAGCTGTTTGAATTAAACGATTCATGGCTTGACCTTCATTGTACGAATCGGTCCAAGTGGCCAGTCCTTCGTTTTCCAAAAGCTTAATCTTGGTATTCATCTTAGCGGGACTGAAAGTAGGACTGTAAAAGTCGATATAAGGCAGGGTAGGAAGAATGCCGTAAAAGGTATTCACTGTGCTAAAAGTATTGCCCGCCATCATTTTTAACTGCCCTCTTACGGTATTGTAAACGTGGGAAGTATTTACGCTTCCGCTGCCTAAATTAGCCCACTGATGCGGTAAAAGCCCGAGTAGCATATTGCTGGATGTACCTTCCTTAACGCTAGTTTGAACATTAAAAACCGTGGTTACTTCACTAGTGGTTTCATCGTAAGAGTAAGAACTGGTGGTACCCGTAGGGAAAACATAAGCGTACTGTTGAAAGCTGGTGGCCGCGGTTAATAGATTGCTGGAGCTCAAAGGCAAGAAGGCCAAAGACCAGTAATTTTCGCCGTTTAAGCTAGAGCTGTAAACATTGCCACTTTGGGTCCAAACACTACCACTTGGAGCATAAACCGCGAAGTCGGCACCGTTACGTAAATTTTCTATAATAAGAATCTCATTATGAATGGTGGCTGTTCCTTGATCGGCGGTAATTTCTACCGTGCTCGCCGAATCTTTGGTAAAGTAAACAAAAGGCATTCCTATACCCGTGGTGGCTTCCATTTGTTTCGTGCCATTTTTCCACTGCATGGTAATAGTCCAATCGCTGAAATCGGAAATATTTGCCGCACTGGCATTAAGACCGTTCAAGCCTACTTTTACGGGTTCGATATTATCAATTGGTCCCCAAGGAATGTAGGTTAAAACCAAACCACTGTTGAGGGTTTTCTCCGTAAAGGGATAGTTAAACAGGTTGCTAGAATGCGCATTTTTAACTTTATCCGACCACCAGTCGTTGGTGGGTACGGGACGGTTAGCGGCGTTGCCCACCACAAAGGGTGTCCCCGAGGGATAACCATTTCTACCGGCGGCATCGGTACCTGGAAAAGTAGTGGTATAGCTACCACTGCCCACGTTTACCACCTGCGCTACCGCTGATAATTGGACCAATAAGGTCAAGATGAAAATCTGCGTTAAGCGCTGATAAATTTTAGACATAAGCAATAGTTATTTTAAGAGCCTTTCAGTGAAATTAAAAGCTTAATTCAATACGATTTATTTGGCCACTGCGGCTAAATATACCTTGGCTTAATTCCAGGCTTAAACTAGCTTCTGTACTTGATTCTTGCTCGCCATTGGCATAGAAAATAGTAAGCTGGTAGCTTGCGCCAGATTGGTAAATAATAGGTACACCACAATAGCTGAAAGCCATTTGACCTTCTTTTAGCGCAATACTTTGAAATTCACCCAAAGCATCTACATAGTCAAAGGTGCTTGCGGTACTATTAAACTCGTCGGGATGCATAAAGAAAGGTGCAATGTCTAATTGTCCATTCTGCACTTTTAGTCCTAATTCCGCCCAGCGATTTAACACGTCTTCTTTTACCTGTCCGGTCATGCCAGGCTGCTGAACCCCAGCATTAGAAGGAGTATGCGAGTAAGCGTCGGTGGGGAAGGCGCCGTACAATTTCGGGTTTTTATTAGCCCCAATTCCCGCTCTAATCTCGTAGTAATGATCGATTAAGGCCCCCATAACTTTAGGATCAGCCTGCTCGGCTTTACCTTTAAAAATATTCTCTTGCACGGCTAAGAGAAGTTTAGAAACCATGTGCCAGTAAATACTGCCTAGGCCCTCGTAACCGTAAAAGGTTCCCGATCGGCCTGTAAAAGCGCGGTGATTAAAGATCTCTTCAAAAAGCTCCAACAAAGAATTAGCTTCTGCTTGAGCAAGTTCTGCCCAAGGAGACTGGGCTAGCTGGTTTATACGTGCTTCTAAATCTTTGGCATTGCTCAGGTCGCCATTAAAATGATAGGATCCCGATCCTCCAATTTCTACAATGCTTTGATTGCCCTGGGCGTGCATGGCCTTGATTAAAGCAGAAGCTTCTACAAAACTAGCAGGGATATTATTTTTATCGATAAAAGGCGCTAAGGTTCGATCTGGGTATAGCATATAGCTATATTGATCGGCACGGTACATTGCACTTTGCTTTAATTTGTCCAGTACACGCAGGGCTTCTTCTGCCTTTAAATTATCGGTGCTTAAAGCCGCCACTTGCCCTTCTAACATTTCGTAGAGATTGGAAACCTCTACGCTATTTTCGCTAAAGTCAATTAAATTATAGGCATGATAAAGACCATCGGTGCGACGGTTTTTAGTAATGGCATCATCGATATAGGTTAAGGCCAAATCAAATAAATTGAGAATATCTTGCTTATCAATTTCTTGTTTTTCGCCCCCTAAACCAGAATAGGCAAGAGCGCGATAGCGATCGCCCGCATAACCGAGACTGTCGCAAACAGCGCGACGTTCTTGCGCACTAAATGGTTTACCAAGGGAATCTTTATGCTCTTGGAAAGTCTTTAAAACGTTAGCGGTTAAATTGTAAAGCGGGCTATGTAAAGCAAAAGTACTTTGGCTAGACTTACTAAAGAGCTTGCTGTTGAAGGCAATAAAGCGACGTAAATAGTAAAGCGTAACCATGCTTACGCCATCGCCTACAAGGGCATTGTTGGCGTCATTCCATTCCGGTCTTTGGGTATTAAGCCAAATGCCAGTTTCGGGAATAAAGTTATAGAGTTTAGTTAAAGCGGTTAGGAGGATTTTCTCCGCCAAATTCGCTTTAATTATATTTTGAGATTCATCCCAAGCCAAGCGACCATCGCTACCCACCGCCTCTACGCGGCCTTGGATTGTTTTTTCTAAATCGTGATCGAAATCAATAGTGTCGCTAGAATCTCGTACTATTTCTGAATAGGATTTTATACGGTAAGGAACATTGGCGTAAACGAAGGATTCTTCCGACAGCATTTCCTGCAGTTTGTTAGGGTAATGTGCGGCCGAATGTTCGAGGAGCTTTTGCAGATAAATAATCTGATGATCGCCCCAATAGCCAATAAATGACCATGGGTCGTGCTCTTCAATTACTTCCCAATCGATACCGTTTTTAGAAATGCGATAAGGGTTATAACCGTCCAGCGTAGATGCGTTCACAAATTTGGCAATGATGCCTTCGATATAAAGGGGGAAGGAATAGCTAAGCGCTTCCCAGTTTTGAAAAATATCGCGCCAGTTTCCTTCGTAGTTGATAATGCGATTGCCGTCTTGGTCGAGGTTTTCGATGCTGAAATAATTCCAAGGGCGGCTCGGGTCTCCATGGCGGCGACTGAAAGATAGCGGTAAATATTCGCGGCAAATGCGGGTTAAATCGCTGTTGCCTGTTTCTTTGGCCTTCGCAACTAAACTGCTATAACTAAGCTGCTCATCTAGGCTATCGAAAAAGGAAGCATAGGCAATACTTAGCTTATGGTTTACAATATTGAAGTACTTTAATAGGTCGTTTTTACTAAGCAGGTAAAGGCCTTCGAAAATACCACCACGCATAATATTAAACAAAACATTGCTGTAATGACGAGTGCTAATTAGTTTGTCTTTGCTGCTTTGTAAGCCATCGGCTAAGCCTACTAGTTTTTTTAGCTTGAGAGAATCGGCAGCAATTTCTGCTTCTAAATTGGCGACTAGGGCACTTTCGTTTTTAAGCTCTTCTCTTAGTTGCGCAACTTGGGCGCTAGACATATTGAGTTCTGCCACACAAAGCCAATGCTTCTCTTCATTAGCAGGCATGCTAAACTGGCTATGAATAAAATAAGCACCTTTAGTAGCCTTGATAAAGCTTTCGTTTTCAATGGTAGTGCCACGACGGAATTTATCCAATTGCAAATTCGATAGTAAAATCGCATCTGCCGCAAGGCCGCTAGACCAAATTGTATTGGCCCTTAAAGCTTCGGCAGGTTCGGCTTTGTCAACAATACGAGCACTTAGGCTAAAAATGGCCAAAGTGGAATCAGCTACCTTTTCGTTTTTCTTGTAGGCATCTACCAAAGTGCTTCTACCACTTTGCAAAGCGCTATTTACCCCCGAGGGTAAAATATTTTGCAAACCATCGAGAATGGCGATTTCGGCCGCATCAGAACTTAAATTTTTAAGCCAGCTTTTTTTAATAAAGCCGTAGCGATTGCTGAAAGACCATTCATAGCTAAAACTTAGACCGAGGCTTTCATTAATTTCTTCGAAGCGCAGCTTATTGCCGAGGCTGTTTTTGTAAATATTTCTGCGTATCTGATATAAACCTTCCGAGCGCAACGAAAAGGCCTCCCACAGTTGGGTTTGTCCGTCGCGCTTTACTTTAATTAAGGTTTTTGAACCAGTGTTTTCCGCATTGTCGATTATTTTATCGTCGGTATAATAGGGGAATAAAGCCGATTCCGCATTTTTTCTACCCGCGGTTAGTCCGCCATTACTGCCAATAAAAAGCCACTGATCGCTGGGGCTCACCACGGTCATAAAGAAGGGGTCCATCGCGTGGTAGTTAGAAATCTTGTAATAACTTTCACCCGAAATTTCTACAAATCCCCCATCTACCTCAGTGGGAGCTTGTTGAATAGGGTTGGAGCCAAGGAAAGTTGTTTCTGCTTTAGAAGACATTAAAAAAATCTTAGGGTTTTAGTACTAGGTTTTGCAGTGCTTGTGCGGGCACTAAAGTTTTGATTTCCCGCTCACCAATTTTTAGGGTAAAGCTTTTCGCACGTTCGTCGGTGTTGAATAAATACACAACAATACTCTCATCAGGATTTTGCACAGCAGTAAGTAATAGCGCTTCATCGGAACAGCTAAAGCCAATGCGTTTCGCTTGGGGCTGGATGAATTGACTAAACTGACGGAGAATATAATAGAGCGGTGTGAAGTATACCTCATCGCTAATAGTATCGACTAATACCGGCGCTACACACCAGTTTTTTGCATGATTGGGGCCACCTTGTTTGTCGAGGACCATATTCCAATCGACCCAACCGGCCACCCAATTATTTAAGCAGCCGATTATATCGCGGGCATAGCGGTAAGCAGGAACATAAGGTGTGTGCAGGTATTTATCTTCGGGCTTGGCCCAGTCGTAGCCCCAGTCGGTAGCTTCTTTGCGCCAGTACCAATCATCTTCTCGCCAATGAGGGATTTCGGCATCTACACAGGCTTCCGTTTGGATAATCATTTTATTGGGCGCTAGGGCGTGGGTATGTTGTAGTGATTTTGGAAACCAATCGTAAGTACTAGTATACCAATGAACAGCGGTACCTGCGATATACGGTGAAGCAAGCGAATCTTGCAAAAGCACATCGGCCCATTCCTCTAATTCTTCCCCGCGGTTTTGATCGTAAACGAGAATTTTAATGTCTAGGCTATCCGCCTCTAATTGCGGGCCGAGATAATTCGTTACAAAATCCGCAGTTTCTTCAGGCGTAAAGTGCATGCTTTCCCAGTTAGCATCGTTGCCTAAGGGTTCGTTCTCTACTGTGAAACCCCAAATGGGAATGCCTTCTGCGGCGTAAGCCTGTGCATATTTAGAAAAATACTTGGCCCAAACCGAGCGATATTGGGGGAGTAGTTTTCCACCGAAATAGGCTTGATTATCCTTCATCCAAGTGGGAGCAGTCCAAGGAGAAGCAAAAATTTTAAAGCCGTTTTTAGAAATGGCTTGTGCTTCCTTAATGGTGGGAATAATATCATCGCGATCTACCGCAATGCTAAAGGATTCCAATAAGGTATCTCCTGGCACATCTGCGTAAGCGTAAGAACTTAAAGAGAAATCGCAGGAGTTGATGTGCGTGCGGCATAAGCTGTAAGCGGCGGCATCGCTAGAGAAATAGGCTTCGAGAACTTCCTTGCGTTTATTGGCACTCATTTTTTGGAGCAAGTGGCTGCTCGCTTCGGTAAAAGCGCCGCCAAAACCTTCAATGGTTTGGAAAGTCTGCTCAGGGAAGATTTCGATGCCAAACTCTGTAATTGAATCAAAGGGCTCACCTTGGGCCATTTTTGCTCCCGCGGCAGAACTGTTATAGATTTCTACCCTAAGCTGATCGGCAATTTGCTCCGGGTTTTGGCAGCCAAAAATTAAAAAAGGGAAAGCCAGCCCAAGAGAGATTTTGAAGTATTTAGTAAGTCTAGTGTAATTCATAAACCCGCACGTAATCTAAAATGTATTGGTGGCTTTCCCATTGTGGATCGATGCCTTTAGCACCACCCCAACCTCCGCCAACGGCCAGGTTGAGGATAATATTCTGTGGCTTGAAAAAGGGCCATTCAAGTTCATTTGCATTTTTATCGTAGGTGAAATAGCGCTCGCCATCTACCAATCCGTAAATAACATCAGGATACCATTCTACCGCATAGGTATGAAATTCGCCGTCCATGTTTGGCACTTCTATTTCGTTGCCAATCTGATTGCCTTGTTTAAAGTAATAGGCGCGTGTGTGGCAAGTGGCATGGTTAATACCGTCGCCAGTGCTGTCGTTTATTTCGTAGCCTACGCATTCTAAAACATCAATTTCACCACAGTAAGGCCAAGAGATTTCATCGCGATATTCATCGCCCAGTAACCAGCCTGCCGACCAGGTGCCGCGGCCTACTGGAACTTTCGCTCTAAATTCAATTTTACCATATAAAAAAGATTCTTTGCCTTGCGTGCTTAAACGCGCTGAAGTCCAAGGAGAGCCCGCGTCGTTTTTATGTGCTTCAATAATAAGCTTGCCGTTTTCTTGACGGGCATTTTTAAGCTTGGCATCGGTGTAAAATTGCGGCTCATTATTTCCCCAACCCCAGTTGCCAATATTGTAGCTCCACTTGGTGGAATCGGGTAAGCCTTCGCCCTCAAATTCATCACTCCATACGAGTTGCCATTCATCGCCGTCCATCTTTTGGGTACTGCTTTTAGGCGTGGAGGCGTGACGCTTAATTAGTTTGAATTCAATGCTTTCGACTTTTGTTGTACCCGTTTTAAAATGTAAACGCATGGGGTGCATGCCACTATCTAGCGGAGAACCAATCACGTAAGCTTGCCCATCTGCGAAAGCGAGGTCGCCACTAATATTATAGCTACGGCCGTCGGTATTTTTAACGTAATCTTCCATCCAAACTCGGGCATTTGTATCGGCTTGTCCATTTATAGTTAGGCGGTAGCGACCGGCTTCGGCAATATTCACTTCATATTCTAACCACGAATTAGCAGGCATGCTAAGGCTATCCTTATTTAGGTTCGGTAAACTGCTATTTACAAAACTATTAGCGGCTACAATTACCGTGTTTTTAGGGCTTTCCCTTTCGGTAGATGCGTTCTCTGTGGCATTGCTGTTAGAGCAGGCAACGATGCTTGCTAAGACAATTAGGCTTGAAAATTTTCTCATAATTAGTCTTTGGTAACAAGTTGTTTTTCAATTTCTTCCAGCGATTTACCTTTGGTTTCGGGGATAACTTTAATAATAAAGATTAGTCCGAAGGCGGCGAAAAGGCCATAAATTAAAAAGGTTAAAGAATTGCCTAGTACATCCAATTCCCAAGGGAAAATCCATTGCACTACAAAGCTGACGGCGGAGTTAATTAAACCCACGAAGGAAATGGCAATACCTCTAATTTTATTGGGGAAAAGCTCAGAAAAGAGTACCCACATAACTGGCCCGATGGAAATCGCAAAACTGGCCACAAATGCAAGAATGGAGAATAAAGTTAGGGTGGTGTTCATTTGAATCGATCCCTTTACAATATCCGCCTGATGTTCTTCTAAGGTAGCGGCTTCAATTTTGGTTGCGAGAGCGGCGGTGAAATCATTTTCGCTCGTAAAAACCGTTGCCTCTAAACTTTGTAAGGTAGAGCTATCGAATTTTTCGGCAAAGTTGCTGATAAGTTCAGGGCTTACAGAAAACTCGGCCGTTTTAAAGGCATAGGATAAGGTAAACATCGAAAGTGCGATACCGGCAACGCCAAAACTTAAAAGGGGTTTACGACCAAGGCGGTCGATAAATAAAATGGCTAATACGGTAAAAGCGAGGTTTACCAAGCCTACTAAAATGGCTTGCATAAAGGAGGCATCAGTTCCCAGGCCACTTTGTTCGAAAATCATTGGCGCATAGAAAAATACCGAGTTGATACCGGTAATTTGTTGCAAAACAGCGACTACAATACCGATGGTTAATACGAGGCGCAGACCAGGACGGAATAAGTCTTTAATTTTCGCTTCCTCCTTGTTTTCTTCCAGTTCGATACTTTTTTGGATACGATTGATCTCAATTTTAGCAGCATCGGCGCCTACTACTTTGGCCATAATTATTTCGGCTTCTTCAAAGCGGCCGTGCATAATTAACCAACGTGGACTTTGCGGCACAAAAAAGAGTCCGAAGAAATATAAGATGGCCGGAAGGGTTTCTAATCCGAGCATCCAGCGCCAATTATACTCATCTAACTTTAAGTTTAAAGCCCAACTCGCATCGCTTTTACCCAATTGTAGAATAAGGTAATTGGTGAAGAAAGCGAGAGAAATACCGATAACAATGTTAAGCTGATTGAAGGAAACTAATCGTCCGCGTAATTCTTTTGGGGCGATTTCCGCAATGTACATCGGCGCTAAAATTAAGGATGCACCCACGCCAAAACCACCAATCATACGGGCAATTACTAAAAATACAAAGCTTGGAGCAATAGCCGAAAGAACTGCGGAAACAGCATAAAGGGCCGCGGCATAACGCAATACGGTTCTGCGACCTAATTTATCACTTATGGGCCCCGCAATCATCATGGCTAGTGTAGCCGTGAGGGTAAGCGAAGCGACCGACCAACCCAGTTCTAGCTTGTTGAGATTAAACTCGGGTTCGATAAATTTAACTACACCAGAAATAACGGATGCATCAAAACCCATTAAAAGTCCTCCTAGCGCAACTATCAGCGCAATTATGGAGACTAGATTGTTATTTGTTTTCATAAAAATTGGTTCTGCCGCTAGGCAGTTTTAACTAAACACTATCCAAAGAACGCCGATAAGTAAAACAAGGACCACGCTTAAAAGTATGTTGATGCCTTGCTTGGGCTCGGAGTTACTTTTACTATATAATAATGACTTAATTTTTTCAAAATTTGGTGCGCTTTCGCTGATACTTACCAGTACTAATACAAGGGTACATATTAGGAAAAGTAGAAGTGCGAAATGCAGGAAGTTGATATCTACATACCAACTTAAGCTCGCAGGTAAGTTGGTTTTGTTTAATTCTAAAATAAGACGAGTGGCTCCAAGAACGGCACCACTAAGTAGCGCGTATTTGGCTCCCTTGGCGGTGATGCGTTTAGAGAAAACGCCCAGTAAAAATACCGAAGCAATGGGAGGTGAAATGTAAGATTGGATGCTTTGTAGTTTTTGAAAGAGCCCACCTTCTAATAAATCGAGGAGAGGAATCCAGGCCAAGCCTAAAATTACTAAGATTCCGGTAGCAATACGACCCACTTTTACCAATTGCTTTTCGCTAGTTTCTGGTTTCAGTCTTTGATAAACATCTATGGTAAATAGGGTAGAGCAGGAATTAAAAACAGAACTGAGGGAACTCATTAAAGCGGCGATTAAGCCGGCTACTACTAAACCTCTTAAACCTGCGGGTAAAAGTTGCATGGTTAGCATGGGTAAGGCGGCATCGTATAAAACTTCGCCATTTTCTTGAGGAAAGCTAAAGTTTGCTCCCTCTTTTACGGATAGAGCATAGGCGATAAGCCCAGGAACCACAAAAATAAAGAGTGGAAGCATTTTTAAGTAAGCGGCAAAGATGGTCCCTTTGCGGGCTTGATCGATATTACGGGCCGCCAAAACGCGTTGCACAATAAATTGATCGGTACACCAATACCAAACGCCAAGAATGGGCGCGCCAAAGAGAATACCAGTCCAGGGGAAGTCGGGGTCGCTTAAAGGCCGCCACAGGCTAGAATAACTTGGTGCGCTTAACCTTTCTATTTCGCTCCAGCCGCCTAGCGCTTCTAGGCCATAAAAGCTAAGGGCAATGCTACCTCCAAGAAGGATAAACATCTGAATCATATCCGTGTAAACCACCACTTTTAATCCTCCGAAAATGGTGTAAACACCAGTAGCAACTACCACTATGATGGCACCAGTCCAAAAATCTATACCCATCAAAGTGGTAAAGATGATTCCACCAGCGGTAATGGTTAAAGCAATTTTAGTGATTACATATCCTAATATCGAAACCCAAGTAAGGTAGTTTCTTGCCCACGGGCCATAGCGTCTTTCTAAAAACTGCGGCATGGTGAAAACTCCGCTTCTTAAATAAAGTGGAACAAAAAGCCAGCCTAAAAGTAAAAGCATAAAGGCAGCAAGGATTTCAAATTGGGCGGCGGGAAAATCGCCAGCGGCGCCAGCGCCTGCAAGGCCTACAAGATGCTCAGAGCCAATATTGGAAGCAAAAAGAGAAGCGCCAATTACAAACCAAGAAAGATTTTTGCCTCCTAAAAAGTAATCGGAAGAAGCATTGGCGGTGCTCGTCTTTTTCTCTTTGAAAATTAAGTACAACGAAACCACTAAGATCAAGGCAAAATAGCCAATTAAGACTGCGTGATCTAAAAAGTTGAGTTGTTGGTGGTTCATGAAATTGCTTTGTTGGGGTTGGCTTATATCTCGAAGGAGAAATCTTTGGATTTTAGGTTTTCGTATGATTTTGTATCGAAGCAGTATAGCCGAGCGGGACGGTGCGCTACATTAGCTTGGGTTTCTTCCAAGGCTTTTAGTAAGCCCATATTTAGCATGCGTTTTCTGAAGTTTCCTTTATCTAATTTTGTACTGAAAATGCTTTCGTAAATAATCTGCAAGTCGTTCAGGGTAAATTTTTCCGGCAAAAGGTCGAAACCTATGGGCTTTTTACGTGCATCAGTGCGCAATGCTTCTAAGGCGTCCTCAATAATTTCTTGATGGTCAAAGGCCAGTCCGGGTAATTCCTCAATATCTACCCAGTGAATATTATCGGCCCAAGAAGAGGCGTGAGGATTGTATATATCGGGGTTAACTAGGGCGTAATGCCCAACGGTTAATACTCGGCCTACTGGGTGGCGGTCAACCTTTCCGTAAGTTTTGGTTTGCTCCATAGTCGGGATGTCTTGAATCCCAGTCAGGTCTCTTAGTACTCTTTCGGCCGCGGTTGAGATCTCTTCGTTTGGATAAACTAAGTCACCCGGTAAAGCCCATTGGCCTTTATAAGGCTGAACACCTCTTTCCACTAACATCACTTTTAAAGTGTTATCTAAACACCCAAATACCACGCAGTCTACCGAAAAGCCAAATTGAAAGAATCTTTCTATGGGTATTTGATAATAAGAAACGTGATATTTACTAGGTATATGGAGAGGAAATTCTTTTTCGCTCATTTGTAGAAGGCTTGTCTGTTAGTTTTTCAAAAGTAAAAAAAAAGTTGATATAGTACCTAGTACTATTTTAAATCCGCCGACAACTTTATTTAAATGTCTGATTAACAAGTAATAAAATATTTTCTATATTCACTTATAGTTTTTTTGAATAAAAGTCTATAACTTTGTCTAAATAATTTTAAAGCACATGAGAAAATTTACTCTACTCTTTTTAATGGTGTCTTTTGGCTTTTTGCAGGCTCAAACGGACACTGTAACCTTCCAGGTTGATTTGAACAACTATACTGGAAGTTTCACCACAGCTAATGTTAATGGGACATTTAATTCGTGGTGTGGCGCTTGTAATCCAATGACGGACGCAAATAGTGACGGCATTTGGGAGGTATCTCTTCCTTTAACCGCTGGTACTATTGAATACAAATTTACTTTAGATGGCTGGACGGCTCAGGAAAACTTAACTTCTGGATCTCCTTGCACCATTACTACTTCTGGCTTCACCAATCGTATTCTTACCTTCAGTGGTGATACTACTTTAGGTGTAGTTTGCTGGGAACAATGTGCTACCTGCGGAACAGGCGGCGGAACGGGAACTCAAGTGGCTTTGCCAATTACCTTTGATGATCCAACTGTAGCTTACACCACGATAAGTTTTGGTGGTAATGTAGATAGCATTGCTCCAGATCCTACTAATGCAGCAAATAACGTTCTAGTTCTTAACAAGCCTCTTGGTGCACAAACTTGGGCTGGTACTACTGTATCTGCTGGTGGTTTGGCTACTGCGATTCCTTTTTCTTCTACTGATAATATTATCACTGTTCGTGTTTGGTCTCCAGACTCTGGTATCTCTTTCTTGCTTAAAGCAGAAGACGTTAATGATAATACTAAAACGGTAGAAACTTTAGCTACTACTACTCAAGCTGGTGCTTGGGAGACTTTAACTTTTGACTTTAGCGCAGGAAATGAAGCCCCCGGGACAGCGGTAATTAATTATGCTAGTACCTATGATATGCTTTCTGTCTTCCCTAACTTCGGAACGGATGGAAATACCGCAGGTAATAAAACCTACTATGTTGATGATGTGGTATTCGGTACTGGTGGAACTATGCTTTCACAAGTAGATTTACCAATCACTTTTGACGATGCTACTGTTGCTTACACTACTATTAGTTTTGGTGGTAATGCTGATAGCGTTGTGGTTGATCCAACCAATGCTGCCAATAATGTATTGCTTCTTAACAAGCCTTTAGGCGCACAAACATGGGCTGGTACTACTGTATCTTTTGGTGGTTTAGCTACTGCTATTCCTTTTACCGCTATGGATAATATTATAACTGTTCGTGTATGGTCTCCAGATGCTGGTATTCCTTTCTTGCTTAAAGCAGAAGACGTTAATGATAATACTAAAACCGTAGAAACTTTAGCAACTACTACACAAGCTGGAGCTTGGGAAACTTTAACATTTGATTTTAGCGCAGGAAATGAAGCTCCAGGAACAGCGGTAATCAATTACGCGAGTACCTACGATATGCTTTCTTTATTCCCGAACTTCGGAACAGATGGTAACACGGCAGGTGATAAAACTTATTACGCAGACGATTTTGTGTTCGGTACTGGTGGTGGAACGGGTCCTGTTTTAAGTCAAGTTGACTTACCTATCACTTGGGAAGATAGCACAGTAAATTATGCAAGTGCAGCTTTCGGTGGTGCTTCGGATACTATTTTAGCTGACCCAACCAATGCGGCAAATACCGTAATGCAAATTACGAAAGAAGGTAATGCTCAAACTTGGGCTGGTGTAACTGTATCTTTCGGAGGTTTAGCTAATCCAGTGCCTTTTACCGCTACTGAAACAACAATGACTGTGCGTGTTTGGTCTCCAGACGCAGGTGTTGATGTACTTTTAAAAGTAGAAGACAACAATGACGGCGCTATTTCGGTAGAAACTATTGCTACTACTACTATGGCAGGCGCCTGGGAAACTTTAACTTTTGATTTCACCAACAATGCTGCGAATACTCCAGCCTTAGATTTAACTAAAACCTATGATGTAGTATCTGTATTCCCTAACTTCGGAACGGATGGCGCTACTCAAGGTGGACCAAAAACATTCTACATCGATGATGTAATGTTCGGCGCAGGCACGATAGGTTTGACTGAAAATACAGGCTTAAACGCTTTTAGCTTTAGCCCTAACCCTACTAACGGTTCTTTTGATGTACGTCTTAGCTTAGATTCACCTCAAGCTACTTTAAGCATTATTAACCTTGCGGGCAAAGTAATGCACGCAGAAGTATTAAGCCTTAATGGTAACAACAGCTTACATCATATTGATGTACAGTCTTTACCAAAAGGTATCTATCTAATTAATGTAAGCAACGGCTCTAGCAGCCACAGCGAGAAAATAGTAATTGAGTAGGTGTAAATGAGAGAGATCTCATTAGAAAGCCCCGCACGAAAGTGCGGGGCTTTTGTTTTTTAGACCGTTCGGCAGCTAGTTTTAATTGTCCCGAGGATTTACCCCAAGGGATAGGGTGGCAGAGGATTATTGTAGAAACGCGACTAATCGCGTTTAACAATTGACTGAGGGGTTTGTGGTTTTGTTAGGCTGGGAACGCGGCGGTTTCGCAGGGAGCACAGGCGGGATTAGATTGAGGATTTAGTGGCTATTCATCGCCCTGAGGATTTGTCCCGAGGTGCAGGGTGGTTAGAATCTTTGTAGCTAAGGGATTTATCGCATTTGACCATAAAAAAAGCCCTCTGTTTACGCAGAGGGCTTTCCGTATTAAGATTGGCTTACTTATACCAAACCTTGGTCAATCATTGCGTCAGCAACTTTTACGAAACCGGCAATGTTAGCACCTTTTACATAGTCAATATAGCCATCTGCATTAGCGCCATATTTGTGAGAATTGGCATGGATGTTTTCCATAATGCTGTGTAACTTGGCATCAACTTCTTCAGAAGTCCAGTTTAAACGCATGCTGTTTTGAGCCATTTCCAAAGCGGAAGTAGCAACACCACCAGCGTTAGCGGCTTTTCCTGGAGCGAACTGAATTTTATT
Organism: Bacteroidota bacterium; assembly: GCA_003045865.1. Lineage (GTDB taxonomy): Bacteria > Bacteroidota > Bacteroidia > Flavobacteriales > Schleiferiaceae > Croceimicrobium. Next base: position 26,595 of record PZPB01000011.1, on the reverse strand, counting down.
ACTTTGGAATACGGTTACCGCTTCCGGAGTACAAGGCATGTTAGCTCCTTCTGCAACAGCACTAACGCCATTTGCAACTAAGCTTTTAGCACTTGCTTCGTCTAACTCGTTTTGAGTAGCACATGGTAAAGCGATATCACATTTAGTTCCCCATGGTTTTTCACCGGCGTGGAAACTAACACTATCGAATTTATCCGCTACTTCACTTATACGACCGCGACGAACATTTTTAAGATCCATTACAAAAGCAAGCATTTCGGCGCTGAGGCCGTCTGCAGCATGAATAAATCCTGATGAGTCAGAAAGAGTAAGAACTGTGCCTCCTAATTCGATAACTTTCTCGCAAGCATATTGTGCTACGTTTCCGCTACCAGAAATCACTACTTTTTTACCCTCTAAACTTTCGCCTTTGGTCTTAAGCATTTCGGCAGTAAAATAAACCGCACCATAGCCAGTTGCTTCAGGGCGAATTAAAGAACCACCCCAGTTTAAGCCTTTGCCAGTAAGAACACCGGTAAACTCATTGCGAATACGTTTGTACTGACCAAACATATAACCAATTTCACGGCCGCCTACGCCGATATCCCCTGCAGGTACATCGGTATCAGGACCAATATGACGAGAAAGCTCAGTCATAAAAGATTGGCAGAATTTCATTACTTCATTGTCTGACTTTCCCTTTGGATCGAAATCAGAACCACCTTTACCACCGCCAATAGGAAGAGTAGTTAAAGAGTTTTTGAAGATTTGCTCGAAGCCTAAAAATTTAAGAATAGATAAGTTTACGGAAGGGTGAAATCTTAATCCACCTTTGTAGGGTCCAATGGCTGAGTTAAACTCAACTCTATAACCTCTATTAATTTGAGTATTTCCCTGATCATCTAACCAAGGTACTCTAAACATTATAACGCGCTCGGGCTCTACGATGCGCTCAAGAATTTTATGATTTTTATAGCGAGGGTTTTCTTCCATAAATGGAATAATTGCTTCGGCTACTTCATGCACGGCCTGTAGAAACTCAGGTTCGTGGCTGTTTTTGGCACGCACCAAGTCCATGAATGCGTCAATTTGAGAGGTGTAATTTGCAGACATAATTGTGTCGATTAATTATCCTGCAAAAGTAGTTTTTTTATTAATCGAAAGCCCTTTTTAATAAAGAGTGTCGCTGAAACACTTTTATACTTTTCTTTTTAAAGATAAGTAGCTAGCCTTCTGCCGATATTAATCTTAGTTTTGCGCTATATAAATACACTATGAGGGTTTTAGTTTTAGGCAGCGGAGGACGCGAGCATGCCATGTCTTGGAAGATTTCGCAGAGCAACTTATTGGAAAAATTATTTATTGCACCGGGTAATGCCGGAACAGCAGAATTAGGTGAAAATATAAATCTAAATCCCGAGGATTTTCCGAGTTTAAAATCCTTCTGCCTAGAGCAAAAAATTCAACTTGTAGTGGTCGGGCCAGAAGCGCCATTAGTAGCAGGAGTGGTAGACTATTTTAAAAACGATTTTGAGCTGAAAAACATCGGCATAATTGGTCCCGATAAAGTGGCTTCTCAATTGGAAGGCTCTAAAAAGTTTGCCAAAGAATTTATGGCTCAACATCAAATCCCTACTGCGGCTTATCGCAGTTTTAGTAGCGGTGATGAAGCAGAGGCCAAAGCTTTTCTGTCTACCCTAAAAGCGCCTTATGTGCTCAAGGCAGATGGGCTTGCAGCGGGAAAAGGTGTTTTAATTATTGACAATCTAGCGGAAGCGCAAGAAGAGATAGATGCTATGCTAGGCGGCAAGTTTGGCGATGCTAGTAAAACCTTAGTAATTGAAGAGTTTTTAGCTGGTTTGGAGTTTTCCGTATTCGTTTTAACGGATGGTAAGAGCTATAAAGTATTGCCGGTGGCCAAAGACTACAAACGTATAGGAGAAGGCGACACCGGCCCTAATACAGGCGGTATGGGAGCGGTTTCGCCCGTAAGCTTTGTAGATAATACCATGATGGAGAAGGTAATTGGCCGCATTGTTGAACCAACGGTTAAAGGATTAAATAAGGCAGACTTCACTTACGTGGGATTTGTTTTTATCGGCCTTATCGAAGTACAAGGAGAACCTATGGTTATTGAATACAACGTTAGAATGGGTGACCCTGAAACAGAAGTAGTAATGCCACGAATCAAAAGCGATTTCTTGCAGCATCTTAAAGCTACCGCCGAAGGAAGGCTAGCCGAAGAAAACCTAGAAATTAGTGAGGAGTTTGCCACCACCGTAATGGCAGTTTCTGAAGGGTACCCAGGTGCCTACCCGAAGGGGAAGGAAATTAGTGGCCTTGATAAATTAAAAGAAGTCCTAGCTTTTCATGCCGGCACCAAATTATTGGAAGACAAGATTGTTACCAATGGTGGCCGCGTAATAGCAATCAGTGCTTTAGGAAGCAGCAAAGAAGAGGCTTTGTCCCGATCTTATGCCGGAATCAAAGCCATATGTTATGAAGGGATAGAATACCGAAAAGATATCGGCTTCGATCTGTAATCTATTTTTCTCCGCGACTAGCGTGACCCGCCATTTCTTTCATCCAATAAAGGAAGAGAATAGCAATAATGCTTGAGAAAATAATATTTGGTACATTTCCTAATGTGCCAAGTATTTCAAAAGTCCAAAGAAAAAAATCGCCCAAGGCGTATACGATATCCTTAATTTGCATGACCAAAATTTTGTGTGCCAAAAGTAGCTAAAAAGCCTAGATGTTTGCAAGACTCTTTTCCAATATAGGTATTAGAAGCATGCTAAATAGCATAGCCTTGAGCTTGCTTGTTTGTCTGTCAATATTTTGGATTGACGATAAGTTACTGGTAGTTAATTCGATAAGCCTCGCGTCTAACCAAAGTATTTCGCCTTTTTGGGCCAAGATTATTTTCGTTCTAAGCATTTTATTATTTGCTTTTATCTTTAATGAAGCGCAAAACCGCTTGCACATCTTCGAAGGAAACTATCACTCTACCTTTATTGGGGTTATAGCTTCTTTAAGTTTATTCGTGGGCCTTAACGATAGCCCAAGCTATTGGCTTTTAGGTCTTGGGCTAATTTTACTGTTGTTTTTACAAGCCTTAGTGCAAAGAGAAAGTAGAATAGAGGAAGCCGTGTTTCTCCTCAGTCTTTTAGCGGGCTTTGTCAGCTATCAGGTGCCGGAAGCCATCTTCTTTGCGATTATTATTCTAGCAACCTTATTGCTTAGCGCTAAATTTACCGCGAAAAGTTTAGCGGCAATCATCTTGGGTTATGGCGCGGCAACTTATTTTGTGGTAGCGGTAGAAGGCTGGTTTGGCGTAGATGTTTTTACGAGCTATAAGAATTCTCTCTCTGCCTTAAGCTTTGGCTTGCCATCGGTAAGTTGGATTGATAATTACGGTTTATTGATTTGGCCGATGCTAGCTATTTTTAGTATTCTAGTCCTTTTATCATTTAAGAAGCGCTTAAATAATTTGCAAAGGAAGGTAATCGATTTATGGGTAATTCTAGTGATATTGCTAATCCTAGCAAGCTTCAGTTTGGGTAATAAAACCTTTTGGCTCAGTATGCTTGTTTATAGTATTGCTTATGCTTTATCTTTAACAATTGAAGCCGTACAAAACCGCTGGGTGAAAGATTCCATTTACCTACTAGTATTGCTTTCCCTTTATTCGATATTTCTAATAACCTGAGTTTGACGTGAAATTTGGCCTCAGATTAATAGGGCAGGCTTACTCTTTGCCGTCAGTCAGATTTTTAAGCATCCTGCTTTTCCGAATCATCCCCTAAAAAGAGCTTCTTTAATTCAGTGGCTTCAGAAGGATCCATCTTACCCGAAAGAATAAGGGCTAACTGTCGGCGTCTCATTGCACCTTCGTAGCGATCTTTTTCAATCTTCGTCTCGGGTTCAATTTGCGGAATATTAATAGGGTTACCTAATTGATCAACCGCTACAAAAGTGTAAATAGCTTCATTTGCTTTAGACTTCTTTCCTGCGATAGTTTGATCTTCGATAAAAACATCAACAAATACCTCCATACTGGAGCTAAAGGCCCGAGAAACTTTGGCTTCTAAAGTTACGATCGCTCCTTGTGGAATAGCTTGATTAAAGGAAACATTGTTTACCGAGGCGGTTACTACAATACGGCGACAATGGCGATGAGCAGCAATAGCGGCACAACGATCCATCCAGCTTAAAAGCTGCCCTCCAAAAAGATTTTTCAAGTTATTGGTATCGTTCGGAAGAACGATTTCGGTCATTATTGTAAGTGAATCAGAAGGAGTTTTTGCTTTCATTGCCAAATTTTCGGCAAAGCTACATCATTATAATGCGTTAAGCCATGCTCCCGCTGCTACATCACGTTTAATTTTTGTTAAGCTTTCACTAGCCGCATCTGCACTTGGGAAGGAACCAATAGCAACACGATTTAATCGACTGCTTTCGCTTAGGTAAGCATCGAAACCTTGCGCTTGTAACTGCGATACATAGTTTCGTGCATTGTTAACATCCGAAAATGCACCAACAATAATTTGGAAGTTACCCGCTTTAGCCGGGCGGTTTACCGCACTAACAATAGGCTTAACGCCTTTGGCACTTTCTATTTTAGCGTTTGTTTGGGCCACAAGCTTGGGCATCGTGCTGCGAGTTTCAGCACTGCTTTGTTTTTGGCTATTAAGCTTTCTCTGATTTAAACTTGAGTAAGGGTTGCCTCTTTCCGTTTCTTCAAAGTTATCCTGAGACAGAGAGTCTGGACGTTTTTTAACATTATAGAGAGGTTTCTCGGCAAAAGCGTTATAATCGTAATTAAAAGGAGGCACAGTTATAACCTTTGTTTCCTTACCTGGCTGCTCAGTAATAGTTTCACTTCTTTTTACCACCGCAGGTTCAACAGTCTCTACCACTCGACTATTAGTTTCAACTATCGCTTTTTCAATTGACTCGGCTGCAATTTCAGTAATAGCGGGCTCTTCAGCATATTGAAGGCTTTGGTCTACAGTACTTTCTGTTTCAACTTCATTTAGAATATCATCTTCAGGGCCAAAATTCTTATTGAGCTTCTCAGCTTCTTCAAAGCCTAGGCTCGCAGACTCCTCAAGGCTAGCTTCATCAATATATTCATCTGCTGGTTTATTGGTTTCGAAAATATCGAGAACAAAGCCAGACACATTATTAAAAGTTTCTCTTTCTTGGGTGTAGTAATAACTGCCAACGATAAGCAGAGCTGCTACTGGTCCTAGCGTGGCCACCCACTTGAGCCAATTTGTTTTAGAGGGTTCTTTAGTTCCTTCGGCAGTAGATTTAACTCTGTTAGTGACTTTTGTACCTTGATGTTTTTCAATCGCTTTACTCACCGACTTTTTGATCTCTGCCTCTCTCTCCATTGCATTTGCTCTAAAAATGTTGAGACCGTATGAGTGAAGGTCGTAGTTAATATCATGGGCTGGGTTAAACTGAAGTTTACCCATACTATCCATGTAAAGCCTACCAATGCCAATTAGATTAACTTTTTTGCCAGCGCGTAAGACTTTTTTCCAACTGCGAACAGATATCTCAATGCTTTCTATGGCTTTCTCGTAACTAACCCCATCAACGGCCGCAATATGTTTTGCTAACAATCCATCATTTTCATTTACCCGAGCATTAAAGGCCACTCGCTTGGAAGGAGGGCGCATCATATGCGTTGCAGAATTAATCTCCGCAGGGAAGTACCGCGTTAAGAAAGCCCCAAAATTGGGCACCACAACACATTCGTGATAGTATAATAAATTCCCTAAATGTTGATCAATAGTACTTTGCACGGTCTTTTCTGATAAATGAAGCTAATTGCGAAGTTACAAAAATGCTCCAATTGATAAGCGGTTTTAGACAAAATGCTATATTTAGGCGACCAATAATCTGATTGTATGACGGTAAACCATCCCGATACCCTTTATCGTATCGCATTAAGCTTATGCGATGGCGTGGGTCCGATTTTAGCCAAAAACCTAATAAACACCCTAGGTTCGGCCGAAGCTATTTTTAAGGAAAGCGATAAAGGTCTTGCTGCTATACCTGGAATAAGTAGTAAAGTGCGCGCAAGTTTAAGAGCCCCGCATCCCCTGAAAAGGGCTGAAAAAGAAATGAGCTTTATTGAGAAGAATGCCTTTTTAATGCATTTTTATCAGGACGCTAGTTTTCCTCGGCGCTTAAAACATTGTGCTGATGCGCCAGTAATTATCTATCAAAAAGGGAATCTCAATCTTAATCCTAGTCGATCTTTAGCCATTGTAGGAACGCGTTCAGTAACCGACTATGGGCGGGGTTTTTTAGAGGACTTTATGCCCGATTTAAAGGCCTTCCAGCCGCAAGTAATTAGTGGATTGGCTTATGGAGTGGACGCCATTGCCCACCGAGAATCTGTTAATCACAATTTAAAAACTATTGCCGTGGTAGCTCATGGTTTGGATAGTATTTACCCGGCTTTACATCGAGGCCTTGCAGCGGATATTCTCGAAAAAGGTGGGGCTATCATTACAGAGTTTTTAAGTGAATCAAAGCCAGATCGAGAAAACTTCCCCAAGCGAAATCGCATTATTGCCGGTATGAGCGATGCGGTGATTGTGGTTGAAGCCGCCCGCAAAGGGGGTGCTTTAATTACCGCCGATCTCGCCTTTCAATATAATCGCGATGTTTTTGCCCTGCCTGGCCGCTACCGTGATACCTTTAGTGAAGGTTGTAATTTGTTGATTAAAAGTAATCGCGCCAATTTGTTAGAGTCTACTAAAGACATAGAATACATAATGCGCTGGCAACAGAAAGAACAGGTTCAGCAAGCGCAACTACCTCTATTTGATGACATGAGCGCCGAAGAGCAGAGTTTAATTAGTGCTATCGGAGCCGACTCACAACCGAAGGAAATCGAGTGGTTGGCGAATCAGTTAGAATTACCAATGAGTAAATTACTAGTTCAGTTAATGAATTTAGAGCTTAAAGGTCTCTTAGTTAGTATGCCTGGCAAACGTTACAGGCTCGGTTAGAGAAATTAATTTGAGTACCTTCGCCCATAATTTCCTGGGAAATGAAACAAAATCTTAGCCTCTTAATGGCAGAGGATAACGAGATAAATCGCAAGCTAGCCGACCTATTTTTTAAAAAAATTCAGTTGAATCTTGATTTCGCCGTAAACGGTGAAGAAGCGGTTGAAGCCGTGGGGTCTAAGCATTATGATCTTGTTTTCATGGACATAGAGATGCCTGTATTAGGCGGAATCCAAGCCACCCAAAAGATTAACGAAACTCAGGCAAATAATGCGCCTCCCATTGTTGCTCTTACCGCTCATGCCATGCAAGGAGACCGCGAAAGGTTTTTAGATGCAGGAATGACCGATTACCTTACTAAGCCCATTAATGTGGACGAGTTAAAGCGTATTCTCGAAAAGTATGGCAACGATTAATTCAACTCATTTCTCGGGTAAATTTCTCGGTTTGGTTAAACCAATCATTTTAACTTAACTCTAAGCATTTAACAAATGTATTTGGCGCATATTTGTTTTCACTTTACCAAGCAATATTTTTATGAAGAAGCTACTATTATTTTTAGTTATTATTTTTAGCAGTCTTAGCCTTAGCGCTCAGAAGATTAACGGTTCGGCTACCTTTAAAACAGCGGGCTCCATTCCCATGAAACTGGAAAGCGCAGAGATCACTCCTGAGCAGAAAAAACGTATCGAAGAACGCATGTCTAAAGCCATGCAAAAAGAATATACCCTTAGCTTTAATCGCAACGAATCGCTTTACGAAGAGGTGGTAGCTTTAGAGAAAGATGGACAAAGAGGCATGCGTTTTTTAAGTATGATGACTGGCGCCTCGGGCACTTACTACCGCAATTTAAAAGAGTCTACTATCAAACAAGAACAAGATCTTTTCGGAAAACTATTTTTAATTGAAGATTCCATCGAAACCTTAGAATGGAAACTGGGTAAAGAAACCAAAAGTATTGGTAATTATATCTGCAATAAGGCTACCGCAGAACGTGTATTTGTGGTTTCAAAAACAGAGATGATCGAAGGGGAAGTAAAAGATACCATCATTAATGATACCGTAGAAATAGTTGCTTGGTACTCTATGCAAATACCGGTTAGTCATGGCCCCGGGAAGTACAGCGGCTTGCCCGGTTTAATACTGGAAGTGTATGATGGCCAAACCACCGTTTTGTGCACTAAGGTGAGCATTAGTACCACCGAAGCTGCAGAAATAAAAATACCAGAAAATGGTGAGCAAGTTTCTCGCTCGGAGTTTGAAAAAATTAGCCGTGAAAAAATGGAGGAAATGCGCGAAATGTACGGTGGCTCACGCGGTGGTCGTGGTGGCCATGGTTCCATGGAGATTCGTATCGGAGGTTAATTTATTTCCATGAAAAATCTATTTATCACGGGATTACTTAGTGTGGTTTCACTAAGCTTGTCTGCCCAAAGTATATTTGTAAGAGGTAAAGTTAAAGACGATCAAAATCAGCCGCTTGAAATGGCTAATATTTTAGTCCTTAATGCCCAAGATAGCAGCATGGCTACCTATGGTTTTACCAATTCAGATGGTGAATATCGTTTGCAATTAAAGGCCAATGAAAGTTATATCTTAAAGGTGAGTTATTTCGGATTGAAGCCCTTTGAAAAGGCTTTCAAAACGGGAGAGGCTAAAGATCAAGGCCTCGCTGAAGTAGTGTTAGATACAGATATTAATTTACTACAGCAGGCCGAAGTGGTAGAGGAAATGCCCATCGTGATTAGCGGCGATACTATCAGCTATCAGGCTGATGCTTTTACCAATGGCGAGGAGCGAAAGCTCGAAAATGTTCTCGAAAAACTGCCTGGTTTTGAAGTAGATGAAGATGGACAAATTACCGTGGAAGGTAAAAAAGTAGAAAAGATTTTAGTAGAGGGTAAAGAGTTTTTTGACGGCGACACCAAAGTGGCGGTTAAGAACCTTCCGGCAGATGCGATTGACAAAGTTCAGGTGCTTCGCAATTACGAGGAAATCTCACCCCTAAAAGGATTGAGCTCCGACGATCGGATTGCCTTAAACATTAAACTAAAAGAAGGCAAGAAAAACCTTTGGTTTGGTGATGCCGAAGCGAAAGTGGGCGACCCAGAGCGCTATTATGCCCACGGTAACGCCTTTTATTATAGTCCTAAAGCAAGCTTTAATCTTATTGGCGACATTAATAATATTGGCAAGGCCGCTTTTACTGCGCGCGATTATTTTCGTTTTAGCGGCGGTTTCAGAAATTTAACTGGTCGCTCCGGTTTTCAATTAAATTTTGCCCAAGATGACCTCGGTATTCCCTTAGGGCAGAATAACCGCGCCGATTATGGTATCGGTCGTTTTGGAGCAGCAAACTTTAGTTATAACCCCCGTAAAGACTTAACCTTGGCGGGATTTGTAATTGCTAACGATGCCGTAACCAGTAGTCCTTACTCCACCACGCGTACTTACATAGGTTTAGATAGTTTGAGTTCTAACGGCATTATTGAAACCTTAAATACGGAGAATTACCAGCATTCTCAGGCGGTTTTAGCTAAGTTTTCGGCCACTTATGAGCCGAAAAAAGGCGTATATGTAAATTACGATGCATTCTTTAAAATTTCTGATCAATTAAGCACAAGCGTTTTGGCTTCCGATTTCGGTTTGTTTAGCAATAATCTCAGTACTCAAGAAGCGCAAAAACCTTGGTCGATACAGCAAAGTCTAGAGCTTTTCTTTAATAATGGCGAAAATGTTTTCTCTTTCGAGGCGCAGCATCTGCGTAAGCAACAAGACCCATTATTGGCTTTGCAGGCTCAAAATCAGCCCTTTGGTTCGCCTTTTACTTTCGTAGATACCAATATGTATAGGCTTCTTCAAACTAATTTAACCAATAGCGAAAGCTTAGAAGGTCGAGCGAGTTATTACTGGGTTTTGAATGCTAATAATCACTTCGAATTTAATGTGGGCGGGAATTTAAGTAGCCAAGATTATCAAAATAATATTGGTGAAGGAGTGCCTGGCTCTTCTAATGATTTCAGTAATCCCATCTTACAAAATACAGTAGACTTCACCTTGATTGACGGTTTTGCGGGCATTCACTACAAAACCAAAATGGGCAAGTTCACCTTCCGCCCTGGAGCGAATTGGCATTATTACCAAGTACGCGATTTACAAGCAGGCGATGAGCGTATTAGAGATTATCAGGTTTTATTACCCGATGCCCTTTTAAAATACGATATCAGCAATAGCCGCGGTATTGATTTACGATATTCTATGCAGGCCCAGTTTAATGATGTAAATCAGATTATGAATGGCCTAATTTTGAGAGGTTATAACAGTTTATTTACCGGAAACGATAGCTTAAACTACTCCCGCTCGCATAATGTAAGCTTGTTTTACCGCGATTTCAATCTCTTTAATTTCACCACCATTTTTGCGGGTTTAAATTATGCCCGCACCTTAGATCCTATTAATAACGCGGTGCGTTATATAGGTTTGCAACAGGTTTTTTCGCCCATCAATGCTATTGGCTACAATGAGTCGATTACCGGCTTTGGTTCCTATTCACGTAAGTTTAAGAAGTTTAAAACCGACTTTAGAGTTTCTTATTCTTACTTAACTATTGAAAACACGGTGAATGATATTTTAAATATCAACAATACTTTTACTCAAAATTACCAACTTGGTTTCGGAACTAATTTTAAAAAGTGGCCTAATCTCGACTTAAACTATAGCTTCCGCCAGAATGATTACAGTGGTGCCCGCAGCGCCAGCGTTTTTACCACGCATACGCCTAGTGCAGAGTTGAGTGCAGTTTTCTTAAAGAGTTTCGTAGCCCGTGTTGATTACAGTTATAGCAATTATGGCAACCCCGGCAGCGACACCCGCACCAGCTTCGATTTCCTTAATGCTAGTCTAGAATACCAAAAGAAAGGCAGCCCCTGGTTATTTAGTGTAGAAGGCCTCAATATTTTAAACACTGAGTTTATTAGAGAAGATGCCTTAAGTGCCAACCTGATCTCTACCACAGCTTATAATGTCTTGCCACGTTATGTGTTATTTGGGGTGAAGTATGATTTATAATTGTACCACTAATTTTAAGGTCTGAAACCCATAAACTGATTAGGCTTATTGCTTTTTTAAATGTCCATCTTAGTCTGTCCATATTGCAAAAGTCCTTTAATTGATTCAGCCGAGAGAACCTATGTTTGCGAAAACAAGCATAGCTTCGATTTAGCGAAACAGGGTTATTTAAATTTGCTACCGGTAAACCAGAAAAGGTCTAAAGATCCTGGCGACAATCAAATGATGATTAGCGCACGCAGGGAGTTTTTAGAATTGGGCTTTTACGACCCTTTGATCGAAAGCATTAAAAGTCTGGTTGCGGCGAAACTATCGTTTAGTTCCCCTAACATTATTGCTTTTGACGCGGGCTGTGGCGAAGGCTATTATTCCCAAAAAGCGCTGAATGAGCTGCCGGGCTTAAGTACTAAAATTTGGGGCACTGATATTTCTAAGCACGCGGTAAAAAATGCTGCAGGAAAGTATAAAAGCAATTTCTATTTTGTCAGCTCTATATATAATTTGCCCGTCGCCGATGCAAGTGTGGACCTTATTCTATCGGTGTTTTCGCCCGTAATGGAGGAAGAGTTCAAACGTATATTATCTACCCAAGGCTATGCTATCGTGGTAAGTCCTGCTCCCAATCACTTACGTGAGATTGCCGAACTGATTTACGAGAACTTTCGGCCGCATACTACCAATATTCTCGAGAAGATGTCTGCCACTTTTCAGCATCTACACCGAGAACGCACCAGCTTTAAAATAGAAATGGGCAGTGCAGAGGAGGTGCTTTCTCTTTTAAAAATGACTCCTTATTATTGGAGTACGGCGCAAGAGCGTTTGGAGAATATCACCAAGAAAACGGAATTGTCTGTGAGCTGTGACTTTAATATTGATATTTTTGGCCAATAGATAAAAATGAAAAAGTCAGTTTCTATTATTGGTGGTGGACCAGCGGCAATGGCCGTGGCGGCTTTCTTGGATCAGGAAAAGTTTGCCGTGACCATCTTTGAAAAAAAAAAGCGCTCGGGCGAAAGTTTCTAGTAGCAGGCAAGGGAGGCTTTAACCTCACCCATGCAGAGGCCATTCAGAATTTCATTACGCGTTATACGCCCTCGTCATTTTTAGAAAAGTCCCTCCTAAATTTCAGCAATAAGGATCTGCAAGACTGGCTAGGGTCAATCGGTATCCCCATGTACACGGGCACTAGCAACCGAGTGTTTCCATTAAAGGGTATCAAACCCATTGAAGTACTTCAAGCCATTGAAGCGCTTTTAGCAGAAAGGCAAGTAAAAATTGAATACGGAAAAACTTGGCAAGGCTGGGGTGAGAATAATGAGTTAAGCTTTAAAGAAGGTGATTTAGTTGAGTCGGATTTTAAGATTTTTGCCTTAGGTGGTGGAAGCTGGAAAGTTACCGGTTCAGACGGTTCATGGCTTTCTGCTTTCGCAGATAAGGGCATTGAAACCATTCCTTTTCAAGCATCAAACTGTGCCTATACCATAGACTGGGATGAAGATTTTATGGCCAGACATGAAGGTGCGCCCCTAAAAAATGTTGCCATTTCTTGTGGACGGAAAACACAAAAAGGGGAGGCTGTTATCACCAAACAGGGGATGGAGGGTAATGCTATTTACGCCCTTAGTCCCATTATAAGACAAAGGCTAAAGCAAGGGCAAAGTGCAACGATCTATATAGATTTCAAAACCACTATGCCCGAAGGAAGGGTCTTTTCAAAGTTAAAGCGGTCGCACGACCAAAAAGTAAGTGACAGCTTAAAGAATGACTTAAAACTTAGTACTACGCAAATAGCCTTGCTAAAAGCCTATCTCTCGAAAGAGGAATTTTTAGAAAAAGATAAGTTAGCACAAAAGATCAAAGCTTTCCCCTTAGAGGTTATCGGTGCCAGCGAAATAGATGCCGCTATATCCACCGTAGGAGGGATAAGCTTAAGCGAGGTAGACGAGAACTTCCGTTTGAAAGCATATCCGCAGCAGTATTGCATTGGCGAAATGTTAGACTGGGATGCGCCCACCGGCGGCTATTTATTGCAAGCTTGCTTTAGCATGGGTTATGGATTGGCAGAGCATTTAAATGGAGAATGATGGTGCTAGATTTGAGATGTCAGATGTCAGATTTGAGATTTACTACTCTAACTCACTACTCTGTACTCACTACTAAAACAGTACAAAGTAATTAGTAGTCAGTACTTAGTAGGTATAGCAATGAACGAATAATCCGATCTCCGAATTATCGCTCTAGTCCTTACTTTCTTTGAATAGACAACCTTCCACCTTTACCGCACACCCATCTCACTACTCACTACTCACTACTCACTACTAAAACAGTACAAAGTAATAAGTAGTCAGTACTTAGTAGGCTTATAGCAATGAACAAATAATCCGATCTTCGAATTATCGCTCTTGTCCTTACTTTCTTTGAATAGACAACCTTCCACCTTTACCAAACACCCATCTAACTACTTACTACTCAATACTCACTACTATCAAAAAGGCAACCTCCCTAAATCTACATTACCACCGCTTAAAATAATGCCCACTTTTTGTCCTTTAAAGGCTTCTACATTTTTAATGAGGCAGGCAAATGGAACAGCACAACTGGGTTCAATCACAATTTTTAGACGCTCGTATATTAAGCGCATGGCGGCAATAATTTCTTCCTCTTCACAAGTATAAATGGCACTTACATGCTGCTGAATAATGGGGAAGTTAATTGGCCCTACCGTGGTGCGTAATCCATCGGCAATAGTGTCTGGCTCATGCTCTTCTACCAAAGTGCCTGAATAAAAGGAACGATAAGCATCATCTGCGCCAGCGGGCTCGCCTGCATAGACCTTCGTTTGATGAGAAAAATAATGCGCAGCTAAGGCGGTGCCGGCTAAAAGGCCACCGCCACCCACTGGGGCAAAAATAGCATCTAAATTCGGCTGTTCTGCGAGTAATTCTGCGGCGGCGGTACTCTGACCAATAATAATATCATGATGATTATAAGGGGGAATAAAGAGCGCGCCCGTTTTGTCTTGCACGGCCTTTAAGCCCGCTTCGCGGGCAGGAAGATTAGAGGGGCATAAATGCACTTCCGCGCCATAGCCTTTTACTGCGGCAATCTTTACCGCGGGTGAATTTTCGGGCATTACCACCCAACATTTTATTCCTAAGCGCTGGGCAGCCCAAGCTAAGGCCTGACCATGATTACCTGAACTATGGGTGGCTACTCCCTTTGCTTTGTCGGCGGCCGATAATTTCAACAGGGCATGCGAGGCACCGCGGGCTTTAAAGGAACCGGTTTTCTGAAAGTTTTCGCACTTAAAAAAAATTTCTACTCCTACCGCTGCATTGATGGCCGTACTGCTTAATACCGGGGTATTATGAATAAGCTGCGCTAGGTCTTCCTGCGCTTTGCTTAGGTCTGTTTTGCTAATTTCCATTCTCTTCTTCAAGTTCTTCGCCTCTCTCCCTAAAGGGAATGGCAGGGTTGTATAGTTCTTCTAAAAGGGCCTTTAATATTTCGGAAAACTCGCTCTCAAATTCGGCATCCATGGCGCTTTTCGCTCCCAAAGCCATATTGATTGGGTTTTCATTTTGCTTGCGTAAACTTAATATTGCCGCCGACACGGGCGCATCGCTTTGCGGGTTTTCTTGCCGGTAGAGGTAGGCATAAAACATTAACTGCAGGGCCTCTGGTTTTTTAATGAAATCGGCCAAACTGGGTGTTTCGCGGGCGCTGATCCGATAGGCCGTTTTATCTTTGGCCCCCGTTTTATAGTCCACAATACGGATACCAGCATTGGAGCTTTCTATCCGATCGGCCGTACCTTTTAGGTGAATGAGCTTTCCCGAATTTAGCACAACGCTACCCGTCATTTCCTTTTCATTGGCTACTATAATGCGATCGGGATTTTCCTCAAACTCTTGCTTTTCATAATCTAAAAAACGCTTCAACATCATGCTGAGGGTTTCCAAGGTGAGAAGATTGGGCCCTGTTTCAATTTCCGCTTCCCCTAAAATGCTTTTTAGTTTCTGGTAAATTAAGGCTCTTAACTCTTCTTGCTTCAGCGCAAAAACGGAATCTTCAGGGCGCGGGGTAAATGCTTTTTCATCGCGGGTATAAAACTCTTCCAGTAATTCATGCAGGGCAATTCCTTGCACCCGTGCCTCAATTTCTTCTTCCATTTCCTCCTCTTCTTGCAGTCGCAATACCCGCTCAAAGTAAAACTGCAGAGGATTGCGTAAATAGCTAATCAAGGCGGTGGCAGAAAGTCCTTTCTCGGCGATTTCGTCCAAACGCTCCATTAAAGCCGGACTTTTTTCAATGATTAAATCCTCCGAAGAACTCAACTTGGCCTTGCTGCTTATAATGCGCTCGGTAATTTGTAACTGTCGGTTTTTTTGAGGCCACTCAATCTTTAACTGCTCAATAAAACGCGATGCTTCCGCCGTTCCGATACCTTTTTCAGAAGTGCCATTCAGCAGGTAAATTTCTTCCGCGCCTTGTAAAAGACGGTAAAAGTGATAGGCATAAACGGCATCCTTATCTAAATAGGTAGGAAGCTTGTATTTCTTTTTTACATCAAAGGGAATAAGGCTGTTTTCGCTGCGACCTTTGGGTAAAATCCCTTCATTCAAAGAGCAGATTACCAGTCGCTTGAAGTCAAGGGCGCGCGTTTCCAGCATTCCCATTACCTGCAGGCCTTTAAGGGGTTCACCTTTTAAATCGAGACTTAAATCGGGGAGGATTTCGCGGTACAGCTGTAAAGCCGTTTCAAACTTTTCTACGTAAGGGTATTTCTCCAGTAAAGCGGCCAACTGGTTGAAAAGGCTGTAAAAGCCAAAGAGGGCCTCGCTTAAATTCTGACTGCTATCAAAAATTTCCTTTAAGTCAAGGCAAGCTTGGGCTAGTATTTTAAAGCGCTCTTGGGCAGATAGGTTTTTATGAAAATACCGTTCAGGAAAGGGCGCTAAAATTTCCTCTAATTCGAGTTCGCCAAAGGAGCGAAAGATGGCATTGGTTCGTTTGATTTTCTGTTTTAGTTCATCGGGCGCCTGGGGATTAAGGCGATTTATGCGACGAATAACAAAGCTACTGAGCAGCGAATCCCACTTGCGATGGTAATAGCGGGGCGAGCCCTTTTTGTCCACTTTAGCGCTACGCTCTGCTTCCACGGGAAACTCAAGTAAAAGCTCAAAAAATCCGCTTAAAGGTGAGTTTTCCAAACCCAAACCCATGGTGAGATTAAAGGCTTCAATATTGGGATGTAAAGTGTTAAGAAAGGAAGTGAGCAAGGCTTCATCGGCCAGCACGAGCGCGGTGTCATTTTGTTCGTTGGCCTCCAAGTTCCCTAAAATACCGTTGGCAATTTGTGCTTGCAGATTATTGCCCGGCACCGCAATGCTTTCTACGCTGCGTTTGCCTTCTTTCAGTTTTTGGTGTAAGCCGAAAAAGCGTTCTTGCCCTTTCAGGCGACGAATAAGCGGCGATTGTCGTAAAAATTGCCCTGCCTCGTGCTCGATATCTTCAAAATAATAGCGATCAATATCCCAGTAAAAATCGGCCAGTCCCTCCTCAAAAAGGCGCAAGAAAATTTCTTCTTCCGCGCGGTTTAAGGCATTAAAACCTAAAAAGTAAAGGTGGCCGTACTGTTCTTTCAGCTCAAGGCAGATGCGGTCCATTTGCTGATGCATCTGCCGATAGGCCAAGCCTTGGTAAACGCGACCATCTGCTAAAAGGCCGTTAGTAAATTTTTGATACACCTTAGCTAGGCGCGGCCAGAGAGCGAGATACTCTTTAATTAATTCATTCGATTCGCCCGGTTCTAAATCCCAATTTTCGATGCGCTTTACATCGGCGAGGTAGGAAAATAGATTTTCAGCATCCACCAAGTGGCGGTCAATTTCATTGCAATCGGCTAAAAATAATCGTCCCCATTTACTGTACTCATCAAAGCTTTCGGTCTTTTCTACCGATTGCGTGTATGCTTCATAGCTCTTAAAAAAGAGGGCCGCCGTTTCTTCACTTTGCAGACCGGTGCTTTCTAAAACCAGCTCTTCGATGGTGAGAATACGCGGGCCAATTTGCACTTTATCGATTTGCCTACTAAGCTCGCGTTCGAGAAATACCGCGGCGCGACGGCTAGGCATTACAATCGCTAAGCGATGTAGGGGGCGGGAATCTTGAAGAATAAAGGCAGCGGCTTGTTGAAGAAAGGTCGTCAAGGATAATCTGTTTTCACAAATATACAATCCTAAAAGACCAGTTTTAAGGTTAGCCTATTTTCAATTTTGCCGCAAATAAATAAGTTCTTGCTCATCTTGCTGCAGCGTAACTTTAGCGCAATGGCTGGGATAGGAGATTTCAAAGTCGCGTGTTAAATCAAGTTCTCGCTTTTGGGCTTCAAAAACACCCTCACATTCTAGTTTGCCTTGTTCACTAAAGCGACTAATATGCAATTGCTTGCCCATCTGCCGAAAGGCAAAATAAGAACTTGCGCCAATGCCGTAAAGCCATTTTTTAAGATCGGCATCTGGACTAAGAGCGTCGTTTAATGGGCTAAAATATTTGCTTTCTTGGGCCATAGCGCTAGGTTTTTAGGGGGTTTCATGCTAGGAACGGGACAGGTGCTGCCCAAGCTTTTCACCAAAAATAAAGGCAAAGGGCTCGGGTATTTGGCCAGTTTAATGCGCCAATTGAAAAATTCAAAACCAGCGTCTAAAGTGTTTAAAACGAAGCGGGCACAATTGGTTCCTCCTTTTACAAAGGGACCATAGGGAATAAGTTCCTTGGCTTGGAGCAGAGCGATATAATCACGTGATTTTTGGTAATTAACAAGGGTCTGAGCGGCAATTAAAGGCCCTTCGCCATGGCATTGCGGCATGTTTCCTAATTCGCCTAAAAGTTCGGCGAGATTGGCCAATTTTCCGTCTTCTTTTATTTGTGGCTGGAACTGCAATTGCAATTCATGATCGGTATCAGCGGAGCGTACACGCCCCATGCCGGGTGGACAATGGTAGCGGCCGAAATCGAAATACTCGGCCGCACCATTATCGCTATGAACTAACACTAGAGCGGCGTGACCAACACGGTAATAGGAGTTTTTACTAATCCCCAGTTTTTCCGCCCAGCTATCGTACCAGGCGCCCGTGCCTTTACAATAGGTTTCGGGCCAAGCCAAGGCCACTAAAATTCCGCTGCTTTTTGCCGGCATTTTACTTAAGGTAAATTCGCTAGGATTTCTTCTGGACTGGCGCGTTGGCTATAGTCTCTATCGAAGTGGCGCCAAACTACTTTACCGTCTTGGCCAATTATATAAGTGGCGGGTACCGGTAAGCGCTCGGAGTCGTCAGTTTGTGCTTCCGCAAGATCGGCTCCCAAAATGGTATTGTATTTTAAACGCGTGCCACTGCTAGGTAGAAATGCAAGGTCGAAGGCTTCAGCAATTTTAAAACCATTGTCGGTTAAAAGACTAAAGCTCGCCCCGGTTTTTTCGGCACTTTTCATAAGCATTTCTTGGTTTTCGGGCGAGATGGCTACTAGCTGAGCACCTTTCTTGTTAATGGCTTGCAGGTTTTCTTCCAAAGCGCTCAGGTGGCGGTTGCAGTAAGGGCACCATTGTCCGCGGTAAAATACCACTACCACAGAACCTTCTTTTAAGGCTTCTTTTAGATCGAAGCTTTGGCCATCTTGCGCAAGCGCGCTAAAGTTTTTCACGGTGCTGCCCACGGAAAGGCCTTTAACATCTTCTACGGCGGGGAATTCTTGAGCTTGTAAGTTCAGCCCGAGGATCAGCATGAATAGGGAAATAGAGTACTTCATTTTTGAGAGTATTTAGAATTAAAAATTTGCTTCAACGGTTACTTCCACTTCTTTGGCGATATTGGTAGAAGGCTTTCCTTTTTCGAAGGCCACGCCATAGTCGGCGAGAGTGAGCATAAACTTCGAGTCGAGGTCAATTTTCCCAGTTAATACTCTAATTTTCGCGTCCGCCATAAATTCTTGGCTAACTCCTTTAATGGTCATGAAGCCTTTTATTTGAGCCGAGTAATTGCCGTCTTTATTAAAGTAGATATCTTCTAAATTTGTGATTTTTCCTACCAACTTGGCTTTAGGGAATTCTTGGGTATAGAGGAATTTCTCTTGGTTAAAATGCTTCTGCATTAAGCGTTTTTCAAAGTCGAAACTTTGCATAGGCACGGAAAATACAAATTCGCCTGTTTCGGTTTCGAGGCTGGCGACACTTTTGTAATTATGCGCTTCAATATCTTCGGCGGGGGTGCTGCTAAAGAATTTGATATGAGTTTTTTGACTGACTTTTTTTTCGTCAGGACTAAATGCGCTACTTGCGAATAAGGCGATGGCGCTGAGAAGAATGAGTTTTTTCATTTTGTTATTTGGATTTATTTATTATTTCTGATTTTTCAAGGATCACATGTTCGTACATCTCTAGGTCTTCGTCGTAGCTGGCGCCAGAGCGAATCACTCCTTTAATGGTATAGATTTCAACCTTTTTAAAATCGGCGGCCTTTAAAATCGAGCCTTCATTGAGGGTGGCACTTAGGCCCGCTTGCGCAGATGGGCTTTTAAGCAGAAGCACCAGCTGACCATTAAAATCTTCGCTAATATCTTCGAGCGGACCGGTAATGGTGATAATACTAGACTCTCCTTGATCGTCGAGGTATTTAGTGTTGGCCGCTTGTGGGTTTAGGAGATATTCATCTACGAGCGCATCTACCGAAAGGGTAAAATCACTCTTGCTCCCAGCAATATCACGGTCGGGCACATTGTAGAGGTAGAGTCCCGTGCCTAAGCTAATTACTAAGCCCGCTAAGAGGAGGAATATAATTTTCGTTTTCATATCAGTGTTGTTACTCGTTTAAATGGTCGCGAGTAGATAGAAGTACTGACAAAAGATTTGAAAAAAAAATAATTGGGTGGGGGAAAAGGCTTTCGATTTAAAATTGAACTTGGCCTTTTTAGGCGCTAATCTTAGGTGTTATTTTTCACAAAGCGTGCTTAGCTTTGTGCTTTTCCACGCCATTTTCAATGGCCTCTTTTAGGGCCTGTAAGTTGGCGCTACCAATAAATAAGCGTTCACCTTGCACAGTGGTAAGGGCTAAGCCATGACGAGCATTTAAGGTGAATTTTTTCTCTTGCCAAGAGTTTTCTATATCTGCGTTCCAGCTTAAAAGGTTTGGATCACTTACTATTTTGCAATGGGCAATTTGCTGCCATTTTAACTTGCGCTGCTTTAAGTGAAAAGGAGCCATTTTAAAAGAAAGTCCCTTATTGGTGATTTTTATTTTTAAAGATAGCTCTTGCAAAAACCATAGAATCGCGGTTAAAATTAAGAGGCTGGAGCCTAGTAAAAAGAGGACTGAGGGGGATAGATGAAGATTGGGATTCGCGCTAATTTGGTAGGTGATTTCTAGCACTAAAAGCAGCTCTAAGGCTAAAGCTAAATAGAAGTTCTTTTTGGAGAGAAAATGTTGTTTTTCTGAATAAACTAATTGGGCCATAATGCTGAGCTTTGCTCCCAATATAGTAAATAATTAACATTCAGGTAACATTAGCTTAATGTTGAGAATATCTTGAATGCTTTGAAATAAGGGCCAAAAGATTGTAAGTCAGTGAACTAACGTTGTTTTATGTAGCAATCTGAGTTTCGGAATCAAAGCTCTTCCAACTTCGCTTTTATACCTCTTTTGAGCTTCTCGTTTTTAAGTGGCTTAGACTGCTTTTCCTGATAAGCCCCAAACATATTCTTAAGAATCTCACTTTGCTTTTCGTATGCCTTGCAGGTTTTACAAGCCAGCAAATGAAGTTTCAGTTGCAAGTTTTGCTTTGCGTTTAATTGGCCTTCTTCGCGGAGGTTTAAATACTCAGTCGCCTTAGCGCATGATAACATAATGGTTTGTAAAGCTTTCATTGCCAATAAGTTTCAATACATTTTCTAAGTAAAAGCTTCGCACGGTGAGTGATCTGCCAATAATTGGTCGTGCTGAGTTCTAATTCCTGACAAATTTCATCGGCCTTCAAGTTTTGTAGGTATTTGGCTTTAATTACCTCTTGCCATAGGATCGGCAGGTCGGCGAGGCAGGCTTCAAATTTCTCGCGAAAATCGGCATGATCAAGCAGGGCTTTTTCATCTTCCCAAATTGGGTCCACTTCCATATTTTCCCAATGGCCATCACTAGTGAAAAAGCTTTGTACAGCCTCTTCTGCCTTAGCAATATGGGGATCGGCGTAATTTTTAAAATCGCTTTGATGACCGCGATAATAGTCGGCAATTTTACGATTGAGAATAGAGAAGAGCCAGGTTTTAGGCTTGCTGCGTCCCTCAAATTTGTCGTAGCCTTCAAAAGCGGCCATAAAACAATCTTGCACTAAATCTTCGGCTATGCTTTGAGAGCCTAATTTATAGGAAGCCCAAGTCAAAAGCTCGTCGGAATAGTCATCTACCCAAGTGCTAAAAACCTGCTTTTTAGAATTACTATTGCTCAATTAACCATTGCTTTTAAGAGGGCAAAGGTATGCTTATTGAAATTTTGGTTCCTCCTGTTCTTCCTGGTACAGGCGAGTCAATAAACATGCGTCCTCCGAAACTTTTGGCCGCATAATAGGCCTTACTTAAACCAAAGCCTCCGCCGCGGGTTATGCGCGCTTTGGTATTGGAAGCGCGGTAGCCAAATTCTACCACTTTTGCGATTTCATCGGCGGGAATCCCCGAACCAGAATCTTCTACCACAAAGCGAATTTCTTTTTCCCCTTGGTGAAAGCCAGCGCTAATAATTCCTCCCGGAGCAGTATACTTGCGGGCATTAGCTAAAAGGTCGCGCATTACATCTTGGAAAATAGGAGGCATTTGGATTGATGATTCATTTACACTACTCATTTCCAAGTTAATGAGGTATTCTTTTTCATAATGTTCGGCCAAATTGTAAACGATATGGTAGGCACCATGGCTGTTTTCTTCAATTGCCTGAAATACATTAATGAAATTGTTTTTAAGCGCTTTAATATCATGTTCTACCCAAGCCAAAGGATTGTCTTTACGGGCATTAATCTCTTGGGCACGAATTTTTAAAATACTAAAAATGCTGGTGAGATTGGAAAGAATGGCCGTGCAAAACTCATCTTCTGCCTTGCCTTTTTCCTCAATAACCTTGAGGCAAGTTGCATAGGTGCTATCGCAAAAGCGGTTAATGGTGGCCACGCGTTGGTGCGCTTTTTCATTATCACTTAGGTCCTCAGCGGCACTTAGTATGCTTGCACAGATGCCTTCAATTTCTTTAGGGTTTTCCAAATAATCAGAAAGTCTCAATAATTCGTATTGCACGACATTAAGAACGTTTAAAACACTGTGCATATTAAGCAAAGAAAGCTCGTGGGCCTCAAAAGCTAGTTTGTGGGTAATTTCCATAATTTTTAAGCCTGTTAGCTAGATAACAAAGATATGCACTACTAAAAAATCAAAGTATGAGATAACTCAGCTCTGGTACATATTTTACATCGGATTCACCTTATTTTAAAATAAAATCCCAGTAATTGGCGGCTTGATAGTAAAAGCTCCATTTGTCTAAACGGTAATAATCTTTGCTCTGCGTCTTCGCTAAGCTCGGCAGAAGGGCATCCAAATGCATAGGGTCGTAGAATTGGGCACTATCTTTAAAATCTGGGATATCTGCGTAAGCCTGATCCATGAGTAAGCATTTTTTAAAGGCAAAGGCCAAATTATAGCTCCCGGAAACTTGGTTTTGATAGGTAGCACCAGAGCTATGCTGGGCGTGAATTAGGGGCATTATAAAATCGGCCATTTGGATATAGCTGTAAAAGGTATCCATATCGATAAAAGAGGACCAAAGCACAAAGTTTTTTTCGAGGCCTGACGCGCTAATTTCTTGCTGTAAAGCAGCGCCATCGCCATGCGCATGTTCGGAGGCACCCAGCAGAATAAAGCGGATATTTTGCGGAGGCTTGTTATGCGAAAGTGCCTTAATTAAGGCGGGATAATCACGGCGCTGATTCTCTACCTGTCCAGGAATTACAATCCAAATCTCCTCTTCTTTCTTGTCCAATTCCAGTAGCGGGTAACTAGGATAAAGTATCGCGTAATAGCTGCCAAAGTGCAAGTCGGGATAATTCTTCTCTTCCAGCCTTTTTAGCAAATAGTCGTTTAAAACAAAGTACTTTTTCACTTTACGGGAGATGGCCTTCTGACTGCGACTCGTTTCCAAACGATTGATATTGTGTATGCTAGAAATGAATTCTATGCTTTTCGGGAAAGGGAAAAGTAGCAGCTTTCGAATATGTGGCCCTTGCCCAGTATTAAAGATTACTTTGTTGAAACCTCCATTTTTTAGGCTCTTATACAGTCGGTAAAAGTCAGTCCAACCTAGCTTTTGCTTGAGCAAGTGAATTTCAGAGGAATCGGCCCAATCGGCAATGCGCTCGGCAATAATGGGGGAACAATAAATGGTTAAGCGGCAATTGGGACGGCTCTTTAAATAAGCCACCTGTGCATAAAGGCACTCATCGTGAGAGGTGCCAATTTCTAGGAGGGCAATCTTTTGGGGCTTAAACATAGCGGCAAAGGTAAGTCGCTTTCAGCAGATGCATAAGGTAAATTATAGGATTGGACTAGTACCTCGCATTCTCAGTAAATATTCTTTAAACGTTTGTAAAACAGCATGCTGCTTTTAATCTCGCAGTTTTGCCTCTGATAATTTCTATTGTTAAACTAAATCTTATCTGATGAGTAATTTAAAAAACAGAGTGACCTTAATTGGTCATGTAGGACAAAGTCCTGAAGTGAAATCCTTTGATGCCAAAGGTAAATTAGCGCGCTTTTCGCTGGCTACAAACGAATCGTATAAAAATAGCAAAGGCGAAAAAATCGATGAAACCCAATGGCACAATGTGGTGGCTTGGAGCAAGCTGGCAGAAATCGTAGAAGCCCACGTTGAAAAAGGCAGTTATCTAGTTTTAGAAGGCAAGATTGTAAACCGCAGCTACGAAACCAAAGAAGGTGAAAAACGCTATGTCACCGAAATTGTGGCCAACGAGTTAAACTTCCTCACTCCTAAAAAGGATAAAGCCGCATAGCCCAATAAAGCCCTTCCAAATTCCCCTCCATGGAGGGGCTTTTTTTTGCCTTTTAGAACGGACTTACTTCTCCTTAGTGCTGCTCGCCCTATATTTGTGGAAATTTGAAAATGATGGCAATAAACTGGACAGTTGTAAAAGAATACGAAGACATTACTTATAAGAAATCAGGAACGGGCGTAGCGCGCATTGCCTTTAACCGCCCTGACGTGCGTAATGCTTTTCGCCCCAAAACGGTAGGCGAATTATACGAGGCCTTTTTAGATGCGCGGGAAGACACTTCTATTGGCGTGGTTTTATTTAGCGCCGAAGGACCTTCTTCCAGAGATGGTATCTATTCTTTCTGTAGCGGCGGCGATCAGAATGCTCGCGGACATCAGGGTTATGTAGATGATGCCGGTATGCCACGCCTCAATATCTTAGAAGTACAAAGACTAATTCGCTTTATGCCCAAGGTGGTAATTGCGGTTATTCCCGGCTGGGCCGTGGGTGGCGGACATAGCTTACACGTGGTTTGCGATTTAAGTTTAGCTAGTAAAGAGCATGCTATTTTTAAGCAAACCGATGCCGATGTTACCAGTTTCGATGGCGGTTATGGCTCGGCTTATCTAGCGAAAATGGTAGGCCAGAAAAAGGCCCGTGAAATCTTCTTTTTGGGTAGAAACTATTCTGCGCAAGATGCGGTAGATATGGGAATGGTTAATGCCGCAATTCCTCATGCCGAATTAGAAGATACCGCTTACGAGTGGGCGCAAGAAATCTTAGCCAAATCGCCAACTTCTATAAAAATGTTGAAATTCGCCTTTAATCTTACCGACGATGGTATGGTAGGGCAACAAGTTTTTGCCGGTGAAGCAACGCGCTTAGCCTATATGACCGATGAAGCCAAAGAAGGAAGGAATGCCTTTTTAGAAAAACGCAAGCCTGACTTCAAGGACATCAAATGGATTCCCTAATGGACATTGCAATTTTGGAAGAAAAGCATCCTGCTTATTTTAAGAACTACCTGAGCTATTTAAGCGATGGGCCTGTACTAGAGATTTGGGAAAATTATTTACCGGCCACGCTCGCGTTTTGGCGCTCTATTTCCGAAGCAGAAGCTAATTACGCTTATGCAGAAGGCAAATGGACGATAAAGGAGATGCTCCTGCATATTATCGATACCGATCGCATTTTTGCCTATCGCGCATTAGCGATATCTCGTGGTGAGAAACAGGCTTTGCCCAGCTACGATCAGGATCTGTATGTGGCGAACTCCGATGCGAATCGTCGCCCCTATCAAGAAATTTTAAAAGAGTACGAAAGTGTTAAAATTGCCAATCTAAGTCTGCTACAAAGCTTCAATGAACAGCAATGGCATGCTTCAGGAATGATGGCGGGGGCCGAAACTTCGGTTTTAGCCTTGGCTTATGTTATGCCTGGCCACGATTTGCATCATATTGAAATATGTAAGTCACGGTACTTAAAGGCTGCAGACTAGCTTATTCAATTGCGCAAGCATTAACAAGGCTTTAGACTTTGGGCTTTCTATTTTCGGCTTAGAAATAGGATAGCTGCATCATGCGTATTAACACTAGGCCATGATAAAATCTCATTTCATACCCGAGAGGCGAAAAAGGGTTGCTTCTCGGGTTTTTTATTTTCAATATAGCAGCTAATGGATGCTAATCTCTAACAGGTTATAAACTAACAAGCCGAGCGCAGTAAGACCTGGCAATTGCATTATTTTTAACGGTTCGCATAAGCACTGAACGGCTTATCGCTTAGTTTTGTAAATATCGAAAATATATACTTCACCAAAAAATGAACTTACGAAGTCGTAGGCATCATTAGCCGTTTTGTGCTTATGCATTGTTGGCAGGTTTTATTCGACTTTTGGGTCTTGTCCATATTGGTTTTCTCCTTTCTCACCTTCTGTTACAGCAAGGATGAAATTGTAAATTGGAATTAGCAAAAACCAACCACTTTTACCTACATCGTGCATTCTTCTCACTCCAACCGCT
The DNA here is from genome assembly GCA_003045865.1 of Bacteroidota bacterium. Lineage (GTDB taxonomy): Bacteria > Bacteroidota > Bacteroidia > Flavobacteriales > Schleiferiaceae > Croceimicrobium. Next base: position 413 of record PZPB01000011.1, on the reverse strand, counting down.
ATTGAGGGAAGCAATATTGCTAGTGAGTATAATTGTGCTAAATCTGGAACTCCAATAAGTCCACAAACAAATCCAAATACAAAAGCAAAAATTATATTGAATAAAGCAAACATCCAATATTCTTTTCTTCTTGCTCGCCCACTAAATGTAGCGTAATTCTTTAAAACTTTGAAATAATAATTCATACTGTTTTATTTTAACATTATTAATTTCCTACTCTTATGGCTTTTCAGTTGCGCCCCGTTTTTTTGAGTGGTTTCTAGTCTCCACATTATTTTAGATTTTATTTAGATTCGTGTTTTCAATATTTTTATTTCTCTTTTCTGTCCATTATGTAGTTTCTTTCACCTGTCCATAACGGTTCGCATAAGCACTGAACGGCTTAACGCTCAGTTTGGTAAATATCGAAAATA
>PZPB01000162.1 GCA_003045865.1 Bacteroidota bacterium | reverse complement strand
ATCCTATAGTGTGGAGTAATTGATGAATCTGACTGTCCCAAAGAAGTTTATCTTCTTCTACTTCATCTTCTTCGCTATGATCGGTAATTATAATGGAAGTATCATTGGTCAGTTCATCTACTTCAATGCGGAATTCGAAAAAATACTTATTTCCTTCTTCTTCATCTTCGTCCCAACGGAAACGAATAAATTGATCTTTCTTTTTTGCGATGCGATAGGCGTCTCTCTCATCACCGTCCCAAATAAAGGTAAACTTGTCCCCACGGGAATTAACGTCATCTGAAAACCATTCTGACAATCCACTAGGAGTTGATAAATAGGGAAATAACATGGCTGGTGAAGCCTTCACTGGAAATTCTAACTCGATCTTTACTCTATCGGACATTTGCTTTGTGTTGCATTGCTATTGATTGTCGCAATATATAAAAAATTAAACCTGACTTTGATTAATAATTGTCCACTTGGCCATTTCGCATTGTTAAGAATAAAGCAATAGCCTTGCTCAAAATCTAAGTTCAGTGAAGCTCTTTGAATTTGAGTATTTTGTATTGGAAGACGTATCTGCCACTAAGGCTTAGTGCTGCGCCTCTGCCGCAGGTGAATGTAGCCCTGAGGAAGTACTATAAAGAATCTATCCTAACTAAAATTTACACCGACCTTGTTTCTCCTTTAAGCCGCTACCACCCTATACTACAGCCTTTTATTAGCTCACTTTTACTTTGTTATCTGCTCTAACAAAGTTTATGAATGAAAAACTAGTAAATTTCTCTTTGCAGATATAGATTAGTGTTTATATTTGCCGCCCGTAAACGGCGAGGTAGCTCAGATGGTTAGAGCGTCGGATTCATAACCCGGAGGTCGCGAGTTCAATTCTCGCTCTCGCTACAAATAATAAAAAGGTTGCCAAATTGGGCAGCCTTTTTTGTTTTCCAAAATTCCTATTGATCTAGCTCTGCTCGCTAGGCTTCAAACTTTTACGTCTAAAACCCACTAATTCTTCCTATTTCGGAAAGACTTCTTATTGTTCCACTAAAAAAGCAAAACTGCGCTTTGGCAGATGAAAAAGGGGAATGATTTCAACCATAACATAAACATCCCATTTACAAATAATGTAGGGACAAAAAAGGCTTAAAGGAGTATTAAGAACAATAAGTTAACGGGAGAACGTATCAGGTCTCCCTTCATCTATTTTAATTAATTCGCGCGACCAGCACGAATAAAATAGCGACCAGTGCCGATAAGAATAGCGGGGATAACTAAGGGTAAAACCCACATAAGAAGCTTATCCATCTCCCCTTTCATCTGAAACTCATCTGGCTCCGACTGATAGGTTTCCCACATAACGGGAAGCTCATTGTAAATAACTTTGGCTTGCAGGGCCAAGTCTATTAAAATCACAATAGAAATAATGATAAGTAGCTAACCGATAAACTTTTTCAAGGTGGTAGATTTATTGTTTGGGCAAATATAATTAATAAGCTAAGCTTGTTGTAAAATCATTTAGCAAAGCCATTGCAATTGAGTGCCTTTCGGGTAAAATTGAGTGAAAAGTGCAAGGAAATTAGAAGCTCTATGATGCACTCTATAAAAACCTTCTTCTATGATGACAAGAAGCACAGTTAGTGTATTTCGCTATCACTAGAAGCGGTTAAAGTCTCCCACTCCTCTATTACGTTGCAATTTAAGATCTTGTAAAATAGAAGACTTAACACGAATTGTTAGCATGTACGACTGTTGAAAGCCAAAGGGTACCCAAGTACAGCTCAAATCCCAGCAATGTAAATCGCGATGGAAGTTAAAAGTAGTAAAGGTGAAATCATTTGCTTTCAAGTCATAACCGGTTCTAAACCCGATTTTCCAACCTTTACTAAGGTCAAAATCAGCCGATAGATCAACACTTTGATTGATATTGGCTTCCGCTACACCCGGTTTACTGAAACTTAAGTTATAATTTAAATTTAGCGACCAGGGCACGCTAAAATCTACGTAACCGGGTAAGCGGTAATAATCGATATCGCCCTCAGTTATCCCTAAAGCCGAGGCCTGCGCTTGCTGTTTAGCTTTCTCATCTTCGCTGGCCTGCTGACTTTCTTCACTACCTTTTTTCTTTTTAAAACGATTAGCATCTAGGCGCGAGCCTAAAGTAAAGCGCTGACTAGTAATACGCACAAGACCCGATCCTCTATTTACACTATATTCATCCACTCTTCTATTTAATTCAGCGTCAAAATGATAAGGATCAAGGGTTGCATTATAGTTAATATTTACCAAATTGTTAAAAATAGTCGAAGAAGCGGAAAGACTAATATTACTCATCTTAAATTGTTCCGCCGCCATATTATAGGAGCCATTCATGCTCAAACGCTCCAATATTTTAATCTTCTTAAGTCCAGTTGAATCTGTCTTCGAGCGAATTTTCGCTTCTAAAGTGTTCTGTATTCCAAAGTTCAGGTTTCCTTGCCTTCCGGCAGATGCGGAACCGTAAACACCGCGGGAAAAAGGATTTACCAAAGTGGTATTACCCAAGGTATCGCTTTGCACTTCCTCGAAATAGCCCCAAAATGGATCTGCAAAATCAGGACGATAACTCAAACCAATCCTGGGCGTCATTACATGTCGAATTGCTTTTACAAAGCCCTTATAACGCCATAAACCATAAACCTTGGTTGATAAGTTTGCACTAGCATTAAACTCGCGATTAGCGAAGAAACCCGATACCGTGTCAATTATTTCCTGGCGATTCGTTTCTTCATTGAAGCCATACTGCAATTTGTTGGGGTACCAACGCTCTGTGTAGTTTATGCTTGGGTTGAAAACGAAAAACTTAAATACTTTATAATTTGCCGCAATAGGAATATTATGTTGAATTCCCATTCTACTGCTATCCCTAAAAACCGTTTCTGTAAAAACGGGCTTATCCATGCGGGTTTGAATTTGATTCTTCGCATTAGCGGTATATGTTATCCCAATTTCTTCATACCATTTTTTCTTCCCACTAATACCACCTTCACTTTTAAAGGGCATAAAGCG
>PZPB01000079.1:11025-12636 GCA_003045865.1 Bacteroidota bacterium | reverse complement strand
GTAGACTCTACTACAAAGTCTGTCTGTATCGATACAATACCAAAGGCAAACTTTGCTCTATCTGATTCAAATATTTGTGCTGGTGATGTCGTAGACCTGCACTATTTGGAAAGGATAGTGCCACATTGTGATAGTACGATATTGACTTGGGATATTTTGGAGAATTCAGGCTGGACTGCTATAAGCGGTAGTTTTCAGGATAGTAGTTTGAACGTGGTGTTTAATAATACGGGAACCTACACTATTGCTCTTAAAGCTGAAAACCCATGTGGTGAGTCTTTCGATACCCTTAATTTAACTGTAGTTGGACAGCCAATAATTCAGCTACCCACTGACACAACTCTTTGCGGGTTGATTAATCTAAACTTTGGTAACCCTTCTTTGGGTTTTATTTTAGAAGATAGCGCGGGTGTTTCGACTTTTAATTGGTCTGTAACTCCTGACACAGGCTGGGTGTATTTGAATGGAACGGACTCTTCATCGGCTTTCCCATTCTTTGACTTTCAATCCTATGGATCATATACGATTAACCTCAATTACAGCAATGGTTGCTTTAACCGCAGTGATCAAATGCTTGTTAATGTAAACAAAGCACCACAACTTATTCCGGTAAATGATACTCTACTTTGTTATGGGTCAAACTATAATCGCTCTTTTAGCGCTCTATTTGGCAATCATCCGCTTGTTTATTCGTGGCGAATAATTGGAGGTGCTTTAAATAATGGTAATAATATTCAGCTCACAAATCTTACAGACTCTACTTACATACAATTTTATGCTATAGACCAAGCGGGTTGCCTAGACTCTAGTGCCTTTTGGATTAATATTCCAAACCCAATTGCTTCGATTTTAACGGCGACCGATTCCGCTTGTTATAATGAGAGTGTTATTGTAAACACAATGATCAGCGGAGGTATTGGCCCATATAAATATCAATGGCTTGGACCAATGATAGGGAATTTATCCTCAGATACTATTAGAAACCCAATTATAGATTCCACTGGGATACCAGGACAATATATTTTACAGGTTACTGATAGCTTGGGCTGTTTACATTTTGACACTCTGCAGGTTTTCCAATATCCTTTCACTAATGTCGATGCTGGCCCAGATGAGAGTGCCTGTAATTCGGTTAACAGCTTAGCATTACTAAATGCTAGTCCTTCGGGTGGAACTTGGACAGGGAGCTTTGTAAACAGTGCCGGTATTTTTTTCCCCATCAGTGCTGGCTTAGGCCCTCATGTGGTCTATTACAGCTATAGTGATAATAGAGGCTGTGATTATTTAGATAGTCTTACAGTAAACGTTGTAAATCCTCCTCAAGCCTCGTTTAGCCTAAGCGATTCTGCTGGCTGTACGGATTTAACAATAAATGTAAGTTCAACTTCTGATCCAGGTGTAATTCATAACTGGTACCTTAATGACTCCTTAATAGGATCTAATTTAAGCTTCAGTCTTATTTTGGACAATCCTTCAAACAATAAGGACTCCCTTTATGATTTAAAACTTGTTCTAACCGCGAGTGGCCAGAATTGTACAGATAGTGTAATTAAAAGTATTACAGTCTACCCTAAGCCTGAGGCTTTATTTACGCTAAACTCTGTAGCCTGT
>PZPB01000079.1:0-11015 GCA_003045865.1 Bacteroidota bacterium | reverse complement strand
TATTACAGTCTACCCTAAGCCTGAGGCTTTATTTACGCTAAACTCTGTAGCCTGTGCGAGTGACACGATTAGTGTTCAGAGCACGTCTAATTTTAAAGGACTGAGTTTAGATAGCTTGCGTTGGATCGCTTCATCCTCCTCGGTGATTTTGTATACTCCGACATCAACGAGTACGGATATATCTTTTCCTGATAACCAGTCTGGGGTAGATTCGATATATACGATTTCCTTGATTGTGTATTCGGAGGATGGTTGTTCGGATACTTTAGATCAGAACATTACCGTCTTTAGTAGACCTACCGCCAACTTCTCCATACCGGCTAATGCCTGTGGACCTTATGTTTTACAACCGAGTGAAAACTCAGTGGGGCCTAACTTGACCTATAGCTGGTCGATATCACCTACCGTTACGGGTGCTGGTCTTAGCGGATCGAGTCCAAGCTTTACGCTACCATCTTCGCTTAGTGATTCGGTGGTTTACACAGTATTTTTGAGTGTTAGTGATGATCGAGGCTGTATGGATACGCTATCCAAGCGCTTCACACTTTACCCCACACCTGAGGCGGATTTTGGCTTATCGAGTCGCGATAGCTGCGGTCCTTTAACGGTGAGTTTTAGTAATTTATCTAGCTCGGGTCAAAGTGGTATGGACACAACGACCTTGAGTTTTACTTGGGACTTAGGCAATGGCAGTAGCTCTAATGCGAACACGCCTAGTCCAGTAACGTATACTAACAGCAACACTAGCGATACCACCTATTATATCAGCTTAATCACCACCAATGCTTTTGGCTGTAATGATACTTTAGTAGACTCAGTGATTGTACGTGCTGATCCTCTAGCAGATTTTAGCGCAACAACCTATTTAGAGTGTGCACCATTTCAAATTGACACTTCGATTATAAGTTGGACTAATTATCCATTAATTAATAGCGGTTACATTTGGGAAATCTTTGACTCAAAGGATTCATTACTTGGAACAGGTACTGACCCAAACACTATTAGTTATAGCATTAACTCCCCAGCAGATAGCATTATATTAAGATTAATAGCGGTTAGTCCTTTTGGTTGTGCAGATGATACTCTCGAAAGGAGTTTCCAAACTATTCCAAATCCAGTTCCAAATTTCACTATTCTTAATCCGCAAGGTTGTAGTCCTCTTAGTTTAAACATTGTAGACAGCTCTTCAGTCGGAGTAAGCTATGAATGGTTTGTAGATAATCAACTTGTTTCGACCAATTCAAATCCAAACCTTACTCTTACAAATAGGGGGCGTATTATTGATTCTTTATATACAGTAAAACTAATAGTAACTGCGGGAGGAACAGGTTGCAAGGATTCAGTCGAACATAACGTAACAGTTTTTGCTCTACCTGAGGCGAACTTTAGTGTGACACCCGTTTGCGAAGGAGAAAACCTATTCTTCAATGACCTATCAACGAGTATTGATACGATAGTTTCATGGTATTGGGATTTTGGAGATGGAATAACAGATAGTAGTCAAAATCCCATTCACCTTTATTCGGGCTATGGTTGGCAAAATGTGAGCTTAACCGTAACCGATTCTCGAGGCTGCAATCATATCTTCTTTGATTCTGTTTTAGTGTACCCAAACCCAGTAGCAATTATTACTAAAAGCGGCAATTGTGAAGCTCAAAACATATGTAGAGGTCAGTCGGTAAGTTTACTTGATTCCTCGTTTATTGATGCATTAGGGGCTCCCATTACTAGTTGGGGCTGGGATGTTGATGGTGACGGGATTATCGATTATAATGTGCAAAACCCTAGTCATAATTTTAGTGACACAGGCTCTACAACAGTTCACTTATACGTACAAAGTATCTACGGTTGCGTAGACAGCATAAGCCTGATATTTAATGTCTTTGACATTCCTGATATTGCGTTTGATTTCGATACCACAGCTAACTGCGGCCCTTTAACGGTTAATCTTCAAAACCAGAGTACCGGTCGTATTGACTTTAGTGATTGGACTATCTATACTTTAGACTCTTTAGGTAGCCGACAAATTATGTTGAATGATACTAATCGGTTTTTAACAACTCCCGTAACTTTATTGCCTAGTTACCTTGCCGACACAACGTATTATTTTGAATTGATAAGTGGTAATTGTTGTGGGTCAGACACATTAACCAAGAGTATACTTCTGAATCCGTTGCCAGTAGCGGCAATGTTAGCCTCTAGCGTTGAGGGCTGTACTCCATTTCCGGTGAACTTTCAACTAGATGGTTTGGTCAAAGGGTTGCCAGATTATTTAATCATGAATTTTGGTGACGGTCGGGTGGACACTATCCGACAAAACTTTTTAATCAATAGCATTGGAGATACTATTTATGTATGGGGGCAGCAGAGTAATACTTTTACCAACCCCTTAAACTATGATACTACTTACGTAGTTTCTTTAACTGCGGTAAACGATTGCGGTGACAGTACAGTTACAATAGATATTTTAGTCCACCCTAATACAGTCCAAGCATTTTTCCAAGCCAACCCGGTTAATGGCTGCCAAGATTTGCAAGTGAATTTCCAAGCCTTTTCTTTTGGCGGCTCTAATGTTTCTTGGTGTTTTGATTATGATACTTTGAGTAACTTGTGTAATCAACCTGTTGCCATCGGAACATCATTTACACATACCTATAATCAAGCGGGCACCTATGTTGCTGCCCAGTTTGTTGATGATGGCTGCAGCTACGATACGGCCTTTCAAATAATCACGGTTTACCCAGCACCAGTTGCTGCTTTTAGTTCTAGTAATTTTTTATGTGAAGGGGATACGGTTATCTTTTCTGACCAAAGCTTGGCCAATGGAGCATCCATTAGTTCTTATTTATGGGATTTTGGTGATGGTGATAGCTCGTACTTGACTAATCCAACTCATGTATATGACACTGCTGGTACCTTTACAATAAAGCTTCTAATAAGCTCCGCAAATAGCTGTTTGGATAGTATTTATCAAAGTCTAACTATCTACGATAAACCTGATGTAGATTTTGGCTACACAAATGCTTGCCTTAACGAGCAGCCTATTCAGCTTACGGATTCTTCAAGTTTGAATACAGGAACAATTATTAGCACTCTTTGGGACTTTGGTGATGGTAACACCTCAGTCAACGTAAATCCTTTGCATAATTATGCAGCGCCAGGCCTTTACCGGGTTAGTTTAATTAAGATCAGCTCTAATGGCTGCATTGATTCGGCCTTTCATAATATAAATGTATTTCCTGAGCCTCAAGCGTCTTTTACTTACTCTAGACTTAGTGAAGACTCATGCTCCCTACCACAGCAAATAGATTTTATTAACCAAAGCCAAGGTGCCCAAGGCTTTCTTTGGGATTTTGACTTTAGCAATAACCCTGGTCAAGACACATCAACCTTAGTTAACCCGCAGTATACGTTTAACAATTTTGGTGTTTTTCAAGTGGCTTTATTTGCTTATAATCAATTTGGATGCACCGATACGATAATTAAGGCCATACAAGTTAGTCCCGTTCCTGAAGCGGGCTTTTTAGCCGATACTTTAAGTGGATGTCAGCCTTTACTCGTTAGCTTTACAGATACAAGCCAGTATAATTTTAATGGCCCTGGGGGGGTTAACACATGGTTCTGGGACTTCGGAGACGGAGGAGTATCAACTATTTTAAACCCTAGTCACGTCTTTCAAGATTTTGGTAGTTTCCAAACAAGTTTGATTGTTACCACCGACGTAGGTTGTAGTGACACTGTTTTAGGTCCTATTATCGAGGTTTATCCTCGACCTGTGGCTAATTTTCAAATTAACCAGATAAACGCAAGAGAATTCAAATTAATTAATACCTCTCTTAATACAGACAGCTCTACTATTTACCGATGGCGTTTAGGGGACGGAAGCACATCAAGTCTGAGTAGCCCCAGTCATCGTTATAGATATGATTTAACAGAGGGAGGTCATAATCTTAATATCTGCCTTTGGGTAGAGAATACTTATGGATGTGCTGATTCCGTTTGTGTCAATTTAGAACTAAGCTCTCTTCAACTGAATGTGCCAAGTGCATTTACACCAGAGCTTGATGTAGCCTCTGATGCTAACGTATTCTTACCGAAAGGTCATTCCCTACGGGAATATACTTTAAGGATTTATGATAAGTGGGGAAATATAGTTTTTGAAACTAATGCTTTGGATGAAGAAGGGAAACCTGTAGATGCATGGGATGGAATGCATTACAAAAATGCTACTCCACTACCTATGGGGAGTTATACTTGGCGAATTGATGCAGTCTTCAATGATGGGACCGTTTGGTTCGGGAAGGAATATAGAAATGGAACGCAAAAAAATGTAGGTAGTGTTACGCTTATTAGGTAGATTATTAGTGTTTTTGGGCTTTTTACCAGGTGCCTCATTAATGGCACAGGATCCCGTATTTGCCCAATACTATCTTAATCAAAACTATCTAAACCCTGCCTTTGCAGGCTATACAAATGACCTAACCGTTAATTTTAATTCACGTGCCCAGTATTTTCGAGTACCAGGCTTATTAATGTCCCACATTGCTAGTGTTAATATTAGCTGCGAGGATGAAACGCGTTTAGGAATAGGGGTTTTAGCATATAATCATATCGAAGGAGAGGGCTACCTTAGTACGACCAATTTATCTGGTCAACTTTCAGCAAACTTTCCTTTTAAGTTTAAAACAGGAATACGCTCCAGGATGAACAAAGGTCTAATTGCAGGTGGCGTGCAGTTTGGTCTTGGTCAAAAGCACTTAAATTGGGACCGTCTAACTTTCAGTGATCAATTTACCCCATATGCTAGCGGGGTGCAAGGGCCATCTAATGTAATGCAGCAGCAAAGAAGCTCAAACCTTTTTTTAGATGCTTCACTGGGAATTCGTGCTTCACTTGAATTCGGCACAGGTAGGAGGCCAAAATTCCTATCTCTTGGCGCTTCAGTTTTTCATATCAATCGACCAGTGCAAACTTTTTTCGAATCTGAAGTGCCTTTAGAGCCTAGATATTCTTTTTACCTCTTTAGTTATTTTGGCAGTGTCAGGGGAGGGCGCACAAAAGATCTTCGCTATTGGACTTTTGGTGCTCTTGCAGATTATCAACAAGGTCTTCAATCACATACTTTTTCACTATACAAAGATGCAAATGAGCTTCTCACAGTGGGCTTTAGTTTAAGGCGTCAAGAGTTTATTTTTATTGACCGAAATATAGATGCTGTAATCCCTCACGTTATGTTTCATTTAAACGACTTCAACAAGTCCAAGGATGACTTAACTATTTCGATTTCCTACGAATGGACGGTTTCAACTTTAGGTGAAGAACAAACTTTCGGTACTGCAGAAATCGGCATAAAGTGGCGCTTTGCCGGACGAAACCTTTGTCGAAAACGAATGAAATTATGCAAAGTGAAAGGTTTTGACATGGGCCATGATATGCCAAATATATATTTCTAATCAGCGGGGGTGAAAAACTGATTTTAAGTGTCAAAATGAAGAACAAACTTATTAACAGCAAACTATATCTCATTTTCCAAAATACCTTCTCCAGTAGCCTCCTCCAGCGATAAAACAAAAAAACCCGTAACTCTCGTCACGGGCTTCTATACTTATCTCAAAAAGGCATTAATACGCCATCTTCACAATTTTTTCCGCATCTACGGAAGTGAGTTTTTGGTGCTCGCCTAAGCCTTTCCAGCCGCGTTCTTTGAAGCGTTTGGAGATTTCTTCGGCCGTTCCTTCGTAATCTTTGGTATAGGCGGATAGTCTGGTTTCGATGCCAAGTTCGTTGAAAAAGGTTTCGGTGCGCTTAATGGCAGTCATGGCTTTTTCTTCAATACTCCCTTCCTTAATATTCCAAACACGCTCGGCATATTGCGCGAGTTTCTCCTTCTTCGTTTCGAAATTATACTCATAGTGCCGTGGGGCAATGATGGCCAAAGTACGGGCGTGATCAATCCCGTAAAGGGCAGTAAGCTCATGGCCCATGGCATGCACAGCCCAGTCGGTAGGAACGCCTTTTTGAATTAAGCCGTTTAAGGCCATGGTGCAAGACCACATAAAGTTGGAGGCGGCCTCATAGTCGCTCGGATCGGCCATTATTTGGGGTGCAATTTCAACCAAGGTTTGTAAAATCCCTTCGGCAATGCGGTCTTGTAAATTGGCATGTGCAGGAAAGGTAAGATACTGCTCCAAAACGTGAGTAAAAGCATCGGTTATGCCATTGGCCAACTGTCGCTGGGGAATAGAGGCAATTACCTGCGGATCTAAAACCGAGAATTGAGGGAATAGGCCAGCACCACCCATGGTGAGCTTTTCTTTAGTTTCGGCCCGGGTAATTACCGCTCCCGAATTCATTTCTGAGCCAGTCGCGGGCAGGGTTAGAACCGTGCCAAAGGGCATTCCTTTTAAGGTGGGGATTTTGTTTTTAGGGATATCCCAAGGTTCGGCCCCGTCGTAAAGTGCCGCCGCGGAAAGGAATTTCGTGCCGTCGATTACCGAACCACCACCCACGGCAAGCAGATAGCTAATGTTTTCGTCTTTAATCACCTTTAAAGCATTGAGTAAAACCTCGTATTCGGGATTGGCAGGAATACCGCCGAATTCAATTACCTGATGATCGGTAAGAGCGGTTTTTACCTGCTCGTAAATGCCGTTCTTTTTAATGCTTCCGCCGCCGTACAGCATCAGCACCTTAGCGTTGGCGGGGATTTCACTTTTTATACTCTTAATCTGATCCTTGCCAAAAATGATTTTGGTGGGGTTTTTAAATTCAAAATTTCTCATGTTTATTTTATTTTCGTTTATAATGTGAGCTCGACGTAAAATTAGGCCTAAACGGATTTTCCAATAAAAATGAAGATCCTACATCTAGCTCATTTGCTGTAGTCTTTTACAGCTGCACGATCCCGACTAGTCTTTTCTTACCATTGAAAATCTGAGGCTCTAATTTATTGTCGAATTCACGTGTTTATAGTTTCACGACCATTTTCCCTTGGTTCTTTCCTTCGAAAAGATCTAAAAAAGCCTGAGGCACTTGGTCAAATCCCTCTCTAATGGTTTCCGTATAAGTTAACTTTCCTTCCTTCATCCAAGCAGCGAGCTGTTGTATCGCCGCGGCGTGTTTGTCGGCATAATCGAATACCACGAAACCTTGCATTAAAGAACTTTTCTTTACTAGGAAAGACTGTACGCTAATGCTTTTTGGGGCTTCGGTAGTATTATACACCGAAATGGCGCCGCAGTTTATCGTGCGGGAGAATTTGTTGATATTAAATAGCACCGCTTCTGATATTTCACCGCCTACATTATCAAAGTACACATCTACACCAGTGGGACAAGCCTTAGCGATGGCTTCGCGCATATTTTCGGTCGTCTTATAATTGATGCCTTCATCGAAACCGAATTTAGATTGCATCAGCGCTAGCTTCTCATCGCTACCCGCAATACCGACTACGCGCATACCGAGAATCTTTCCAATTTGGCCAACAATACTGCCCACGGCACCGGCCGCACCCGAAACTAAAAGCGTCTCTCCTTTTTGTGGCTTGCCGATCTCCATCATTCCCAGATAGGCAGTAAGGCCGGTTAAACCTAAAACGCCGAGGTAAGCCGAAAGGGGCGCTACATTGGAGTCTACCTTAGTGAGGCTGCGCGCGTGCGTAACTTGCACTTCCTTCCAGGCTAAAGCGCCAAAAACATAGTCGCCCGCACGAAAGCCTTCTGCTTTTGACTCTAAAACTTCGCCCACAATGCCCGATTCAATCGGCTTTCCCACTTCGAAAGGGGCGATATAGGAGGGCGCATTACTCATGCGTCCCCTTAAATACGGATCTACCGAAAGGTAAAGCGATTTGAGTAAAACCTCACCTTTTTGTAGGCTGGGGATTTCACTGTAGGTAAACTCGAAATCCTCTAAGCTAGGCTTGCCTTTGGGGCGATTTTTTAATAGTATAGTTTGACTAGTTTGCATAAGCGTTTTTGGTTTTTTATGAATGAGCGGAAAAACTGATAATTACTTTGCCCTGAGCATGGCCGGTAGCTAGATGTTCGTAGGCTTCCACTCCTTTTTCAAAAGTATAAATCAAGTCATTATGGGCTAGATTGTTTCGGCTTCCACCAGGCTTTTTATCAGACCTAATTGCTCGCCGTTCGGCTGCATCCAAGTTAGTTTGTAAACCGCCGATTTCTTTTGAATTAAGGCCGCTAATTGTTCGGGTAATTGATAATTTGTCATGCCCATCATTTGCGCTGTTTCCTCGTCAGGAGCGGAGCCAGCAATGGAACTTACTTTGCCTCCTTCCTTAATTATTTCAAAAGCATCGAGCGTATAATCGCCTCCCAGGGTATCGAAAACGATATCTAGGTTATTAGCGACCTCTTTATAATTTTCACTGGTATAATCAATTACCCGATCGGCACCGAGGGCTTTAACCCAGTCAACATTTTTAGCGCTGGTAGTGGTGTAAACAATAGCGCCTTTGTGTTTGGCATACTGAATAGCGAAGCTACCCACACCACCAGAACCCGCGTGAATTAATACGCGGTCATCTTTTTTAATTCCTACTCTTTCTAGGGCCTGAATGGCGGTTAATCCCGCTAAGGGTAAACTTGAGGCCTCCTCGAAAGAAATGTTGGTGGGCTTTAAGGCGATTACCTCGCTATTTACGGCAACAAACTCCGCTACGGTACCCATTTGTTCTTGCGGTACGCGGGCATAAACCTCGTCACCAATTTCGAAATTGCTTACCGCTGCGCCTTTTTCTACGATTACACCACTTACATCATAAGCAATAGTAGCAGGGAGTTTTAGCGCAATCATTTCTTTTAAATAACCGCCTACAATCTTATAGTCGATGGGGTTTAAGGAAGCGGCCTTTACCGCAATTAATACGTCTTTATCTTGAAGGCTAGGTTTAGCAATAGTTTTAATGGCCAAGCTTTCGCTGATTACACCATATTGTGTGATTTGTAAAGCTTTCATGTATTTTATTTTTATAGTTTAAAGTGAATTAGATTGATTTTCAGTCTTTTTAGACAGGATCGAGATCCATTTATCGAGGGTGTCTTTCAATAACATTACCTCCCCAAGCTGCACTTCTTCCGAAAGGAGTGATTGCAATAGTTTTTCGGGAACGGGCATGGCCTCTGACTGATAAGATAGGCCTTTTTCGGTGAGGCTTACTAGTACCGTGCGCTCATCTTTTTCCGAGCGATTGCGCTGCAGCAGATAGGTTTTTTCCATGCGCTTAATTAGCGGGGAAAGCGTGTTGGTGTTAAGCAGCAGCTTTTCTCCAATTTGGTTAACCGACAACTCTCGGTGTTCCCAGAGCACTAAAAGCACGAGGTATTGGGGATAAGTCAGGCCCATTTTCTCAAGATGTGGCTTATAGGCTTTAGTAATTAGGCGCGAAACGGAGTATATGGGGAAGCAAATTTGTCGCTCGAGTTTTAAAGGATCTTGCTTTTTCATGCCTTGCTATTTTTTGAGTTACGCCACGCTTGCCAAGCACCAGTGGACCAAGTTGCCCAGACGATTAAAATGGGTTGGAAGAATAAGCGAATCAGTCGGGCGCGATCTGAATCGAGAACACCAAAGGCATCTTTGCCATCGAGGTATTGGGCAATGTTTCCAGGGAAGACTAAAACGAAGAATATCGCCAAAGCCCAACCGATCTGGGCTCTTTGATTTTTCCAAAGAAGAAGGCAGAGGCCAATAGCCATTTCTACGATTCCCGAAAGAATCACCACCAAGTCTTTACTCATCGGAACCCAGTCGGGTACTTGGGCTTGAAAATCGATGCGGTTAAAGGTGAGATGACTGAAGCCCGCAAAAATCATAAAGAGTGCAAGAATTACTCGAAATATATTCTGACTAAGATTGGTTTGAACTGTTTTTTCCATGATGCCTTTTTTAATCGCACAAAATTAAATCGTGTGCGATGCAAATGTGAGGCTTTTAGAGTCTGTAAGGGGAATAAGGGTATAGAGTTCTTCGATAAGCTATCAAAGCGATAAATTATGAGCCCGCTACTGTTTTTCTACAATGGCATCTGTGACTTTATTTACGATTGGGATAACTACCAATGCTACCGGTAGCACGATTACCCAAGTGCTAATAAAGTTAGACATCCATTTTTTAAAAAAATCATCCACAAAGCCTTCTCGCACAAGTAGCAAAATACCGGAAAGACTGATGCCGATTGAAAAAGTCATTAAAAAAAGGAAGACAAGCATGCGAAACTTGGCTGGGATTTTCATTGAATGGGACTTTTAGTTATCTCCGCGAGAAGAGTTTAATTTTACCCGTCAATTTCGGTATTTAAACTATTTTTTGGAAGGGCAAAAGTACTTTCTTTTACTTGATAGTGCGCGATAATTATGGAGCACTTGAGTGTTGTTCAGGCAAGTAGTTTAGGTTTTTTTGCTCGTTGGCAGATGCCTAATTTCACATTGACCTTACTTTATTTAAGTAGCGCCTTTAAACGAATACAAGTCCCAAGCCTAAAGCAATAGCAAGCAGTTCAATCATAAAAAACAGCACCACCAAGAGGGACTTGAAAAAGCTTTCAAAGCCTTCATCCTTAGTGAGAAAGACCCGAAAAGTCAAAATTAATAATACCGCATCTACAAAGGGGTTAAACACCAAATTTGTTCTTAAAACCTGAGTTCGATGCAAAATTAGGCCTCAGACCTCTTATAAATAGTGGGTTTTAAGCCGAAGCGGTGAAGCAATAGCGGGCTATTCTGAAGGGCTAAGGCGCCAAAAACTGCTTTTTAGAAGAGGCTTAAACGTTTTTTTCAATAAAAGTGAAAATCCTGCATCTAGGTCATTTGCTGTAGCCCGCTACAGCTGAACGATCCAGACTAGTCTTTTCCTTTTATTGAAAATCTGAGGCTATAATTTTAGGTCGAACTCAGTTCCTCTATGAGCGATGCTCCTATTATCTATTTTGATAACTGGATGTTGCTTACCTTGTGGTGAAACAAAAACGGGAATTGTGAAATCAAACCTTTTTA
>PZPB01000161.1 GCA_003045865.1 Bacteroidota bacterium | reverse complement strand
TACCGCAAGTGGAAATAAACGCGGGTGAAACCACCACCATAAGCATTCCTCCTCCTGGAGTAGTAAACTTACAAAGTTCGGCACCTGGTTTCGGAAGCATTTTAAAATACGAGGGTACTGAATTAATTTGGGTAGCCGACCTCGACCCTAAAAAATCTCGACAGAGTTATAATTTACAACCTGGGCAGTACCGTGTTGTATTTAGAGTAAAATCATCAAGACAAAGTTTATATTCGGTGGTAGAAGAATTTACTGTTGCTTCTGGCACCACCACCATTGTTAAATTAAATTAAAATGAAGAAGTACATCGATACAGGCGCGAAAGACACCCGCTCGGGTTTTGGAGCAGGCCTAGCAGAATTAGGCGAAACAAACGAAGCCGTCGTTGCCTTATGTGCCGACCTTACAGGGTCATTAAAAATGGATGCTTTTAAAAAGGCACATCCCGAGCGCTTCTATCAAGTAGGGATTGCAGAAGCAAACATGATGGGAATTGCCGCTGGATTAACCATTGGAGGGAAAATTCCTTTCACAGGAACATTTGCTAATTTTTCCACGGGCCGTGTTTACGATCAAATTAGACAATCGATCGCCTATTCGGGTAAAAATGTAAAAATTTGTGCTAGCCACGCCGGACTTACCTTAGGGGAAGACGGTGCTACTCATCAAATTTTAGAAGACCTAGGTTTGATGAAAATGTTACCAGGCATGACCGTAATAAATACTTGCGATTATAATCAAACGAAAGCAGCAACTATTGCCATTGCCGAGTTTGAAGGTCCTGTTTACCTGCGTTTTGGTCGTCCTAAAGTTCCAAACTTTACTGCAGCTGATCAAAAATTCGAAATTGGTAAAGCGGTGATGTTGCAAGAAGGTAGCGATGTTACCATTGCAGCTACAGGACATCTTGTTTGGAAAGCTTTAGAAGCGGCCGAGCAATTAGCAGCCATGGGTATTAGTGCCGAAGTATTAAATTACCATACTATTAAACCTTTGGATGAAGAGGCATTACTAAATTCTTTGGCCAAAACAGGTGCTTTGGTCTCAGCCGAAGAGCATCAAATAGCTGGAGGCTTAGGCGAAAGTTTAGCAGGAGTGTTAAGCAGAAATTTTCCTGCACCACAAGAATTTGTAGCCGTAAATGATAGTTTTGGAGAAAGCGGCACCCCTGATCAGTTACTAGAAAAATACGGTCTTAGTACCGATAAAATTGTTGAAGCAGCCCAAAAAGCAGTGGCTAGAAAGTAACTCAACGATTAAATACAGCTTATAACCGAAATAGGTCGCATTTAAAACTGCGACCTATTATTTTTATCGGCAGATAATTTAAGCTCATGTTGAAGACCATCTTTGCAATGTCTTTTTTGCTATTTCTTTCCCTCACTTTAAGTGGGCAAAAAGACACTGCTAATAGGCCAGTAGAAATTTTAGAGATTTCCTCTGATGCAGATTCTGCCTTCGCCCAAGCACGAGAGCTTGCCTATAGCAAAGAATATGATGCCTCGCGTAAGATTCTGGATTTACTGATCTATCAAAGTCCCACCAACTATTACCAATACAAGCTTTTTAAAGCACGTACTTTAGTGTGGGATGGAAAACATGCGCCTGCTCGAAGTATTATCGAAGAACTTATTTTAGAAGATACCAGCGTCATTGATATCTACCAAATTAGATTGAATAATGAGCGCTATGACAAGGATTTTCCCTTGGCCATTCGCTATGCAAATGATGGTATTAAGCGCTTTCCAACAAACAATGAGTTTTTCTATGTTGGTAAAGTGCAATCGCTGGTCGCCGAAAACCGCTACCATGAAGGCCTCGACGCAGCTACCCTCGCTCTAGATCGCTTTCCTGAAAACAATGAACTTAAACAGCTTAAAACCTTTCTCTTAAATCAACTAATTGTTGATGGCTTAGCAGTGGGAGTTTCGATGGATTATTTTTCTAAAATCTATAAACCTTGGTTATTTGGCTTTTTACAATACGGACGACAAACTAAAATCGGTGCGATTATAGGCCGCGTTAATGTGGCCGACAGACAACGCGATGCTGCGGTAGGTTTTGCAGAACCAAGCGCCTTTGCCCCCTTAGGAGTTCAAGGTGAACTAGATGTTTTCCCACGCCTTAGTAAGAATTCCTATATGTACCTCAATGTTGGGTATTCACCTTCCGCTATTTTTCCTAGCTTTCGCTTTGGAGCCGAATATTATAGCATGATTGGTAATACAAAACTGGAAGGATCTCTAGGGATACGCTATCTCGACTTCTTAACCAATATTGTTACCATGTATACTGGTTCATTGGGCTATTATTGGGATTCCGAATATATAAACTTTCGCCCCTTCTTTATTAATGATGCCTACGGCTGGGGAAGTACTTATAACTTTTTATACCGCCAATTTTTTAGCGGAAAAGGCGATTTCATTCAGGTAACCTTTGGCGGTGGCGTTGTGCCCGATGAGCGAGTTTTATTGCTTAACAATGGCTTGGTCGAGCAAAATTATCGCCTCGATAATCAGTATGTAGGTATTGGCTACCAAAAATTGGTTAATCAAAAATTCTACTCACGCCTAGATCTTACCATTACCCGTCAGGAAAATTTTAGCCAACAAAACGATTACCTCTACATTACCTCTTTAGGATTAATTTTAGGCTATCGACTATAGTTATTGGTTCAATGTAAGGTGCATGCTCCACATTTGTATAGATGCGCATCTAAAGATCAATTCATCCTTCTCAAAAATTCCTAAATCATATTTCAGAGTAAAATTTGGGCTCTGCTTATAACTAAGAGACTGACGACAATAGTCGCCTACCCATGACATCTATTTTTTTTGATGGCGTTTTTTAACTCTACTTCTCAATACAATAAAGTTCCCCAAGATATTTTAGACTCCTTTTAGGATACGAACGCTTATCCTCTTTTAGAGGAGTTCGTGAGTTCGGCTTCGCCTCAGTTACAAACAGTACTTTATTTTTAAAGGAGTTTGTGAGCTCGTCACTTTGCTCCTCGGTTGATCAAAAAAGAAGGAACCGAACGAAGTGAGCTCAGCCATTCCATTAAAAAGAAAATAG
>PZPB01000010.1 GCA_003045865.1 Bacteroidota bacterium | reverse complement strand
AGTACCAATCATCCGAATTTTTACACTTACGTGAGGCTGGGCTTTTGGTTTTAGGGAATCAGAGAGTTATGGTAACTCCCTAAAGCAAAGCCCCTAATTCTTGCATTGAAAACTTGGTCATTTAAAAATATTATTTAACTTTGACCAATCGTTCAATCCATGTCACCACGCAGTCCCGAACAAAATCAAGCCCAGCGCGAAGAAACACGCCAAAGAATTTTAATGACCGCTCTCAAAGCGTTCGCGGAAAAAGGCTATGCGGCAACCAGCATCAGCTATATCGCTAAAGAAGCCGGTATTTCTAAAGGGCTCACTTATCATTATTTCAACAGCAAGGAGGACCTCCTACACGGCATTTTCCACTGCCTCAATTCTTTTAGTGGCGAGGCCATTGCATTGCTTAAAAACAAAAGCCCCCAAGAGCAATTGCGACTTACTGTAGAAATGACTTTTGATTATATCCAGAAAAATCCTGACTTAATGCGCTTTATGACCTCTCTCGCCTTGCAGCCCGATGCCATGGTCACCCTTAAAGAGGATATAAAAATGCACAAACAACAAACCATCGACGTTTACACCAAACTCTTTAGCACTTTAAACTATCCTGCACCCGAAGCGGAGGCCTATTATCTTGGCGCCATGCTCGATGGGGTTGCCCTTGGCAGTTTAGCCTTGCAAGAAGATTATCCCCTTGCAGCCATCAAAGAAAAAATACTAAACCACTATCAATTATGAACCTAAAATTCCTTCTCCTCGGATTCATTTTTAGTCTACCCCTTCTCGGGCAGGATGCCACGGATATTGTTACCCAAGCAGAAAACAAATTACGCGGGGAACAAAGTACTTCCGAAATTTCGATGACCATTAAACGCCCGAACTGGGAGCGCACCATTCGCATGAAAAGTTGGAGCCGGGGCAGCGAATATTCCCTCATCCTTATTACTAGTCCCGCCCGCGATAAAGGCACCGTTTACCTTAAAAAGCAAAAAGAAATTTACAATTGGATTCCTAGCATTGAGCGCAATGTAAAGCTACCTCCCAGTATGATGATGCAAAGCTGGATGGGCTCCGATTTCACCAACGACGATTTAGTGCGAGAGTCTTCCTTGGTAAAAGATTACAATCACAAACTTTTAGGCGAAGTGGCAATTGGCGGTCGTAAATGCTGGCAAATAGAACTGCTCCCTAAAACCGATGCGGCCGTAGTGTGGGGCAAAATCATTCTCCATATCGACCAAGCGGAATACATCCAATTGCGCAGCGAGTTTTACGATGAAGAAGGTGATTTGGTAAACCTCATGGAAGGCAAAAACATCCGCGAAATTGGCGGTCGCACTCTTGCCACCATCACCATTATGAAACCGGTGGCCGAGCCCGGTAACATGACCATCCTCGAGTATCATACACTCGATTTCGAAACTACTGTTCCCCGTGAATATTTCACTACCCAGTACATGAAAAGAGTACGATAAAATGCTAATTAAAATCGCTTGGCGAAACATTTGGCGCAATAAAAGACGTAGCCTTATTACCATGGCCTCCGTGGCTTTCGCTTTATTTTTCGCTCTCATTATGCGTAGCATGCAACTGGGCACTTACGATCAAGCCTACGCCAGCGTAATTAATGCTACTACCGGTTATCTGCAAATTCAAGCACCGGGCTACTGGGAAAAACAGAGCCTCGAAAAAAGCATCCTCCAAAGCGATAGCCTGCAAATCAAGCTCCGTCAAAATAAGCAGCTTAAGGCGCTTCTGCCTCGCTTAGAAAGTTTTGGATTATTGGCATCTGCCGAGAGCGAAACCAGACCGGGCTTTTTACGCGGAATTGACCAAGAACTAGAGTTTGAATACTTCGGTTTGCACGAAAAAATTGTGGCGGGTAGCTTCCCTAAGCCAGGGCAAAGTGCGGTAGTATTAGCGGAGAAACTGGCCGAAAACCTCGCTCTAAAAGTGGGCGATAGCCTCGTAATTATTGGTCAGGGTTACCAAGGCATGAGCGCCAACGGCAAATTTTTAATTAGCGGCATTGCCGATTTAAAAAACCCCAAAGCCAATAAAAGCACGGTTTATCTAAAACTGGCGGACTTACAAGAACTTACGGGTGCCTACCAACGCCTGAGCGCTTTGGTGGTGGTTCCCGAAAATAAAAATGATCTCTATGCTCTCAAGCAGAGTTTACAGTCGCAGCTAGATGCGCAAGACTATGCCGTTTTAACTTGGCGCGATATGATGCCCGAACTTATTCAAGCCATGGAAGCCGATAGTGCC
Source organism: Bacteroidota bacterium (assembly GCA_003045865.1). Taxonomy (GTDB): domain Bacteria; phylum Bacteroidota; class Bacteroidia; order Flavobacteriales; family Schleiferiaceae; genus Croceimicrobium. Next base: position 54,850 of record PZPB01000010.1, on the reverse strand, counting down.
GGTGGCTTAGCCATGCTGTTTATTCTTTACCTCGTAATTGGCTTCGGCGTTTTCGGCACCATTTTGATGCTCACCTCCGAGCGCATGCGCGAATTCGGCATTCTCATATCCCTGGGAATGAGTCGTTTTCACCTCGCCTTCACCACCTATATGGAAACCACTTTACTAGCCCTGCTAGGCGTTTTAAGTGGCAGTCTTCTCGCCCTCCCTATCACTTGGTACTACCATGTTAATCCAATTCAATTGGGTGATGGTATGGACAAAATGATGGAAGATTATGGCATGGAACCGATTATTCCTTTCAGCCTCGACCCCAGTATTTGGCTCAATAACGGCGGCGCCATTCTTCTTATCTGCCTGGTTTTAAGCCTCTACGCAGTGCTTATTGTGTACCGCCTACAACCCGTTAAAGCCATGCGACAATGAAAACTGTATTTAAAATTGCCTGGCGGAATATCTGGCGAAACAAACTAAGAAGTGCGGTGGTGGTATGCTCCATTTTCTTGGGCATTTGGGCGGGAATTTTTGTAAGCGCTTTTAGCTTCGGCCTAAACGAGCAGCGCAAAGAAAGCATGATTCGTAATCAGATTTCCCATATACAAATTCATAATAGCACTTGGCTCGATCAAAAGGAAGTAGCCTATACTTTTTCGGCCACTGCCGTAGATGACTATTTAAATAAAGATCCGCGTCTTAAAGCCTATGCCACGCGCAGTAAAGCCAGCGGCATGGTCAGCTCGGCACATTACAGCGGTGCTGCGCAAATTATTGGCGTAAACCCTAATGCCGAAGCGGCTTTAAGTAACCTCGAAGAGAAGCTTACCGAAGGAGAGTATTTCCCAGAAAAAGGACGTAATCCCGTGCTGATTGGTCGCGCCTTAGCAAAAAAATTGGAAGCTAAAATTGGCTCGCGTATCATCCTTAATTTCAGCGACGGGCAAGGAAACATTATCTCATCTGCCTTTAAGGTAAAAGGCCTTTATAAAGATGTTTCTTCTAAGATGGAAGAGCTCAATCTCTATGTACGGCAAAGCGATTTACAAACGCTTCTCGGCCTTGAGTCGGTGCAAGTGCATGAAATTGCCGCATTGCTAAAAGAAGATGCAGATATCGAAATCTTACAGCAGGAATTGCAAGCCAATTTTCCTGCTTTGGCCATTCAGAGCTGGAAGCAAATTAGTCCAGAACTCGCTTACGCAGATGAAATTATGACGCAAATGCTCTATATAATTATTGGCATTATAATGCTCGCCCTTTCCTTCGGCATTATAAATACCATGCTAATGGCGGTGCTTGAGCGTCGCAAAGAATTAGGCATGCTGATGTGCGTGGGCATGAGCAGGACTAAAGTGTTTTCCATGATTATGGTCGAAACCTTTTACCTCGCATTATTGGGCGGGCCGCTCGGCATTCTCTTCGCCTATTACAGCGTTTGGCAAGGCAGCAAAAGTGGTTTAGACCTGGCTGCCTTTAGCGATGGGCTGGCCACTTACGGTATCGACTCCGTTATTTACCCTGCCCTGCCTACGAGCTTTTACTGGGGCACCACCCTTTTAGTGTTTATCATGACCCTTTTAGCGGCCATTTATCCTGCTCGCAGAGCCTTAAAACTTAACCCCGTAGAAACCCTACGCACAATTTAACCTACCATGGCAATTATCGAAACTAAAAACCTCAGTCGCCTTTACCAAGATGGAGACCATATTATACACGCGGTAGATAAGGTAAACCTAGAAATTGAAGCGGGTGAATTTACCGCCATTGTTGGTCCCTCGGGTTCAGGGAAAACCACTTTACTAAACCTCATTGGCGGCTTAGACAGCCCCACCGAAGGCGAGGTGATTGTGGATGGAAAAGCCATTCATAAATTAAAAGATAATGCGCTTATAAATTTCCGTTTGCAGCATATTGGCTTCGTTTTTCAAGCCTACAACCTCATCCCGGTATTAAGTGCCCAAGAAAATGTGGAGTTCATTATGCTCCTTCAGAACGCATCTGCCCGCGAGCGAAAAACACGCGCCCAAGAGCTTTTAAAGGCGGTGGGCCTAGAAGCGCAAATGCACAAACGTCCGGCAGAGCTCAGTGGCGGACAACAACAAAGAGTAGCGGTAGCGCGCGCTTTAGCTTCGAAGCCCAGCTTTGTTTTAGCGGATGAACCCACAGCAAACCTCGACTCGAAAAGCACGGAAGACCTGCTCGACATTATGCACAAGCTGAACCAAGAAGAGGGCATCACCTTTATTTTTTCTACCCACGATCAGCGCGTAATTGATCGCGCTTCACGCATTATTTACGTTGAAGATGGACAGATTAAGGAAAATCATTAAGCTCCTTTTCTTACTCCTTTTGTTTTTAAGCTTTCGCTTAGATGCGCAAGAAAACCCAAGCCCGAGTAAGCTAAAAGTATCCGGCTACCTAAAGTTTTTAGGCAGCTACAGCTTGGCCAACAGTAGTTTTTTCGGCCCCAATGTCGCTTCCGCAGATTTGCAAACCGCAGATTATTTACTCCATAATCGCCTGAATTTCAAATACCGCAGTAACGATTCTTGGTCTTTTGCACTCAGCGCCCGCAATCGTATTTTTGCTGGCAGTCAACTAAAAAATGGTTCTGCTTTTTTTAATAGCCTTGAGGCCGACGCAGGCTTAGTAGACCTCAATTTCTTTTATGGCCGCGATCCGAATTTAGCCCTACACACCAGTATAGATCGCTTCTACGCCCAGTGGGAAAGCGAAAAGTGGATTGTTCGTTTGGGAAGGCAGCGGGTAAACTGGGGCGTAAATACGGTGTGGAACCCCAATGACATTTTCAATCAGTATAATTATTTCGATTTCGACTACGAAGAGCGACTAGGCAGTGATGCCTTGCGTATTCAGTATTTCCCGACTTACAATAATAGCTGGGAGCTCGTTTTGGCACCTGCAACAGAACTTAAAAACTCTACTTCCGCTCTGCTGTATAAGTTTAATCGCTGGCAGTACGACTGGCAATTTTTAGCGGGAGTTTATCAACAAGATTTAGTACTAGGTGGCGCCTTTGCTGGTAGCTTGGGCACTGTAGGTTTTAAGAGTGAGTATAATTACTACGCCCCTTTCGATAGTGATAAACCCGCTTTTCTCTTTAGCACGGCCCTCGATTACATTTTTAAGAATGGGCTTTATGTCCAGGGGAGTTATCTCTTTAACGAGGAAGGTAGCGGCGATGCGAATTTTGCTGATTTCAGTCGGCTCGGGGCTGATAATGTAATGAGCCCCCGTAACTTATTCCTCTTTAAGCATACCCTTTTTCTGAGCGCCAATTATAATATTAATCCCCTCTTTACGCTCTCTTTAGGAACGATGTTTAGTCCCGATTTTGGGAACCTTATTGTTTACCCTAGCCTAAGCTATTCCCTCGGTAAAAACCTCGATTTACTCTTTGCTGTGCAAGCTTTTAGCACACAAAATCCTTTGGGAAATGATGCGTTACAGTGGTTATCTGCAACGAGCTTTTTACGCTTGAAGTGGTCGTTTTAATTAAGGCAATTGGTACACTGCGAAACGTCCGTTTTTAAACACGAGATTCCAGTTTTCGATAGCTTCATCGGCATAGCATACTGCGTAAGCTTCGCTAAATTTACCCTGCTCTTTTTCCCAAATAGCGAGAAAATCTTCTTTCCCTAGGGTGCGATAATCTTCCTTTAGTGTTTCGGGGTCGGTGCAGCCAAGGCTCTTCATGTGATCTAACCAATAAGCCGCGTAGTGTTCACTGAAAAATGCCTTGGTCCCATCAAACCAGTCGCCGTAGGAAGCGCGCTTACTGCGTACTCTAAAGCCTGCTTCGGCTGGTGGCACAATGGCTAAGCTATTGATATCGGTACTGGCCTGAAACCAATCCTGCACGGCATACCAGTCTTTTTCTTGTTCCCCTTGCGTAATGTCCATTCCACCTCTTAAAACAAAGGCCAGTAAACCCAAGGCCAAAAATGAGGTGCTTAATAAAACCGTGCTTTGCAGTTTTAGACCATAAAAACGCAAAAGGAACCAAGCGCCAGGCGCAAAAATTAAGGCGGTGGCCGTTTTAGACCATTCGCCGTAAAAATACTGGGCGAGAATGGCGCTAGCCAAAAGAAAATACAAGGGTTTAGGCCTGGTAATAATTAAACCTGACCAAAGCACAATCGTTAAAATGACTAGGAATAAATAGGCACGATAAAACTGTAACTGTATAATCAACTTTATGGGATAAAGCTCTGTGAAAACCGTTCCTAGCAAGAGCATAAAAAGAATAAGAGAACCAAAAGCTAGTAAATACTTTTTCTGGGCCATTTTGAAACCACCTTGCAGCACCAACACAAAATAGGTGATAGCTATTAAGAGTGATTTTACAAAAATGAGGAGAGGAAACTCCGAAGGAAAGGTGTGATGTCCATTACGAAGACGCATTACTTCCATCCAAGTGGCGGTTAAAGCGGCACCGTACGCTGTTTCACTGGGACTGGTGAAGCGGAGGTATAAAGCAGGAGAAACTAAGACTAACAAAGCCGCCCCGTAAAGAAAGTATTCCTTTTTAAAGCCTTCTGCGATTAGCACGCCCAACCAAGTGGCGGCAATAATATATGCGGCAGATAAAGGATGAATATTAAAAGCGATCGCCTGCAGGACAATACTAAGCCAATACTTTTTACTGTAGCTACTGTAAATGGAAATCAATAAAAAAGGAAGAGCAATAGTACGCTCCATTAAAAGACTATCCCACAGGCTCACATCGCCAATTACCGGGAATGCGAAGGCCAATAAAACTACCGTCAAAACCCCGCTACGCTTATCCTTAAAAAGGCCCGAGCCTAAGCGGTAGAATGAATAAATTGTGTAGACTAAAGTTAAGCTATATAGACTAAAAAACAGTAGCGGAGTTTTTTGTAAAAACAAAGGCGCCAAAGCCGCTAATCCGTATAAAAAGAAGGTAGGTGAATTTACTTGTTGATCTACCAATAAATCGTTTTGGTAAAGCGCAGGATTGATTATGTCGTAAAGCCAAGGCAAGGAAATATACTGGTTCCACATGGCAAAATGGTATTGATTAATACCCACTAATGAAGCCAGCGCAACCGCCGTTATAAAGAACCCTATTTGGTATTTGCTTAATTGTGCAATCATTGTTTTCCCCCTATCAACTTTCAAATATGATAATTAAAAGAAAGTGAGGTGAGAACCTAGCGAAAAAAAGTGTCATTCCTAGCTGAAATCCTGTAAATCAGCGAAAATCACTTGTATCATTTAGTCCTTTTCGCTGCAAATCGGGTACCTGCGCATCTGCAGAAGCGTAACCTACCGGCAGTAAAAGAAAGGGCTTTTCCTCGACAGGGCGCTCCAAAATTTCGCTTAAAAAGTTCATTGGGCTGGGGGTATGTGTAAGGGTTGATAGGCCTAAATGATGAATGGCGCTGATGAGAAAACCGCTAGCAATACCCACGGATTCGTTTACGTAATAATTCTTCGCTTTTTCGCCTTGCGGGGATACATCATAACTGCGCTTAAAGACTACTATTAACCACGGCGCAGTTTCTAAAAACTCCTTTTTGGCGTCGGTCCCAATGGGTTTTAGATCTTTTAGCCACTCGTCACTAGCCCGCCCTTCGTAAAAGGCACGCTCCTCTTTTTCGGCTGCTTCTCTAATCTTCTTTTTTAAGATGGGGTCGCTAATCGCCACAAAGTACCAGGGTTGTTTGTGGGCACCGCTCGGGGCAGATGCGGCAATACGAATGAGATTTTCAATCACCTCCTTCTCTACTTTTTCCGATGAGAAATAGCGACAACTGCGACGTTCTTGATAAAGATCATTCAGGCTGTTACTTTCCTCCAAGATGGAATTAAAGCTGGGTTTCGTCCTTTTATAGGCGATAAAATGTGGCGCTGAAGATTCCTTTTCCATGCTTAAACGTTGCTCTTAATTAAGCTTACTGGTAAGCTTGGCCATTAGCTTTTTGGGGTTTTTATTCTCGTAAAGAATTTTATACACCGCATCGGCAATGGGCATTTTAATTTCCTTCTCCTTCCGAACCTCTCTAATTAGGGCCGCAGCATAATAACCTTCCGCCACCATATTCATCTCTAACATAGCACTGCGTACCGTGTAGCCTTTGCCAATCATATTTCCAAAGGTGCGATTACGCGAAAACTGCGAATAAGCGGTTACCAATAAATCGCCCAAATAAGCCGAGTTATTTATATCGCGCTTAATCGGATGTACTTCTTTAATAAAGCGCTTCATTTCGCGGATAGCATTACTTACCAATACCGCCTGGAAGTTATCGCCGTAGCCTAATCCGTGACAAATACCTGCCGCTAAAGCATAGATGTTTTTAAGCACGGCTGCGTACTCGGTACCATAAATATCGTCGGAAATGGTCGTTTTGATAAAGTCACAGTCCATACGCTTGGCTAAAGCGGCGGCTTGTTCTTTATCTTGGGTTGCCACCGTTAAATAACTCAGCCTTTCTAAGGCTACCTCCTCGGCATGGCAGGGGCCGGTAATAACACCAATACTATTTATGGGCACCCCGTATTTTTGATGAAAAAACTCACCTACAATGAGATTTTCATCCGGTACAATCCCTTTAATGGCGCTAAAAACTTTTTTAGAGCTGATATCAATGGTTAAGCCGCTGAGTGAAGATTTAAGAAAAGCGGAAGGAATGGCAAAGACTAGAATTTCTGCTTGCTTTACGATTTGGTTGATGTCGGTAGAAATATCGATTTTCTCGGTTTGCAATTCTACCGAGCTTAGATATTTATTGTTGTTGTGATACTTTTTAATGTGCATCACATTGGCTTCATCGCGCATCCACCAACCTACGTAATCGTTACTTTCAGTGAAGATTTTCACCAAGGCAGTTGCCCAGCTTCCTCCTCCTATTACGGCAATATTCATCTTTTAAGTCTTAAAATTGAACAACAGCACTAAGTACTTCTGCGCCTCTTTTATAGAGTAATGTGGCGCTTTCGCCTTTTTCTAATTTAGAAAGGGCCTCCATATAACTTTGCATATTAGATACCTGAACTTCTCCTAGTTGGGTAATAATATCGCCTGCTTGTAATCCGGCGCCTTCCCCTGGTTTTCCCTTGGTTACCCCGTCAATCTTCATTCCTTGACCTTGATACAGGTAATCGGGCATCACCCCTAGGGTTACCGAAAATTTTGGTGCCTTAGTGCTTTCCACTTTAGTAGTTGTAAAGGGCAAAGTTGATCCTACTGGACTATTGCGAATAATAGAGGCCATCAAGTTTAGTGTACTAAAAATCCCTTTTACATTAATTTTCTCGGCATCATCGTCGGGTGTGTGATAATCTTCATGCGTGCCCGTAAAGAAATGCAATACCGGCATATTTAAATAGTAAAAATTGGTGTGATCGCTAGGTCCTACACCACTTTCGCTTAACTGCAGTGTTAAATCGCAAGTAATTGGATTGATGATTTCCGACCACAAAGGAGAAGTACCTACTCCGTTAATTGCCAGCACATTATCTTCCATTCTCCCAATCATATCCATATTCATCATATAGCTGTACTGCAGATTGGGTATTTTATTGATTTGCTGGGTAAAGTATTTCGATCCTAAAAGCCCCATTTCTTCGGCCGAAAAAGCCACAAATAGATAATTAAAAGCCCTTAAACTAGCATCTTCAGTTCTTGACAGAAAACGCACTAAGCTTAGTAATCCCGCTACGCCACTAGCATTATCATCTGCCCCATTATGAATTTGTTCTTCCGCATCTCCGCGATAGCGTGAACTTGGCCCGCCATAACCCAAATGATCGTAGTGAGCGCCGATAATAATAGTTTGCGGAGCCACATTATTAATCAGGCCGGCAATATTATAGGTGATATCGCGAAACTCTTTTAAGCGCACTTCTAGGCTTACCGAGCGTTTTCTTCTTAATTTCTTGGCGATTTTTTCATTGCGAATGTAAATCACGGGTAAACCGCAAGACTCAAGGCTTTTAAACTCCGATTCAGGAGAATTCGCATTACCCTTGGTTTTCACCAACAATACCGCGGTTGCGCCTTTTTCTTTGAGCAATTTCACGCGCTTAGCAATGTCGTGCCACTGCATATACTTCGAGTGAGGATGAATCCCATCGGGGGAGCTCATTTCTAAAACGGCAATTTTGCCTCTCACATCTTTATCGTCGATATCATCGCGCTTCAGCTCTTCGCTTTCTATACCAAAAGAGACATACTCGGTTTCACCGCTTACTTTTCCGCTAGTAGAATAAGCCACAGGGTAAAAGTCTTCATCAATTTTTAGTGCCTCTTTTTTATACGTGAAGGTGTTAAGGCCTTCCATGCGCACAACCCTATTGGGCACACTAAATTCTTGCTCAAAACTGCCAAGTAATGCAGGCTCTAAAGCGGCCGATTTAAAAACTCTTAAAATATGTTGGCGGGCTAACTTTTCGCCGGTGGTGCCCGGAAGGCGTCCTTCTAGCTCATTTGATGCTAAATAAAATACATCGTTCTTTATATCTTCTAAACTAGAGGCCGGTAATTCAAAGCACTCATGATGCTGCGCATTTAAGCCGAAGCCAATCAAGATAAAGAGAGCAATCTTTCTTATCATAGGTATTTTAATTTGCGCCAAAGATAAAGAATTGCAAAGGGTAATCTTTTGTTAATACAAAGGTTCAGAAATAGCTTAATGACAGGCTAAATTCCGTTTGTGAAAATATACTTTTACACTTCTAGCAAAAGCAATGTCGACACTTAAAAAACTCGCTTCACAAACGGTAATTTATGGTTTAACCACCATTCTGGCGCGCTTGCTAAATTTTGCCTTAACTCCCTTACATACAGGGATTATTGAAAAGGCCGAGTACGGAGTACTAAACGACATTTACTCTATGATTGCCTTTTTAATGGTAGTCTTAACTTTCGGGATGGAAACCGCTTTCTTTCGTTTTTACAACGACAAAAAGTACGCTGGTCGCGATATTTTTAGCCATACCGTGCTCTTCACTCTCGTTCTCTCCCTTATTTTAATCGCCCTAACCGTCATTTTTTTAGAGCCCATTGCAGAAGCCTTGCAGTTTGCCGATAGACCTTACTTTGTTCTTTGGATGTTGCTAATTGTAGCGATGGACGCTTTGGCGGCCGTACCCTTTGCTAAACTTAGAGCCGAAAACAAACCCTTGCGTTTTCTGGCCATTCGCTTAGGTGCCATTGCCCTTATGGTTTCCTTAAACCTAGTTTTCTTCTTGCTTTTACCCTACCTTAACGAGCGTGAACTCCTTCCCCAAGCGCTGCAATTTTTATATCAACCCGACTGGGGCGTAGCCTATGTGTTTATTGCCAATTTAATTGGTAATGGCTTTATGATTTTGCTCTTTTTACCCGATTATTTTCAAATCCGCTTTAAGCTTAAGCCCGCGCTTTTAAAGGAGCTACTTATTTATACTAGCCCCTTAGTTATTGGTTTCCTTGCCGGGATAAGTAATGAGAAAGCCCAGTTTCAGTTTATGAAATACCTTCTACCGGAAGGGGAAAACGATGTTGCCATGGGGGTTTTCGGAGCCATGATGAAAATTGCCACTTTCATGGTGCTTTTTATTCAGGCCTTTCGCTTTGCCGCAGAACCGTTTTTCTTTTCAGGCGAAGGCAATATAAAAAACAATATGGCGCGTGTACTGAAGTATTTCGTAATGATTCAGTCGCTGATTTTTTTAGGATTGGTAAGTTTTACTTCCCTTTTAAAATGGAGTCATTTTATTGATGAGAAATACTGGGAAGGCTGGGATATTGTGCCCGTTCTACTTTTTGCAAACTTACTTTTAGGCATTAACTTCAACCTCAATATTTGGTATAAGTTAAAAAATAAAACCCGCATGGGGGCTTATATTTCCTTTTTCGGACTGGCTTTTACCATTAGCTTCAACCTATTATTGGTGCCTAAATATGGCTATACCGGGGCGGCTTGGGCCACCCTTATTAGTTATGCGGCCATGACTGCCTACTCCTATTATCTCAATCAAAAACACGATCCCATAAAATATCCCGTGCGCACCATTAGCATGTATCTTGGCTTGGCCTTAATTGGCGCTTATTTAAGCTATTATGTGTTTGATGCCCGCTTTTGGCCTGGGCTTATTACTTTTAGTCTCTATCTCCTTTACATGCTGTGGATAGACGGACGTGCTATTTTAAACTTGCGAAAAAATGACAACAGTTAAAGTAATTAATAAGTCGGGCTACCCCTTGCCTAGTTACCAAACGGCTGGCTCTGCCGGCCTCGATTTACAAGCGGTTTTAGAAGATACAATTACATTAAAACCCTTAGAAAGAGCCTTAGTTAAAACCGGGCTTTATATTGCGCTTGAACCAGGTTACGAAGCCCAAGTGCGCCCGCGTAGCGGCTTGGCATATAAACAAGGCATTAGCGTTTTAAATGCCCCAGGGACAATTGACGCCGACTACCGCGGTGAGATTGGGGTGATTTTGGTAAACCTCAGCAATGATGAAGTTAGTATTGCCCCAGGCGAAAGAATTGCCCAGTTGGTAATTGCCCAATACAGTCGCATCACATGGGCCTTAAGCGAAAGCTTGGATGAAACCGGTCGTGGTGCAGGAGGTTTTGGCAGCACAGGCCATAAATAAGACCAAATTTTTACTAATAAAATATGGGTCATTTTTAGGCAAACTGCATTTTTGTAACTAACATTGTTTATTACATTCAAACAAAGAATTAGAAAATGAAAATTATCGTTCCAATGGCCGGCCGTGGCAGCCGCTTAAGACCTCATACCTTAACCATTCCAAAACCTTTAATTCCTATTGCTGGCAAGCCTATTGTGCAGCGTTTGGTTGAGGACATTGTTAAAGTGGCGGGACAAAAAGTAGACGAAATCGCCTTTATTATTGGTGATTTTGGCGAGGCCGTTGAAAACGATCTTAAAAATATTGCTGCTTCTTTGGGTGCAAAAGGCAGTATTTTTTACCAAGATAAACCCCTAGGAACGGCACATGCTATTCTTTGCGCAAAAGAATCTTTAAGTGGTAATGTAGTAGTTGCTTTCGCAGATACGCTTTTCCGTGCCGATTTTAGCTTAGACGTACAAAACGATGGTGTTATTTGGACCAAAAGAGTAGAAAACCCAGCGGCTTTCGGCGTAGTGAAAAAGGATGATAAAGGCATTATCACCGACTTTATAGAAAAGCCCGAAACTTTCGTTTCCGATGAAGCCATTATCGGTATTTATTATTTTAATGATGGTGAATATCTGCGCAGCGAATTGCAATATCTTTTAGATAATGACATTAAAGACAAAGGCGAGTATCAGCTTACCAATGCTTTAGAAAACATGAAAGCTAAAGGTAGCAAGTTTACCTCTGGCACCGTTAAAGAATGGATGGACTGCGGTAATAAAGCGGTTACCCTAGAAACGAATGGTAAAATTCTTGGTTTTATTCAAGATGATGAGAAACTAGTGAGCGACGAGGCTACTATTGAAAATAGTAAAATTATTGAGCCTTGTTATATCGCTGCTGGCGCGAAAATTATTAACTCAACTGTAGGGCCACGTGTAAGCGTTGGTAAAAATACCGTAGTTAAAGATTCGCACCTCGAAGATGTTTTAATTCAAGAAGATAGCGAGGTAATCAATGCCACGCTTAAAAACTCAATGATTGGAAATAAAGCCAAGTTTAATGGCAACTTCACAGAAATATCTATTGGCGATTACAGCGTTTTGGAATAAATCTTTATTCCTTTTAGTTCTTATATCATTTAGCTTAAGCCTTTCTGCCCAGAGTAAGCTCAAGGGGGAAAGGCTTAGGCTTTTTAATGAAAATTTCTTTGCAGCGCAAAACTTCAAGTTGCGCGGCGAAAGCGAAAAAGCGGAAGCCCTCTTTGGAGAGCTCTATCGCATCGATTCTGAAAATGCCACCGTTTGCTATGAACTAGCCCAATTAGCCATTGCCCGCGAAGACCAAAATAATGCTCTTTTTTATGCGGAAAGAGCGATGGAACTCGATTCTGAAAATCACTGGTACATGCTTCTTTGTGCGGCTATTTACAAGCAAGCCCAATTGCATGATGAGCAGCTTATCATTTATCAAAAGCTACTCAAGAGCGATCGTGAAAATTTAGATTTCCGCTATGAACTGGCGCAGGCTTACCTGGAGGAAGACCAAATGGAATTAGCCCTCGCACATATTGATACGATAGAAAATACGCTCCGGCCCTTAGAGTCCTTAATCGAACTTAAAAAAATAGCTCACCTCAAAGCGAATAATATTGATGGTGCGGCCGCGGCCATTAAACAACTAATTGATAAAGACCCCAATAATCTCGATAACTACGGAGCGCTTGGACAGCTTTACCAAATTAATGGTCGCGATAGCGAAGCTCTAGAAATTTACCACAAAATGGTAGACCTAGATAGCAACGATCCACGCCCCCATTTGGACCTCGCCAATTATTACCGACAGGTTAATAATAGAGAAGCTTCCTTGCATCATTTGCGTAAAGCCATGCAAAGCCCACGCCTTGATGTGGAACGTAAAATAGGCGTTTTAGTTAGTTTATTCGCTGCTTCTTTAAAAGATAGTACTCTTGCAAAAGAAGCCTACATAATGCTTAACGACATAGTAAAAAGCGAGGTGGAAGATCCACGCATTTATGCCATGTATGGCGACTATCTAAGCCGCGATGGCAAAGACGCCGAGGCCATAGGATTCTATAAAAAAGCGCTTAACATTGAGCAGAAATACCAACTTTGGGAGCAAATTCTTTTAATTGAAATTCAAAATCGGCTTTTTGATAGCTTGCGCCAAGATGCGCCCGCTGCACTAGAATTCTACCCTAATCAAGCTTTCCCTTACCTCTTGGCAGGCATTGCCTTTAATGAAGCGAAGGAGAGCGAGGAAGCTATTTCTTACCTCGAAAATGGCCTTAACTATGTGGTGCAAAACCCCAACCTGAAGCTCGAATTCTATTTACAATTGGCGGCCGCCTATCATATTACCAAAGATCATCAACAGAGTGACGCTTACTTCGATAAAGCTTTGACCATAAATAGTGAAAACGCCACTGCCTTAAATAATTACGCTTATTACCTATCCGAAAGAGGCGAAAAGCTAGAGAAGGCTCTAAGCCTCACTCAAAAAAGTAATCGCTTAAGTCCTAATAATCCTATTTTTCTTGATACTTGGGCTTGGGTGCTTTTCCAGCAGAAAAACTACCCCGCTGCGCTTAAAAAAATGGAAGAATTACTGGGTTTAACAAACAAACACGATGCGGAAGTTCTTATGCATTATGCCGAAATTTTAGAAGCCAATAAGCGCTTTGAAGAGGCAATAGCCCAGTACAAACTAGCCCTAGAAAAAGACCCTGCCAATAAAAGTCTTCAGCAAAAAATAGACGCCCTACAATGAGAAAAGTCCTCTCGCTTTTAATACTTTCAGTTTTAGTGGTAAGCTGTGGCTTGAAGCGCAATCTGCCGAAAGGTGCGCCAAGCTATTTGAAATTAGCCAAGCTTGAAGAAAAAATTCAAGACGCTGCTTTTGTTTATGAAACGTTAAGCATAAAAGGCAAAGGGCGTGTGCAAAGCCCTGGCTTTAATCAGTCTTTTCGTTATGAAATCCGCATTTTAAAAGACAGCCTTATTTGGGTCGATATCTCCGATCCCTTTATTGGAATAAAAGTAGCCCGCGGAATATTAAGTCCGCAAGGGTTTTCCTATTACAATCGTTTAGAGCGAAATTACGCACAAGGCGACCCGAAAAGCATGGCGAGTAAATTGGGTATAGAGTTTCAATTCGCACCCTTAATGGCTGCTTTGGGTGCCAACTATTGGCAAATGAATGACGAGCGATTCCAGGCTTTTATTGCCAATGCTTACCTCATTCACAATTACGACCCCAGTGGTAAAACACTAGCTATGGAAGCGCAAAATGAGTTTGTAAATCAAGAAATTAATAGCACTTTATTTCGGCCTAATTACTTAGAAATTAAACAACCAACCGCTGGCAAAACCTTTCGGGTGATTTATAAAGACTATCAAGATTTTGCCGATTTCAAATTTCCTGCTCAAGTAGAAATTGAATTCCTATCTAGCGAAAGCACGCGTGTGATTTTAGAAATAAAAAGCGTGGAAAAAAGCGATAAACTAAGCACTCCTTACAGCATTCCCTCTCAGTATGACTTGGCGCCCTAAAATACTATTCCTTTTAATTTGCCTTGCTCTAAGCCTTAGTGTACAAGGTCAGGAGACGGAGCGTCAAAAACTAGAATCTCAAAAGATTAAACTTTTGGATGAGATAGAATTGGCCAACCGCATCCTAAAAGAAACCCAAAAAGATCGCGCTAATTCCATCGGTAATATCGAAACTGTGCAGCAAAAGCTACGTTTGCGCGAGCGCTTAATTCGCACTCTCGACCGCGAAATAGAATTAATAGTGGAAGAGGAAAACGCGATGCAAGAACGCACCGATACCTTAAGGGTGCGCATAGAAACACTCAAGGCTTCTTATGCCAAAATGATTGAGCAAGCCTATAAAAGCCGTAAAAACACCAGTCGCCTAATGTTTATTCTCTCTTCGCAAGATTTTAACCAGGCCCTGCGCAGAATAGAATACCTTAAACAATACAGCGCTTACCGCGAAAGGCAGGTAAAAGAGATTGAGAAAAAGGAAGAAGAGCTATCGAAAGAAATGGAAAAGCTGCGCGTTCAGAAGGTACGAAAGAACGCCGTACGCACACAGCTAAACCTAGAAAAGAATAAGCTTAGTAGCGAAAGACTCAGCCAGGAAGAAGCCATTGTTGCCTTTAAGGAAATGGAGGATAATCTGAAAAAATCCTTAACGGAAAAACAGGAAGAAGCTCAAAAGGTAGAAAATGAAATTAGCCGCATTATCGCAGCTGAAATTGCCAAGGCAAAAGCTAAAGCGGCCCGCAAGCAATTGGAGGACCGAGCGATTGAAATAGGCTTAATACGTGGTAAAGACTTTAGCAGTAATACTAGCAATAACCGTATTAAAGAATTAATTGATGCGAAAGAAAAAGCCTTAAAGGCCGCTAATGTGATAGTCGCCGATGCCGCTCCTAGTTATGAGTTAACTCCCGAAGATCGCGTTTTATCGGCCAATTTCGAGGCCAACCGCAAACGTTTACCTTGGCCAGTAGAACGAGGTTTAGTGGTGGGGAACTTTGGTCCGCAGCGCCACCCCGTGGTTAAAAGTGTGATTATCGACAACCGCGGAATTGATATCGCTACCGAAAAGAGCGCCGTAATTAGAGCGATTTTTGACGGAGAAGTACTAAATATGTTCCGCATGCCTACTGGACAATTAGCGCTCATAATTACCCACGGAAATTACTTCAGCGTTTACCAGAACGTTACCGACATTACCGTGAGCAAGGGTGATAAAGTAACTAAGAATCAGACTTTAGGAAAATCATATACCAACCCCATTAACTCTGAGACGAAATTACATTTCGAAATCTGGAGTAATCAAAATGCGGTAAACCCGCTCTTATGGCTTAGCCCTAAGTGATAGTGGCTTTGGAAAAAACCGCCCTACTCTTGCTTTGTAGCGCGGGTATACTTTAAAGCGCTCTGTAAGTCGCTTTTCTTCGTAGGAACTTTTAAAGTAGAAGTGAATACATAAGGCCAAGCAGATAAGTAGCTTATATAGGTCTGTCTTATAAAATGCGTAACCAGCCGTAACCAGAATTATTCCGCTATAAATTGGGTGACGCACGATAGCAAATAAGCCCCAAGTAACTAATTCAGAATCATCTTTAGGAGTGGGCCAAACACTGATAAAATTCCGTAGCTGCATAAAGGCCCATACAACCTCTATTAGACCAATTATTAAAACTAGCTGAGCCGGCCATTGGGGTAATTGGGGCAGGTTTTGCTCTAGTTGAAAAGGTATCACAAATAACACAAAAAGCACCATTTGTAATCCCACAAAAAAATAGTCTTTTCTAGTTTTCTTCATTAATCATCCAAGTCGTCCTCGGGCGTATCAAGGGCCGCGTCATCACCTAAATCTAGGTCCTCGTCATCTTCATCATCCATGAAGGCCTCAATCTTGCGGTCCATTTCTACGCTTACCTTTACTAAGTATTTAGTATCCATAGTTTCAATCGGCACCGCTCTAACGGTAGCTCCTTGCGCATTCTGAAACTTCACGATATCCATATCATCATAACCATAAGGGTAGCGATCGGCAAAAAGACCAAGAATGTCCTGAGTTACGTTTTTATAATCAACTATAACCCGGCGCTTAGGAGTACTGTTTTTTGGGGTAGGCATAATTAATATATCTTTTTGGTGATTGGTTTGAACCATTTTTTTTGCGCTGCAAATATGCATCTTGTCCCGCTAATATGGTACGCTGCTGCATCTAAATTAAACTTTTTATAAACTTAATTTTAGACTGTCATTTTAAAAACTCAAAGCTCTCATTTACAAATGATTACTCGTTTAAATACGCATCTACCTTGAGTGAGCGAGAACGAAGACGACTAAAAATTAGCGCTAGAAGAAAGAAAAAGCCTGCCAAAGAAACCATGGCACCAGCAATACTTGCATCTAATAAAACGGCTAAATAATAACCCCCGATAGCAGAAAGGAGCGCGAAAATTAAAGCCAAAAGAAGCATCTGCTTTAAGCGTTTGGTCAGTAAATAAGCGGTAGCAGGGGGCACCACCAATAGAGCTACAATGAGAATGGCTCCCACAATTTCGAAAGAAAGTACGGTGGTTATAGAAACCATGCTCATAAATACTAAATGCCAAGCCAAGGTGGAAATACCCAACGATTTAGCATAATCACTATTAAAGGATGTTATTTTCAAACCTTTATAAGCGACCAAAACGAAGCCTAGGGTTAGCAAAAAGAGCAGCCCCGAAATTATAGTGGCCCTCGGAAAGAAGAGCTCACCGCCCGAAAAATAAATCAAATCGAAAGGGACGTAGGCTATTTCACCGTATAAAACGCAGTCTTGATCTAAATCTACTTGCTCGGTATAGGCGCTAATTAATATTACCCCAATGGCGAAAAGCCAAGTAAAACTAATGCCAATGGAAGCGTCTTCTTGCAAGTGTATTTTCTTGTGAAGTAGCTCTATTAAAAGGGTCACTAAAAGTCCGGCTAGGCTTGCGCCGATGAGCATACTAAAATTATCTCGGCTGCCAGATATCATAAAGGCCAAAACAATACCCGGTAAAACTGCATGCGAAATAGCATCACCTAACATAGCCATTTTACGCAAGAGCAAAAAGCTCCCTAATAAGGCGCAAGTCATAGCTACTAAAGCACCGGTGGCGATGATGAAAATTGCTTCCATCTTAATTTGCGTAAGGGATTGGACTGTTATGCGGATCTTGGGTAGGAAAGTCGAGCTCTTTTAAAAGCAAGGCCTCCAGCTCAGGGCTAATGATGTGTTCCATACTTTCTGCATTAGGGTGAATATGGTCTTCCTTTAAATTAAGGCGCTGACTTAGGTACATCTCCCACAGACGATGCAAACGCACTACCCGCTTAGCTTCCACCAAACCGATACTGCTGAGCTTAAGTTTTTCACCCTCCGCTAAAAGCCAGTTTTTACGTTTCAAGCGCCTTATGGCCGCGGCAAAATCAGATTTATTAATCGCTCTTTCGGCTTGTAATTGGTCTACGCTAAGCCCCACTTGTTCTAATTTTCTTTCTACAGAAAGTTTGTAAAAGACCTTTAATAGGTTTTCATTTAAGATTTTTTGGCTGTGACGGCGCTGTTTTAATAGGCGGCTCAGCGCTCCTCTTTTTGGAGCAAAAAACAAGGAAAGCAAAGTGATTATAGAAAGTGTCATTACAATCCACGGACCCGTTGGCATGGCGGGTGATAAGTAGCTAATTAAAGATCCGCTCAATCCTGAAATTCCCCCAATTAAAGCGGCGAGAATAAGCATAATTTTTAGGGAGCTTGTCCAAGCGCGAGCCGCAGCGGCAGGTGTAATAAGTAAAGCAGCCATTAAAACTACGCCCACCGACTGAATGCCAATAGCAATGGCTAAAACAGTTACCAAATTTAAAATTCTGCGAATAGCTTTAACAGGCAAACCCGATACTGCGGCGAAATCAGGGTTAAAGGAATAAACCTTTAACTCTTTATAAAGACTAAGCACCACCGTTAAAAGTAATACTGCCACTACCGAATAGGTCCAAAGGTCTTGCTCGGTCATGCCAGCGGCCTTTCCAAAAAGGTATTGGTCTAGGCCAGATTGGTTACCAGAGCCACTGTGTTGTATATGGGTGAGCAGCATTATTCCAATACCGAAAAACACACTTAATACTAAGGCAACTGCGGTGTCATTGCTAAGCTTGGTTTTTTCGGTAATGTATTCCATGGCCCAAGTAGCAAGCCAACCGCTAATTAAAGCCCCCATCATTAAAACTACCGGATTTTTAGTGCCACTAAGCATAAAAGCAATGGCGATACCGGGTAATATCGCGTGTGCAATGGCATCTCCCACTAGGGCGCGCTTGCGCAGAAAGGCAAAAGTACCCACCACCGAGGCACTCATCGCTAAAAAAACAGTACCTAAACTAACAATCCTTACGGTAGGATCGCTAAAGCTGAAAAAGGCCCAAACGTCATTCATCGCCGCTACCTTCTTTTTCTTTGAAATCGGGCTCACGCAGCGGGAATTGCTCGCGAGCAATAATTTCCCCCAACTTGGAAAGAAGATTTAATTTCCCTCCATAGGCCTCTCTTAAATACGTGCTGTTGAAGACCTCTTCCTTAGGTCCCGCGGCAATTAAACGCGTATTCAGAAGAATCATCCAGTCGAAGTATTGGTAGGCACTTTGCAAATCGTGATGAACGATTAAGACGGTTTTACCTTCATCGCGTAAGCCTGATAATAAGGAAAGAATCGCTTCTTCCGTAGCAGCATCAACGCCCACAAAAGGCTCGTCCATTAAATAAATGTCCGCCTCTTGCGCTAAAGATCGGGCTATAAAAACCCGCTGTTGTTGGCCGCCGGAAAGCTCACTAATTTGCCGATCTGCGTAAGCGAGCATACCCACTTTTTCTAAGGCCGCCTTTACCTTTTGCTTATCGCTACTTTTTAAGCGGCGCAGTAAATTACCCGGACGATAACGCCCCATTTCTACCACTTCACGCACGCTGGCAGGAAAATTCCAATCAACGCTTTCGCGCTGTGGTACGTAGCTTAAACGACTGCGCACCTCATCGAGGTCTTTGCCGAAAATTTTCACATAGCCACTATCCGCCTCCATCAAGTTCATAATATTGCGAAGAAGGGTGGTTTTTCCGCTACCATTCGGGCCTAAAATGCCAATCAAATGACCACTAGGAACCTTAAAGTCAATTTCCCACAGAACGGGCTTACGCTGATAGCTGGCCGTAAGGTTATGTACTTCTAAGGCTGTTTGATTTTCCATTATTTGCATTATTTGAGGGCCTCCACTATGGTATTGGTATTCGTACGAACCATGCCTAAATAAGTTCCCGCCGGACCATCAGTTGCACCCAAAGCATCCGAGTATAATTGTCCGCCTAGGCTCACCGAACCTCCCAATTCTTCCACGGCAGCCTGTACCGCTTCAATCGCCCTTTTAGGAATGGAGCTTTCAATAAAAATTGCTTTTATACCTTGCTTATAAACAAACTGTGCGAGGTTACTTACATCCCGAATGCCATATTCTGAGCTGGTAGAAATTCCCTGTAAACCCCTAACTTCAAAACCATATTGGCGCCCAAAATATTCAAAAGCGTCGTGGGCGGTTATTAATACCCTCTGATTTTTAGGAACTTGCCTCACTGTTTTAGAAAGCGTCTCGTGCAAACTATTTATTTCTTTCAGGTACCTTTTCTCATTCTCGCCAATTTTGGAAGCTAAAGCAGGATATTGTTCCTGAAGTTTATCTGCCATAGCCGATACAACGATAGACCAAAGCTTCAAATCGAACCAAACGTGCGGATCATAGGCACTGGCAAAGTTGCTACTGTTAATCAACTTGTCTTTAGGTATGGCTTCTGCGGCAGCAAGTTTAGTATGTTGCTGCATTTTCTCAAAAAGCTCTGTCATTTTACCTTCTAAGTGTAAACCATTGTAGATAATCAGGTCGGCGTCCATTAACTTTTTAATATCGCCTTGGCTGGCTTTATAAAGATGCGGATCGACACCTGGCCCCATTAAGGCGCTAACCCTAATGCTATCTTGTCCTTGCAGCAGCTCCTGTACCGCGTCGGCGATAATTCCAGTTGTGCAAACCACCTTATTGCTTGAGCTTTTTTGAGAGGGAAGTGAACAGGCCCCTAACCATAAAGTTGCGATTATAGCAAAATAGCCCTGTCTCATAATTCTTTGATGTAAAGATTTGCAGCCGCTAAGGCGCTTAAACGATATTGCTGGTTTTTATGCTCCACCACTAAGCTTCGGTCGAATTCCTCCACGCTTTTTACCGCAATGTGATCGCCTAATTGAATGCCCAACTTGGCGATGTAATTTAGAAACTCGGTCGACGAATCCTTTACCCCTTGTACCATCACGGCGGTATCGGGACTCACCCGATCGAGGGTAACATTATCGCGCCTCGGGAAAACTCCCTCTTTATTAGGGATAGGATCACCGTGTGGATCAAATTCGGGGAAACCTAAAAACGCTGATAAACGTTCCGTTAATTCGGCCGACTGAATATGCTCTAGTTGCTCGGCCATTTCATGTACCTCTTCCCATCCAAATGCCAATTTCTCTACTAAAAAAGTTTCCCATAGCCGGTGCTTACGCAAGATGCCAATGGCTTGTACCTTCCCCTCCAACTTAAGACGCGTACCCTTATAGGGCTGATATTCAATTAAATCCTTCTGTTTTAATTTTCGCAGCATGTCAGTCACAGTAGCAGCCTTGGTATTTAGCCGCTCTGCAATGGCATTTGTGTTTACGAGCTGATTGGAAGTGCCCCCGATAAAGTAGATGGCCTTCAAATAGTTCTCCTCGGTTAAAGAAAGCTTAGTCATAAAAATTACAGTCCTCTAAATTTATTCGCGAATTTACTAAAATCATTTTTAGATTTGCCTAAATTTATATTTCGGTATGCATAAAACGATTCTCCTGCTATTCTTCAGCTTATCTTCCTTGCAAGCGCAAAGGCCAGATTATCTTACGGGAACCGTACGAAACCCTGTAGGAGAGGCGCTTAGTGGAGTAGAAATTTTTTCGAGCAAGCACAAGATTGGCTGCCTAAGTGATGAAAAAGGGAATTTCAAATTAGACATAAGAGAACTCGCGGATAGCAGCCTTATTGAAATCAAGTCTATTGGTTTTCATTCCTTGCACCGTCCTTTATACACACTACTAAAAAACAGCATCTTACAGCTTAAAGAAGATCGTCTTGGATTAGAAGAAGTGGTAATTAGTGCCAATCGAAAAGCCATCGCCGCTCACCGTGCGCCCATAATTGTAAACCGGGTAAACAATCGCCTTTTACAAGACGTGCAAGCGCTTAGTCTCGCCGAAGGACTAAGTTTCAGTCCGGGCTTAAGAGTGGAAAATAATTGCCAGAGTTGTGGCTTTACCCAGTTGCGGATTAACGGTTTAGATGGAGCCTACTCGCAGGTATTGGTCAATTCTCGTCCGATATTCTCCGCCTTAATGGGGGTTTACGGATTAGAAATGTTTCCTCCCTCGATGATCGAAAGAGTGGAAGTAGTGAAAGGCGCGGCATCCGCTATTTACGGGGCTTCGGCCATTGGCGGCACCTTAAATATTATCACCAAAGAAGCACAAAGTAAGGGTATCGATATTTCTACCGGACTCAAACTAATTGGCGGATCTGCCCTCGAGCAAAACCAACAAATGGCAGCGAGTGTCGTCAATAAAGATTATTCAAGCGGAGCTTATCTTTTTGCCTTTCGGCGGAAGCGCGACCATTTTGATGCCAATAAGGATGGTTTTTCTGAGCTTCCAGAATTAGAGAACATCAGCGCTGGCCTCGATGCCTATTGGAAAGCGAGCAGTCGTAAAAAGCTACGCTATAATGTTTTTTGGATGCAAGAGGGGCGTCGTGGCGGAAGTGACTTTAACCTGCTACCCCATCAAAGCCGAGTGGCGGAAGATCTTCAACATCAAATCTTAGGAGCGGGACTGTCCTACGAGTGTGCCGATGAAGAACTAGAGCAATTCGCTTCTATCTACAGTTCGGCTCAACAAGTATTTCGTGATAGTTACTACGGCGCTGGTGGCCGGGTTTTAGGGCCTAATGATAGTCTGAGCAGCACCGATATTTTAGCGCTCAATGCCTATGGCAATTCCCAAGACATTAATTGGGTAAACGGTTTTCAGTATAGCTACCAGGTAAAACCCATGCTAAAAATAAGTCTTGGTGCAGAACAACAGTACAATGCCATTGTCGATAAAATGCCCGGCTACAATCGCAATATTTCCCAGCGCGTAAATTCCATAGGTTCCTTTTTTCAGAGTCAATGGTTTCTTAGTTCCGAACTGGAGATTCTGGCGGGTATGCGTTTCGATCATTTGCAACTTAATTCACAATACCGTTTTGTAGAAGGCGACCATACTACGGAGCGAAACTTCAATATCGCATCGCCGCGTCTTAATTTAAAGTACGACATAAACCCCCATAGCAGTATTAGGAGCGGTTATGCCCGCGGTTTCAGGGCACCACAAGCCTTTAACGAAGATCTTCATATTGAAACCGTAGGTGGCGCTGCGCTTTTTGTAGTATTAGACCCTAATCTAAAAACTGAGTTTAGCCATAGCTTCAATTTATCCTACAGCCTACAAAAAGAAGGAAAGAAGAGTGAGCAGCAATTTATTGTGGAAAGCTTCTACACTATATTAGAAAACCCCTTCATTCTCAGTGAACAGCGTCAACTTAGTAATGGCACCGCTCTTATCACCAAACGCAATGGCGAAGGTGCTATGGTTTATGGAATTAATCTAGAATACAATTACGCTTATGCAGATTGGCTAGTAATACGAAGCGGTTTAAGTATGCAAAGAAATCGTTATCGAGAAGCAGAGCTAATCTGGCAAAACCCAGATAGACCCGAAGAACAAGTACTAACAAAAGATATGCTGCGCAGCCCCGAAACCTATGGCTTCTTCAACCTCAAGTACAGCCTCAATCCCAAACTCGATTTCAAGGCCAATCTTAGCTACAGCGGGCCGATGCTAGTGCCACACGTGATTGATGCCGAGACGGAGCGTACCGTGCTAAAACGCAGTCACGACTTTTTCGATTTTGGCCTTATCGCCGATTTTCAACTATTAGAAGGTGATGATTGGCAGGTAGAGCTTAATGCGGGGGTACAAAATATTTTCAACGCCTATCAAAGCGACTTCGACCGCGGGGCGGAGCGAGATGCTAGTTATATTTATGGGCCTTTACAACCGCGAACCGCTATTCTTGGACTGCGGTTAAAACTTTAGTTTAATGTGCTGTATAACAAAGCTTTGCTAATAAAATGAGTTCAATTTAAAATTTGGTCTCAAACCTATAATTTTACGCCGACCTCAGGTTAATAAAAAACCTTCCGCATGGCGATTAAAACAATTATCATCAGCGAGTAATATAGGAAGAAAGGAAGAATAAAGGCTTCTAAACCTAACACTAACATAACAGCGATAACCAATAACTGGAAACCTAATCCAAAGGTTGAAAGAAGGGTCAACATCCACTTTGGCAATGCTTTACCTTGGTCTGCATTAGCATCCAAGGCGTAAATGATTCTATCGAAGGCACCGTATAGGATTTTATACAAGGCAAAAAGAATATTTACACTTTTCTGTGTTTCTCCTTTTAAGGCAATGGGGGTTTCGTATTCAAAGACCCTGCTGGTAGTATCGCCGTCTACCCTATTGCGTAAAATAACGTAGTAATAATTGTAAAGCGTGCCTTGCAGCTGCATTCCAAAAAATGCTAACAGAAAGATCCAAAAAGCAGATTGACTAATATGCCAAATGGAAATGAGAAACATGGCATTTAAAATAATATCTGCCACAGAATCTAGGTAGCGGCCAGTATAAGAAGGTGTTTGTTTCACTCGTGCTAACTCACCATCAGCAGCATCTAAAATAGACTTGAAAATTAAAAAGAAAGCCGCTAACCAATAATAACCCTGGAGGATAAAGAGTATGGCCAATAAACCCGATATTATAAAGCCAATAGTAACGTGAATGGGGGTGAAAGTAGTCTTCTCGAGTGAGTTTGCGATAAGCCTAGCAACTGGTCTTCCGTAATCTGAAAGATCAATAAATTTATGCTCTTGCGGCAATTTGGACATATGACATCATAGGAAGCGTCTTGTGGAATATACCAATTTTGAAGAGTGCAAAGATAGGGCTAAAACCATCTACCCAAATGGTTTTCAAACAAAATCAAAACTTGAGAGCCATACTTAGACTATGATTTGCGCCATTTTAATGATCTAATAACCATAGGCTCTTGTAAGCCAGTCGTATTATTGAAGGCTGCATTTCACGATCTATTCGAATATTCGTTTTCCGTCATAACACAGAAACTATAGCTGAGAAATTTTAGTTCTTGGATTTATTAAAGGACGCCTATAACTTATGCAAGCCTTTTTAAATCTCCCTTAATCCCCTCGCTTTTTAACGCTAATAGTGAAATCTAGTCTTACATGAAAACGGGATGTACCAAGCCTTGATTATTTTCAGTGTAGATCGTATACCAAGTTTCTCCGACAAAGCCTCGGTGGATAGTAAAGCGAATCCATCGGTACATTATGCCCGGGCCTAGAGATATCCCCATGCTTCCTTATGTTCTTTCTTTATCCTAGAAAAACGACTGCCACCAATGAATAACCGAATTCCTAAAACTCGGTTACTTTCCGATCTTAAACCATTAAAGCCGTAGTCTTCTACATTGTCGTAGGCCAATTGTTTACTAGTATACCACCAATAGCGAAAAAAGGGCCGGGCCGAAATAAAGCCATTGCCATTACTAAAAATGCAATCGAATGAACTGCCAAAGCTTGTAGCCTGACAATTGTAATTACAAATTCTTATCGACATAGAAGCCTGCAATGCCCGTATCACCATGCACAGAATAACCATCGCAATATGAGGGACGAAAACCTAAATCTACTCCCATGCGATGTCGTCCGCGTAATTCACTGCAGCGAATATTAAAGCCGCTAACAGCATACTGCGCTTGGATTGGGGCTGATTTGCTGATTTGAGCCCTTGAATATTTGCGCCTTTGCGAAGATCGGAATCAGCAGGACTAATAAAGCTAATGGAAATCTCTTACCATTTTATTATCCTAATAATTTAATACAGCCTGGTTTACTACAGGGCTATGCGGAATTAGCTACAATACGGAACCTTTTACCCCATCGTAAACTTCTCCAAGCTCAGCTCCTCGCCATCAAAAACGGCGTAAGTATAATAAGTGATCCAATCGCCGAGATTTATATAACGGGCGGCTTCCGGCTTCAGCTGAATATCTAGGGGTAAGTGGCGATGACCAAAAACGAAATAGTCCATCTTCTTTTGGGCCAAAATTTCGCGGCAATAAATCACTAGCCATTCTTTTTCTTCGCCTAAAAAGATGGCGTCTTTATGCCCCGTCTTTGCGCGGCTTCTTTTCGATAGAAAATCAGCTAAGCCAATGCCGAAATTGGGATGTAAACGCGCAAAAGACCATTGTAAAAAAGGATTGGCAAAAATGCGTTTGATAAATTTATAGCCGTAGTCGCCCGGACCTAATCCATCGCCATGACCAATATAAAAGCTTTTGCCATTCCACTCTCTTTCAATGGGTTCACGGTAGAGTTTAGCGCCAATTTCTTGCGGCAAATAGTCGAAGATCCACATATCGTGGTTACCGGTAAAGATGTGAATAGGGATTCCTGCATCGCTCAACTCAGCTAGTTTTCCTAAAACCCTTACAAAGCCACGAGGAACCGCTTTTTTGTATTCGAACCAAAAATCAAAGAGGTCGCCGACGATGAAAATTTCCGCCGCATCAGCACTAATCTGATCGAGCCATTTCACAAAATGCTTCTCACGCTTTAAGCTCGCCTCATAATTAGGTGCGCCTAAATGTTGATCAGAGGCAAAATAGATTTTCTTGTTGGGAGGCAACTGCATGCTGCGAATATAATTAATGAGCCGTTCTTTTTCGATCCTAAAGGCTCAATTAAAAACACATCTTGGCTATAGACCATAAAAAAACCCGCCACTTGGACGGGTTTCAAAATTATGCTAAAAGAATTTACTTCGCTGCAGCGAATCTGCGTGCTACTTCTTCCCAGTTAATTACATTGAAAAAAGCCTCGATGTAGTCGGGGCGACGGTTTTGGTAATTTAGGTAATAAGCATGTTCCCATACGTCTAAACCTAAAATTGGTGTTCCTTTATGCTCAACCACATCCATTAAAGGATTGTCTTGGTTAGCCGTGCTTGAAACCTCAACGCTTCCGTCAGCCTTTACCGATAGCCAAGCCCAACCTGAACCGAACTGAGTAGCGGCAGCATTTGAGAATGCATCTTTAAACTTTTCGAAAGATCCGTAAGCTGCATTAATCGCTTCCGCTAATTCGCCGCTTGGATTTCCACCACCATTGGGTGACATGATGCTCCAGAAAAGACTGTGATTGTAAAAACCTCCGCCATTGTTTCTTACGCCAGCACCGGCTGCAGAAACATTCGCTAAAATATCTTCGATAGATTTAGAAACTAAATCGCTGCCTTCTAGCGCTGCGTTTAATTTAGAGGTATATCCTGCATGATGCTTACCGTGGTGGATTTCCATGGTTTTGGCGTCAATATGGGGTTCTAATGCGTCGTGTGTGTAAGGTAAATTTGGTAATTCGAATGCCATGTTATTGAATTTTATGGTGTTTGTGTTTAACGTATTATGTAGAACAAATCTAAGCAGCAGAAAGTTCTCCCACCAAGCTTTTGGGTTAATTTCTGATTAAGTCTTATAATGCAAAGCTATTAGCGCACTTTCGCCCGGCTAATAATTCGTCGAAATACGGCCGGGAGATAGCGTTTTAAGTAAACTCCAAAGCGTTCTTTTCCGCCAATATACATTTCGGCCTGGCCTCGCTTTAGTCCTGCCAAAGCCTTAGCGGCAAAAATTTCTGTAGGCATACCATTCGCCTGCGCCTCATCCATCTCGTTCAATGCCTTCCCATCTCCCTTGAGGGCGTGTAAGGAAAGCTCCGTTTTTATGAAACCGGGACAAATAATACTTACTTCTAATTGACCGGGATGCTCGGCGCGCAGGCTATCGTAAAAACCATGTAAAGCATGTTTTGAAGCGGCGTAGCCTGAACGATAAGGACTACCAAATTTCCCGACTAAACTAGAAACTACGGCTATTTGCCCCTTTCTTTTTAATAGAGTTACCAAAACACTTAAGGTGATACGTACATTTGATAAGTAATTGATTTTCATCAATCTGTCAAATGTGCTTATTGTGGTTTCTGCCGCAAAGGCACGCTGGGAAATGCCCGCATTTAAAAGTAGCAGGTCTATACCCTGAAATGCTGCCTCTGCAATTTTACAAGCCTCGTTTGTACCAGTTTCATCGGCCAAATCGAAAGGCAAAACTTTTACTTCAATGGCGCCTTTTGCAAGGCACGATTTTGCCACTTCTTCCAGTTTATCCTTCCTACGAGCCGATAAAATTAATTGCGTCCCTTCTTTGGCAAAAGCCTCCGCCAAGGCGCGACCAATGCCTTCTGTAGCACCCGTTATCCAAACTACTTTTCCCTTGAAATTCTTTTTCATGGACGAAAAATACAAATAAGGTAGCAAGGGGCTACTTGCTCAATCTATTTCCTTGCTTAACTTAGGGGCAAAATCTTTTATGCGCGCACCTTTCACTGTTTATAACGCATCTGCGGGAGCGGGAAAAACCTATAGCCTTGTTAGGCAGTATTTAAAGCTTTGCTTAGCGCAAGATGAGGCCAGCAGTTTTATGCACATCTTAGCGATAACCTTTACCAAAAAGGCCGCGCAAGAAATGAAACAAAGGTTGCTAAAGCAGCTTTTTCTACTAAGTAATTATCCCAAGTTGGACCCGCAAGGCCTTGATTATTGCCACACCTTGGCAGAAGAATTAGAGGTGGCGCCCGAAAAACTAGCTTATCGCGCCCAAAATAGTCTGAAACGGATTTTACATAATTACTCCGCTTTCTCGGTTTCCACCATCGATAGCTTTACCAACCGCTTAATTCGTTCTTTTAGTCGCGACTTAAAGCTGAGTAGTAATTACCAAGTTGAACTAGAAGACCAACTTATTTTAGAGGAAGCGATTGATCGCATGCTCAGCGAACTGCAAGCTAATTCTGATCATACCAAAGTTCTCTTGCGCTTTGTAGAAGGACAGTTAAATGATGGAAATTCAACCAATTACAAAAACATTCTCCTTGATACAGCGCGTCAACTTTTTAAGGAAAAGGCCCAACCCTACCTGCAGCAACTAGAAGAGCTTAGTACAGCCGACTTTTTAAAAATCGAAAAGGAACTAAGCAAACGCTTAAAGCAAATCGAAACGGGGCAAAAAAAGCTTGCGCAAGATGCGATAAGTTGGGGCGAGGAGCGCGGAATGCACGTGAAGTGCTTTAGCCGCGGCACCCTGTGGAATCGTACTCTGGGAATGACCACAGGTTTTGGTTTTTTTACCGAAACCAGTCTTCATCCCGTGCTAGAAGCAGGTCAAAACCTTTATGCTAAAAATGCTGCCCCTGCCGATAAAGCTTTGATGGATCTATACCAAGAGGATTTCAAAGTCCAGATTCTTGGTATCCATCAATATCTAGCCGATCACTACGAAGAGTATCTCTACATAAAATCGACCTTAAAAAGCTTGTATGGCTTAGCGGTTTTGAAAGAAATTGCCCTGCAACTTGAAGTCGTAAAAGAAGAGAGTAATCGCATTCCCATTGGGGAGTTTAACAAGATTATTAGCGATAACCTGCGCGGTCAACCCGCGCCATTTCTCTACGAAAAGCTAGGCGATCGCTTTCAGCACTTTTTTATTGATGAGTTCCAAGATACCTCAACCTTACAGTGGTTAAACTTGGTTCCTCTCATTAATAACTCCCTCGCCGAAGGCGGCAGCAGCGCCATGATTGTAGGCGATGCCAAGCAGAGTATTTATCGCTTTCGCAACGGGGAGGTGCAGCTGTTTATTGATCTCTACAATAATGTGGAAGATTCTAATCGCTTTGCCGGGCAGGAACTTTATCCGCGGGAAACCATTAACCTAGACTCGAATTTTCGTTCGCATAAAAATATTGTCAGCTTTAATAATCAGCTCTTTGAATCCTTAGCGAATAACTTTAGCGATGAAAAATTTCGACGCATTTACAGCGAAAGTGGACAAATTGCCTGCGCCAAAGATGGTGGTTATGTAGAAGTGCGTTTCTTAGAGAAAGATGACTATCAAAAGTCTCAATTTGAACATATTGCCTCAACTATTAAAGACAGTTTGGCACGCGGATTCAAACAATCAGACATCTGTATCCTTGTGGGAGCCAATGCGCAAGGTAGAGCTATTGCGCGTTTTCTTCTGCAAAATGAGGATAGCCTTGACCTACCCGAAGGTGAGTACCTAAAACTACTTAGTGTAGATAGTTTAAACATCGGTGCTTCTGCCGAGGTAAAAGCGATGGTTTCCTTCTTAAATATGTTGGAAAACCCCAAAGACTATTCAATTCGAAAAGACTGGCTTTTATTAAGTTATGAAATATTTGGCCAGCATATTGACCGACATGAGTACTTCAAAATTCACGGTCGCCAAGAACTTAGCTTAGAAACCGCTTTTCTAGAAGAACAGATCCCTGGCTTTAACTTTCAGAATTGGGATGGCTTAGATCTATTGCAAAAGGTCTATCGCCTTATTCATCAGCTTGACCTAAAGCTAGAGAATGACCCTTACTTGCAGTTATTGATTGACCAAGTGGATGATTTCATTCGTCGCGAAAGCCCCTTAGCGGAAAGCTTTATTGAATGGTGGTACGAAAAAGGACAGTCGGAAAGTGTGCAAATGCCGCAGGAATTAGATGCTATTCAGGTGATGTCTATTCATAAATCCAAGGGTCTGGAGTTTCCGGTGGTAATTGCCGCTTTTAGCGCAGGCGCCTTAATTAATAAAAAACACCGGGAGAAGCTCTGGTTGCAATTGCCCGCAAAGGAAAGCTTTAAGGAACTGCCCGTTTCTTTGGTTAATCTACTTACACCCCACAAAGACGCCAGCGGCTATCTCAATCAATATTTAAAAGACTTGGACGAGGAAGATAAGTTGATGCTTCTGGATACCATTAATCGCTATTACGTTGCCTATACCCGCGCCGAAAAAGAACTCTATATCTTTTCTGCCCATGAGCAGAGCGACAATGCCGATGGTAAGTACTGGCAGAGTTTATTGTATCAGCAGCTTCAGCCCGAGCAAGAAGGTTTCTATAGTTTCGGCGAAAAGCTACACTTAGATGGAAAGCTCACTGATTCTGAAAACCTAAAAAGCCCCGACAACTTTAGCGTTAGACCTTGGCAGGAGGTTATTGCCGTTTTGAGCTCCGCGCCGAAAAACTGGGAACAAAGTGGTAAAGCCGCGCGCCTTAGAGGCAATCAGGTACATCAACTTTTATCGCAAATAAAACAAAGCACTGATCTTGAGTTTGCCCTTAAAAACGCCCAAAATAAAGGTTGGTTTAGCAGCGAAGAACTGAACGAAATAAGAGACTTAGTGCTCCAAGTGCTCGAGCATTCCGAATTAAAAAACCTGTTTAGCGCTCAGGCAGAGGTGTTAAATGAGAGGAGCATCCTAATTCCTGGTGCCAATCGTAAAGTCCCCGATCGCGTAGTATTAATCGACGGTAAGGCTTTCATTATTGACTATAAAACGGGGGAAAGACAAGAAGAACATCGCCAACAAGTGGAAGAATATGCCCATCTTATTGAAGAAGCTGGTTTTACAGTAGCCGAGAAAATGCTGCTCTACTTAAACGAAGAGCTCGTGCTAGAAAAATTTTAGGCCCCCAGTGGGAGCCTAAAATTGAAAATCGTATTACTGAAGCCCTTAGCTTCCAATAGAATTTATGATATAACGCCAAGGGCCTTACCTACTTTGGTAAAAGCCGCCACTGCTTTATCTAAATGCTCCACACTATGAGCGGCGCTAAGCTGCACGCGAATACGCGCTTGCTCTTTCGGCACCACTGGGTAAAAGAAGCCGATTACATAAACGCCTTCCTCTAAAAGGGCATCAGCAAATTTTTGTGATAAAGCCGCATCGTAAAGCATAATCGGAACTATGGCTGAATCGCCATCCTTAATATCGAAACCTGCTGCCTTAATTTCCTTCTTGAAATACTTCACATTGGTCTCCAATTTATCGCGTAAATCGGTGCTTTCGCTTAGTAAATCAAATACTGCATTAGAAGCACCTACAATGGCGGGAGCGAGTGAGTTTGAAAACAAATAAGGACGTGATCGTTGACGTAAAAGGTCAATAATTTCCTTTCTACCGGAAGTGAAACCACCCATGGCGCCGCCTAAAGCCTTACCTAAAGTACCGGTAATAATATCGATGCGGCCTAAAACATTATTCAGTTCGTGGGTACCTCTGCCTGTCTTGCCAATAAAACCCGTAGCGTGACATTCGTCTACCATTACTAAGGCATCATATTTTTCCGCTAGATCGCAGATTTTATCGAGCTGCGCCACATAGCCATCCATGCTAAAAACGCCGTCGGTAACGATAATTTTGTTGCGGGCGGTTTTGGAGGCTTCTATTAATTGTGCTTCTAAATCAGCCATATCGTTATTGGCATAACGGAAGCGCTGTGCCTTACAAAGGCGCACTCCGTCTATAATGGAAGCGTGATTTAAAGAGTCCGAAATAATCGCATCTTCCGCCGAAAGTAAGGGCTCGAAAACACCACCATTTGCATCAAAAGCGGCGGCGTATAAAATCGTATCCTCCGTTCCTAAAAACTGTGCGATCTTTTCTTCTAATTCCTTATGAATATCCTGAGTTCCGCAGATAAAGCGCACCGATGACATGCCGAAGCCGTGGCTATCTAAAGCGGCTTTAGCTGCTTCAACAACCTTAGGATGAGAAGATAAACCGAGGTAGTTGTTACTACAAAAGTTAAGCACTTTTTTACCGCCTTGCACGGTAATTTCCGCTCCTTGTTCGCCAGTTATAATTCGTTCGCGCTTATAAAGGCCGTCCTTTTCGATTTGCTCGAGTTCTGCCTGTAATTGTCCTTGCAATTTGCCGTACATAGTCTTGTGTTTTGAGAGAAAACAAATTTATAAAAGCTCAGCCGCCTTGCCGCCGAATAGCTGGTTAATTTCCCATCTGCTTAAAGCGGATGCCAAAAACCGTTTAATCAATTAAAGAGTTTTAAGATATCGTTGCCATTGGCTAATACGATAAGGGAAAGTAGGATTACAAAGCCAGCTACCTGCGCGTATTCCAATACTTTATCGGAAGGCTTTCTACCTGAAACCATTTCCCATAAGACGAATACAACGTGGCCGCCGTCTAAGGCAGGGATGGGTAAAATATTAAGGAAAGCGAGCATTATACTTAAGAAAGCGGTGAAGCCCCAGAAGCGCTCCCAGTTCCACACGGTATCAAACTGCGAACCGATGGCAATAAATCCTCCTACTTGCTTATAAGCATCTGTATCGGGGTTGAAGATGAGTTTAAACTGACGGATGTAATCTTTAAGTACGGAAGACGCTTTAGATAAGCCCGCTGGTATGGAAGCGAAGAAACCGTACTTAATGTTCTCCACTGGATAGTAAGAAGCGGGGCTTTTTCCGCCAGGGTAAACACCAATCTTGCCATGCTTGGGCACCATCATGCTTACCGTTTGGAAATCACCAGCGCGATATAGACCAAAACTTAATTCACGACCGGCATATTTTGGAATACTGTCTAAGTATTGGTCGTAATACTTAATCGTATTACCGTTAAAGCTCACAATACTGTCACCTACCATTAAGCCCGCGGGCTCGGCTACTGAGGTGTCGGTAAATGCTCCCACTATGTAAGGGTAACGCAAACCAACAATGGGCGTTTGATCCTTGATTAAAAGTTTCTTGTGGTCGTCTGTAAGGGATAAATCGATGATTTTACCAGCGCGTAAAACACTAATGGTATCGCCCAGCACGATTTCTTTAGGGATTTCCGAAAAATGCTCAATTTTTTCTCCATCCACAGCAATCACTAAATCTCCATCTTGCAAGCCAATGGCTTTGCCATTATCGTCTACCATCAAGCCGTCTTTAATACCTTCTAGGGGAAGGACATTCTCGCCGTAGTACATCATCATACCAGCGTAAATAATGATAGCCAGAATTACGTTTACCGTTACTCCTCCTACCATAATAATAAGACGCTGCCAAGCTGGTTTAGAGCGGAATTCCCATGGCTTGGGCTCCTCTTTTAATTGCTCTTTGTCCATGCTTTCGTCTACCATGCCCGATATTTTTACATATCCGCCTAAAGGCAACCAACCAATACCGTACTCGGTGCCGCCAATTTTCTTCTTAAAAAGCGAAAAGTAGGGATCAAAAAAGAGGTAAAATTTCTCTACGCGGGTATTGAATAATTTGGCGGGAATAAAGTGGCCAAACTCGTGTAAAACGATTAGTAAAGAAAGGCTCAATAAAAATTGTGAGGCTTGTATAAAAATATCCATAGGGATGTTTAATCTATTAATGTAAAAAGTAGGCAAAACTACTCATTCCAATCCGTTTAAGGCACGATGATTTTATAGGCTTCGGTTGCTTTTTGCTTTAGTTTAACATCCTCGCTCTGCTCGGCCAATATTTTAATGCTTTCCGCCAGTTTTTGTTTACCGATTACATTAAGTTTTTCGGTCTTCGCTAAGGCCAAAAATTGCAAGTCTCGTTCGCCACTATCAATTGCAATCCCCATAACAGTTGCCAATAAATTCGCATTTTTAGTCTCCAACAAAGCCAGCAAGGCTTTGCGCTTTAGTAGCGGATCTTTCGATTGACTAAAGTCAAAAAGATAATACGCTTCTGGGCGTCTTTCATCTAGGTTGAAAAAATTCCATTTTTCACTTCGCAGATTTAGATAAATACTACGGGGGGCGCCTTCTAAAGGCCACCATATTGTATCGCTAATATTAAAGTAAAAGTTAAAATTTCCATGGATGCTATCCCCTGCATTAATGGCCAAGGCGCTTAACCCTATTTGTCCGAATAAGCTGGAGTCGGGCTGGCTTACACTTATCCGCATGGCTTTGCGCGGATAGGAATATTGATAACTGAGCTTAAGAGTTTGAGGGGCCCGTTTTTTATACAAAACAGCGGCGGTGGAAAGGTACTCGCGCTGCGACAAAGAAAGAGTGGTGTCTTTTAAATTAATGGTGTCGGCCAAAGAAAGGTTTTGCGGAGCCAAATAGCGCTGCAAGAACAAATACCAACTGTGTTTATCGTGCATCAACTGCGCTTCGTATTGCTGCCGCAGATAGGCGTCTAAATAATCTTCTCCCAATGAAATTTGATAATACTCTTCTTGCCATAAACTCGCCTGCTGCATGCTTTTCGCACCATTTACGATGATTCTTTGATCGTCTAAAAAATCAGATCTGCTTTTAAGCGCTGGATTTAACATTTCGTATTTTAAGTAAAGCTGATTAAGGTCTTTACTTGGCTTAATTAGTTTTTCTAAGTCTTTTTGCGACCAAATCTCTCCTCTTTTCTTCGCCATAAAAGCCAGTAATTCAGGGAAATCTTCCTGCATTTTAGCTATCGCGCGTTCCTCTGTACTGAGTTCTGCTATCGCTTCAATTCTTTCGTTCTCCACAACTTCCTCTAACTGCTTCTCTTCCTTCGAACTTTTAAATGGCCCCGCTAAAATGTATAGTGCTTCTGGTTTTTGCGCTTGCGCAGATGCGTAATAATGCGCCATTTCGTTGTTTAAATCAACACGAAAGTCTTCCTTAAAGGGAGTGCTAATAGACCACGTTTTGGCTGTTATTAAGTTGAGTGCCCACTGATGGGGATCTGCGCTGAAGCAAGGGAAAACAAAGCCCAATTGGGCATTAAAAGCACCTTCGCCCGAAAGTCTTGAAGCATTAAGACTAAAACCTTCTTGTAAATAGTGCCAAGCTTCCCTTTCCTCTAAGTTATTTCTACTTAAAGTGTAGTGTAATTCTAAGTGTGCTAAGGGATGTGGCAAGTTTTGGAAGGAAATTACTACTTGTGCGCCATCGTAAGTGAAATCGAGCTTTTTACGACTGCCCGCTTTAAACAGATACACTTCTAGATTTTCTGCCTGAAGGAGGTTAACCACCGTTTTGGAAGACCAGCTTGAAGGTCGGGCTAAGGCCTTAAAACTTATTTCTTCGGTACTACTAAATTGAAAAGACAATTCAATGCGCGAGTCGGTACTTTGCCCAGAAAGGGTAAGAAGGCTCAACAGAAAAAGGAGGAAAAGTATACCGCGTTGCATGGCTTATTCTTAACTTAGCTTCCGCAAAAGTATCGTAAACATGGCAAGCGAAAAATTTCAGATAACGGTAAATAGTCAAAGCTTTGAGCTTGAAGCAAATGCCTTAAAAAAATCAGGCTCTTTAAACGGTGAAGACTATACGCTTGACCTATTAGGAAACGCAGAAAAAGGCTTTAGCCTGATCCGTAATAACAAAAGTTATGAGGTACAGGTTTTAGAAGCAGACTACGAACAAAAAGAGTTTTTGATTGAAATTGATGGCCAATCTTACCATGTAAACGCAGCTGATCGCTTCGATTTACTGCTAAAAGATCTGGGTATGGAGCACCTAAACGCAGCAACGGTTAATGATCTTAAAGCTCCTATGCCTGGCTTAGTTTTAGAAGTTAAAGTTGCTCCCGGCGATAGTATAAAAAAGGGGCAAGCCCTAATGGTATTAGAGGCTATGAAAATGGAAAACGTACTGAAAGCCGAAGCCGATTGCCTTATTAAAAGCATTGACTGCACCATTGGTGCTGCCGTAGAAAAAGGGCAGGTATTGATTTCTTTCCAGGCCTAGTCTGGGTGTTGTACCGCGAAAATTCCGAAAATATTGTCTAGCTGAACGCTACTTCCGTCGCTACTTTTCAGGACCAAATCTCCCGAAAAGCTGTAGCGTTTGTGGTTATTAGTTACCGGGGTACTTGAGCTCATTGATTCATTGTAATTAGCAATGGCCTCGATACTAAAGTGCCCAGTATTGTAAGCATAGTGACTATTATACTCTTTGCCATTCGCATCGAAATAAGTAACTGAAACAGTTCCTAAATTATGCGGGTTATAATCGCGATGAGGCAATTTTTGGTAGTTCAAATTGATATCACATTGCGGTGAACCCGCTAGAATAACTTTTTCGATTGTTTCGATACAACCACTTTCAAAAACAATTTTTGCTTTTAATCGGTAACCAGGGGAAAAGCCTAATACATCATAGCTTAAAGTAAGTCCCGTACCTACGTTCTGATCGTTAACCGACCATTGAATCGATTTGATAAGACCCACTCGGCTACGCGCTTCTGCAATTAAAACTGAATTTGTGCTCTTTAAGATGTGTATTTCTCCTTTACAGTCGCCTTGCGTGAGAATGGTATGTGCTACAAGAGGCGTACAAGACAAAGGCCCTGCAGATTGCATTTCTACTTTAAAACTTTGTTGACTCAAAGCGTTTACTTCCAAATAATTACAGCTATCACCATAATGACTTCCGTTTGGAGTCGTCCATTGTAATGGAATATCCCCGTTTAAAGAGTCGCTCGTAAAAATATAATCGTAAACATGGGGGCGACGTGGAAAACCTGAAGCATCGGCCAAAGCGATAGGGCCATTAATTAAACTCGTAGAATAACTCGCATTAACAATGGTACCGCTGGTTTCTCCTCCATGAATATCAATTTTAAAAGCCTCACGATAGGATGGAGTATCAATCGCTAAAAGGCTTTCCATGTGTAGTACACTATCTTTCAAATAATAGTTAGTGTACATGGCGTAACCATCTTTTCCTGCTTGAATATTAATAGGCAAGCCATTAACCGATCCGCTAAAATAAAAGAGTGGATTATCGCTATATTCTGCTTGATCTAAACTTGAATCTTTGCTGCAAGCCGCTGCTATCAAGACTACTCCCAAAAGGGAAGTTACTGTCTTTTTCATTGCTCCCAAATACTATATTTCAATACTAAATTGGTCTGGCTAGTTTGGTGGTGTTTGCTAAAGTTTTGTTGGTGATCGTTGGTAAGGTCTACCAAGCCGTATTGCTGGCTAAGCCCAATACTAAGATGTTTTGAATACTGATACGTATAAGCTAGATGCAATCCGCCACTATAGTTTGTAAAACTGTTATCCGGTGCTTGTCCGCTCATTTTTTCAACCTTAGGGTCTTGTTTGAAAATGGTGGTTGTTTTTTGCTGATCCATAGACACTGCTATTACCGCATCTGCGTAAGCACCTGCGCTAAAGCTGTGTTTAGAATTAAATTTCACATTAAAACTAATGGGCAAGCGCAGAGCCGACATATTTTTATAGTGACTGTGCGTTTCTACATCGGTGCGAGCCAAACCGAAAAAGGTGCTGTCGCTGATGCTTTCGATACCCATGTCGCCACCATAATTGTAAATAAGCCCAGCACTTACTGAGATGTGCTCGTTAAAGCCATACTCATATTCTAAGCCCGCGAAGAAACCTGTACCTGTGGTGCCATTATAAGCGGGGTTTACCGATGGGCCACCTTGCAAGCTTATTTTCGAATAGTTCATTGGAACGTAAACATCTTTTGAGGCAGGAACGGCAACGGTAAAAGCATTGTTTGGGGCTTGCTCCGTTAAACTCATGCTTGCTGGATTTATGCTTAAATCACGCCAATCGCGGTTATCGATGCCCGCATTATTGGCTAACAAAGTTTCTTCTTGTGGCGCATCTCCCGTAAAGGGTGAAACGAGATTAGTAGCCAGCTCTGCAGCGGCAAGTGAAGCTAAATTTTCGCTTGTATTAGTATTGCTCGGTGGCAAGATGGCCTTAGCAGGCAAAGCCACAGGAATTTGAGCAGAAGCAGAAGTAGGATGTAAATTAGTAGTGGCTATTTCCTCAGCCTGAGGACTAAGCTCTGGGCTTTGGGCGGGCATTTCAGTTTGGGGACTTGAAACAGCGGGATTATTTTGCTTCGGACTAAGGGATATATTTTGTTTAGAAGGGCTGCTGATAAGCGGCGCTTGCTGGGTATAATTAAAAGCTAAAACGGAAGCGGCAAAAATTAAAATTGCGGCAGCGCTGCGCCAAAAGTAGAAGAGCGTTTTTTTAGCTTTAGTATCTAAAATCGCCTCCATGCGTTCCCAGTTAGCGGGATTGAACTTGAAGTTTTGAGATTGGAGTTTCGTTTGGAAGAGATTTTTCATTTCTTCCTGGCTCATGGCGCCTTGGGCTTCATTAAGCTTCAGCTCCATTTCATCCCAGTTTGCCGGGTTATAGGCAAAACTTGCGGCGGAAAGCTTATCCTTAAACAGCTTGCTATACTCCATCTCCGAAAGTGGCTCTTGTGGGTCGAGCATTTGCTCCATGGACTCCCATGCCTTCTCATTGAAGGGAAAAGAATTACTCTTAAGCTTGTCGGCAAAGAGTTTATGTAATTCCTTTTCCGTCATAACAGAAATACAGCAACGTTATTAATAATCTTTTTCATCATCTCTTGCAGCTTCTTTCTAGCGCTGCTGAGGTGCCATTTACTGGTACCTTCACTCATCCCTAATTGTTCAGCTATTTCCTTGTGGTTATAGCCATCAATAATATACAGGTTAAAAACCTTTTGACTAGCCGGCGGTAGTTTGCGCACCAAGGCCAGTAATTCTTCAGCATCAAAATTCTTATCCGCCTCGTTATAATCCATTTCTGTAAGCCCTGCTAGCTGCATGGGCTCTTCTACATAGTCAATTTTAGAGCGTTGGTTTTTACGATACTCGTCGATGGCTGTGTTAATCGTGATCCTTCTTATCCACGCTTCAAAGGGAACCGTATCCGCATAGGATTCCAGATTTTTTAAAATCTTCAAGAAAGCCTTGTTTAGTAAAAACTCCGCATCTTCTTTATTGCGTTCATAGCGAAAGCAAACCGACATTAAAATTCCATAGCACAACCTATATAGCTCAAACTGGGCCTTACGCTCTTCACGCTTACAAGCTTCTATAAGTTGGGGGTCTATATTCATTCTGCTAATTACAAAGCACCAAAGTACTAAATACAAGGGTTTCTATGCAAGAGTAAAGAATTCTTCCTTTAATTTTTCAACTAAAAAAAGCGCCACCCCCACTCTGTGGGATGATGACGCTTTCCTTAATTAGTAAGTTGGGTTATTGCTAATTATTCTTCAAATTAATGTTGAAGTCCACCAAGTCAACAAATTGCATAACCCTTTTATGAATGTCTTTGGCGCTAACGTCGAGCAGTTTTTCGGTACCGAATTTCTCTACACAAAAAGAAGCCATCGCCGAACCGTAAATTACGCCGCGTTTCATATTTTCAAAAGAGATATCATCTTCGCGCACGATTTGTCCGATAAAACCACCCGCAAATGTATCGCCTGCACCAGTTGGGTCAAATACTTCCTCGAGAGGCAAAGCGGGGCAAAAGAATTTCTGTTCTCCATGAAAGAGCATTGCACCGTGTTCTCCTTTTTTAATAATAAGGTATTTCGGGCCCATGGTAAAGATTTTGCGAGCGGCCTTCATTAAGGATTGCTCCCCACTAAGCTGGCGCGCTTCTTCATCGTTTATAGTAAGAAGGTCCACTTTTTTTAAAACCTCTTTCAACTCCGGCATAGCTATGTCCATCCAAAAGTTCATGGTATCCATGATAACCAATTTGGGACGCTGCTTCATTTGCTTTAGTACTGTCATTTGTACGGCCGGAGTTAGGTTACCTAACATAAGGTATTCCGCATCTTTTGCCTTTTCCGGTAAGATGGGATCAAAGTCGGCCAATACATTTAATTCGGTCTCTAAAGAGTCGCGTGTGTTCATGTCTTGGTGGTATTTTCCCTTCCAAAAGAAGGTTTTCCCACCCTCCACTCGCTTAATTCCGCTCGTGTCGATGCCTTTTTTACGCATCAACTCTAGTTTGGCTTCGGGAAAATCCTCGCCAATGATGGATACGATGGAAATATCATTTTTAAAGTTCGCTGCTGAGAGCGAAGCATAAGTTGCTGATCCTCCGATAATTCTACCTGATTCGCCCCAAGGAGTGATTAGCTCGTCGAAGGCTACTGTGCCTACAATTAATAAACTCATTATTTATGCTAAAATATTTTCAGCAAAGATTGTTTATTTTAAAGAAAGGTACTAATATTGCAGCCCCTTTTTGAGGGAAATACAATGCTTCCTTAGCTCAGCTGGTTAGAGCATCTGACTGTTAATCAGAGGGTCCTTGGTTCGAGCCCAAGAGGGAGCGCAAAAGCCGGTAACGAAAGTTATCGGCTTTTTTGTTTTCGGTAGTTTTATTTCTCTCTGCCCCTTGCCCCAGAATACGAAGGAGCATCTGCAAATTTTGTGTATTCAGTAAATATTTGGTTAATCGATAATTGCTGGTCAGACGCAATAAATCGCATGGCACCACGGGATAAATCCCGTGGCTATGGATATTGGTTTAGGAGAATACTCCTTTCAGACAAAAAAGGATTCGCCTGAAGCAAAAAAATCTCTAGCGCTAAAAAAGCACTAGAGATTATAAATAAACTAAATGTTTAAAAAGAGACGCACATTGTACTAAATACTTTGTACTGAGTACTTAGTACTATCCACTCTACCTCAACTCCACTCTGCGAGCGAGGAAGTTTTCTTTCTGACTGTTTTCGGGGGCGTCTTTAATACCAATCATAGACTCCGTGTAGCTTAGATTTTCAATTAAGAAGGCCTTCACTGCCTCGGCACGCTCGTCCTTAAGTTTCTTATTATACTCTTCGCTGCCAATCGCATCGGCGTAAGCGGTAAGAACTACCGGGGCTTTATTTCCCGAAAGGGCTTTAAGAAGGGCCTTTTTAGCCTCCTTGCTCAATACTGCCGAATCGAATTCAAAGAACACAATAGCTTTCGCGGGCTGCGACATTAAATCGGGTTTGGCCTCTAATTTTGTGAGACGATCCTTCATTTCGTTATCCGTATCGCTAAGATCTTTGTCGCGTTTTGCCGCTTCTGCTAAACCTTGCTCTAAATTTTGCTTAGTGCGCGATTGATCCGCTTCTAAGTTTCCTACTCGACCCTCGAGTTCCGAAAGACGTGCTTTGGCATTGGCTAAATCTGAATAAGGCACTTCGAAG
The DNA here is from genome assembly GCA_003045865.1 of Bacteroidota bacterium. Lineage (GTDB taxonomy): Bacteria > Bacteroidota > Bacteroidia > Flavobacteriales > Schleiferiaceae > Croceimicrobium. The sequence goes on along the minus strand of PZPB01000010.1, from coordinate 13,518 downwards.
TAGTTTCCAGCGTACATAGCGGGCTTCTCTGTGCTTCCAAAAGTATAAGCAACACCGAGGCCTACTGACAAATAAGGATCCCAGCCAGTGGCGTAATTAAAGCCATCGAAACCATCGTTCCGAACTACATTATAGTCGGCTTGTAACTCGAGTCGCCACGAAGCGGCTAGCTCGTACATGATACCGCCCCCCATATTAATCCCCCAGTAGCTATCGTTAGTACTGCCGTTTGCCGAACCATCAAAAACCAAAAAACGATCAGCTTCAAAGCTACCCAAGGAAAAGCCAACGTTGTTGTAAAAGTTCCATTTACTGTGCACGTGATTGGGGTCGAGATTACTCCAAATTAGATTTAAACCTAAGCGAAACTCTGACATGCTATTGCTGTAATACTCGGTGGTGGTGGCGCCGGTTAAGCCACCGGTACGCCAACCCGCTTGTAAACCCATAAAAGGGGTAAACTGCTTTTCTACATACAGATCAATACCCAAATCGAAACTGGTATTGGTACCATTCAGGCCACGAGGGTCTTCGCTAAAGCCGGCATCGTATAGAGTCGATTCCAAGTCGTAAAGCCACAAGCCTCGTACACCAATACTCCAGCCGCGCATATCTCCTTTGGTTGGAATAATAGGTGCTCCCTGCTCAGCACTTTGCTGAGCGGAGAGACCTAAACATATGAGGAGAACTAAACTTAAAGTGCTGTAAATTCTATTATAAATCATGATGCTTTTTCTTTAAGGTTTATTACTTCATTAAAATTTTGCGAACCTCTATCTGATCATTCGATCGAATATAGATCATATAATTAGCGGTAGGTAAGTGACCTACATCTAATTTGAGCAATCCGTTTTCATCAGTTCGATCCATTGTTTCATAAACCTTTCTGCCATCTAAACTATACAAGCTTACTGTTAACTCTTCCTGGCCTGGTTTGCTCAGGGCAATATTAAAGAGGCCATTACTGGGGTTAGGATAAACTTCTATTTGGGAAAGGTCTAATTCAAATAAACCTATTCCGCCTCCACTCTGGCCGACCACATAGCCGCTAGAGTATGAAAAACAGCCTACTGTATTGCTTACTTCAACTTGGTAATTACCGCTTAAGTTGTACGTATAGTTTTGAGCATTTGCCCCTGCTATAGCTACACCATCACGGTACCATTGGTAAGTGAAGTAATTACCGGTGCTTAAAGTAGTACTACCCACTTTGTTCACCACCGGAGTAAGCGGTTTCGGTAATACTGTTACCGTTATCGAACCGCTAACATCGCAAGATTGCGCATCTGTGTAAACATAACTTAACAAGTGACGACCTACGCCAGCAAAGGAAGGATTAAAGGTGGTACCTCCATTGGTAATGCCATTACCCGACCAAACTATAGTTTGACCTAAAGTGATGTTTACCGCATTATCGTTTTCACAGATTTCCAATAAACTTGGTAATTGAGGTTGACCTTGCGGAATAATTACAATGGTAAAGCTAGTTTGCGTCACGTTACCTGCGGCATCGCTTAGTTCAAACTGGTTTACGGTTGCTCCTGGAGGGAAAACACTACCACTTGGTAATCCAGCGGTTTGACGCACCGTAACCAAAGAAGTACAATTATCAGAACCCGTTGGCATTGGATAGGTATACACCGCACCACATTGTCCCGTGGTGTCGCTCGGAGGAACGCTAACCACAACAGGCGCTTCATTATCCGTAACCGTAACCGTAAAGCTTGCGCTACTCGTATTTCCTGCGCCATCGGTAGCGGTAAAGTTTACCGTAGTTGTTCCTACCGGGAATACTGACCCTACTGCGTGACTACTACTTAAAGTAGCACCTGTACAATTGTCGGTAACCGTTGGTAACACAAAGCTCACTGCGGCATCACAAGAGCCGGCATCGTTAGTTTGAGTAATATTTGCGGGAACATTAGTGATGCTCGGCGCAACAATATCGCTTACACTAACTACAAAGCTAGTATTGCGGCTATTGCCATCAGCGTCGGTGGCCGTAACAACCACGGTAGTATTACCTACTGGGAAGGTTGAGCCGGAAGCCTGACTGAAAGTATAACTTACTGCCGAACAATTATCGGTCGCCGTTGGGGCGGTCCAAGTAACGGTGGCATCGCAAGATCCTGCATTAGGACTAACCGAGATGTTGGTCGCCGCGCTGGTGAAAACAGGGGCTATCGTATCGAGTACATTAATGGTAAAGCTACTACTGCTGCTATTGCCACTGCCGTCGTTTACCGTTACCGAAACGGTGCTTAATCCTTTAGGGAAGAAGCTTCCGCTAGATGTGCTTGTAGACACAGAAGACACAGAACAGTTATCGCTACCCGTAATGGCGGTCCAGTTTACCGTAGCTCCACACTGACCGGCTACCGAATAAGCGGTAATATTTGCTGGCAAGTTGTTGATACTAGGACTGATTGTATCCAGAACGGTAACAATGGCACCTGCTGCGCCGGTATTACCAGAAGCATCGGTAGCACTTAAGCTAACTAAGTTTTGACCGATATCATTGCAATCAAAAGTTGTGATGTTTAAGCTAGAGCTTAGAATCGCACAATTGTCATTGCTGCCATTATCAATATCAGAAACTACCACACTGGCCGATCCTGTACTGTTTAGGTAAACCGTTTTATTTTGGGTTAATACCGTTGGCGCAATTAAGTCTTGCACAGTAACCGTTGAAGTTGCCGTACTACTGTTACCATGATTATCGGTAATGGTAAGTATAACCGTATTTGCGCCTAAGTCGGCACAACTGAAAGTAGTTGGGCTTACCGATTGGGAAGCAATTCCACATGCATCATTACTACCACTGGAAAGCATACTAGCGGTAATACTAGCGCTACCACTGGCATTTAGGTTAACCGTAATGTTTTGCGCTACTGCGGTAGGGCTCACGGTATCAATTACCGTTACTACGGCAGTCATAGAGCTGCTATTGCTAGAGGCATCTACGGCAGTGAGCGTAACGGTGTTAGACCCGATGTCTGCACAGCTAAAGTTTACCTTAGATAAGCTATAGGAACTAATTGCGCAATTATCGCTGCTACCGGCATTAATATCAGCGGCGGTAATACTTGCTTGGCCACTGGCATTAAGGTAGAGGTTAATTGGCGCTGTTGCCATAGTGGGACTAATAGTATCGAGAACGGTAACCGTTGCTGTTGCGCTGGCGGAGTTACCCGAGGCATCTTGCATGGTTAGGGTTACTGTATTAGATCCCAAATCGCTGCAATCAAAGTTACTCTGACTAAGAGTGGCAGAACTAATGGCACAGTTATCAGAGCTTCCTCCGTCTAGCGCAGCGCTGCTAATTTGAGCATTACCACTGGCGTCTAAATAAAGGTTGATGTTTTGCGTAACAACGCTAGGCGCAATCTGATCGATCACCGTAACCGTAGCCGAGCGACTGGCCGAATTTCCATTAGCGTCGCTTACTGTTAACACCACCGTGTTGGCTCCTAAGTTGGCGCAAGTAAAATTGCTGGTGTTTAAAGAAAAGCTTAGACCGCCACAGGCATCCGAAGAACCATTATCAATATCGCTTGGTGTTATAGAAGCGTTACCGCTCGCATCAAGACTAAGGGTGAAGTTGGTGCTTAAAACGTTAGGGCTTATGGTGTCCATTACCGTAACCACGGCGCTGCTAGAAGAACTGTTTCCAGAGGCATCCATAGCAGTGAGAGTTACATTATTGGCTCCAACATTACTACAATCGAAGCTCGATTTAGAAATGCTGTAGCTCGCAATGGCGCAATTATCGGTACTCGCGTTATTGAGGTCACTAGCGCTAATTGTTGCGCTACCCGAGGCGTTTAAGTAAACTGTAATTGCTTGCGCAGATACCATCGGTGAAACTGTGTCGATCACATTCACCACCGACGTTGCGGTACTGGCATTACCATCGGCATCGGTAACAGTAAGAATAACCACATTATTACCGATGTCGCCGCAAGCAAAACTAGTCTGACTTAATGACATCGTTGCAATAGCGCAATTATCAGAGCTGCCATTATCTATTTGACTAGCACTTATCGTTGCCGCACCACTCGCATCTAAATAAAGGCTAAGATTTTGAGCCATTGCATTAGGTGCGATATTATCCGTAACCGTAAGGGTGGCACTAGCAGTGCTGGTATTACCATTATTATCGGTAACCAATAAGCTTATGGTATTAGCGCCAATATCCGCGCAGGTAAATGAACTTTGACTTAATGCTAAGGTGGAAATACCACAAGCATCGCTGCTGCCATCATTTATATCGCTGCTACTAATCGTTGCATTTCCACTTGCATCTAGGCTAACCGAGAAATTCTTAGCTCTAGCCGTGGGTGAAATAGTATCAAGTACGTTTATCACCACCATGGTAGAAGAGGAATTACCCGAAGCGTCGGTGGCGGTAAATACTGCGTTATTCGCTCCCACTTCACTACAAGTAAAGCTGTTGGTATTTAAACTGTAAGTGCTTAGTCCGCAATTGTCGCTACTGCCATTATTTAAGGCACTAGCTAAAACGCTAACCGAACCACTGGCATTTAAATACGCATTAACTGCTTGCGCAGATGCGGTAGGTGATATAGTGTCTAAAACTGTAACACTTACAGAGCTACTATTTTGATTTCCGCTCGCATCGCGTGCAAAAAGCTGAACACTGTTCGATCCTAAATTACTGCAGTTGAAACTAGATTTAGAAAGCCACATGCTATCGATCTGGCAATTGTCGCTACTGCCATTATTAACCAAGGCCGTGCTAAGCATGGCGGCTCCAGAGGCATCGAGGTAAATAGTAGCGCTTTGCGTTTGCATAGTAGGAGCAATATTGTCCTCTACCGTTACCAAAGCCATTTTTGTGGTACTGTTTCCTTGCACATCGGTGGCTGTTACCATTACCGTATTAATGCCCAGGTCACTGCAGTTAAAACTACTTTTATTCACATTGAAGAAGAGTAAGTTGCTGCAGTTATCGGAGCTAGCGCTATCTAATTGATTGGCAGAAATAGACACTAATCCGGTTGCTCCTAATTGCACCGTAATATCACGGGTAATTAAGCTAGGGCTAATAGTATCTAAAACGGTAATGAGGAAGTCAACACTATCCACATTGCCATCGGCATCGGTAATTAAAAGATATTCTTGATTTAAACCTTCATCGGCACAGCTGTAGCTGGATTTGCTTAAGGAAGGTGTGATGCCGCAATTATCGGTACTACCATTATTTATCATCGTCGGTGTGATGGTTGCCTTTCCAGAGTTGTCTAGGTAAACCGTTACATCGCGCGACTTAGCCACAGGTTTAATCGTGTCTCTAACATCTATTATCGCTGTATTAGTACCGGTGTTTCCATTTATATCGGTAACCGATAAAGTAACGGTATTGGCACCCAGGTTACTACAATCGAAGTTACTCTGCGAAAGCGCATAAGAGCTAATGCCGCAGGCATCGCTACTACCATTATTCACCTGAGTGGTGGTTATACTTCCCAGACCGGCGCTGTTTAAATACACTATTAAAGATTGAGTACTTACAGCGGGGCTAATAGTATCTACTACCGTTACTGTAGCCGTTGCTGTATTAGAAGCCGAACCTCCCGTTGTCTGTGCTGTAACCGTTACGGTATTTAATCCTACATCGCTACAGTTAAAAGTGTACTTATCTAGGAAAACCGTATCAATAGAACAGGCATTAGAGGTACCACTACTCACATTAATTACTTCTATAGTAGCAGATCCGCTAGCATCTAGATAGGCGGTGTAAGCCTTGGTAGAAATGGTAGGACTAACCGTGTCTATTACTGTAACCGTAAGGTTAGTATTTGAAGCATTGCCCGCTTGATCTGTAGCGGTAAACACAATGCTGTTTGGACCTAAATCAGAACAGCCAAAGCTAGACTTACTAATAGTAGTACTTTGCAGCGTACAGTTATCGCTAGTACCATTATCAACATCTGCCGTGGTAATGGAAGCCGCTCCATTTGCATCTAAGTATACATTTATGTTTTGCGTACTTAAAGTTGGGCTTATCGTATCAATTACTGTTACCATAGAAACACTAGTACTAGCGTTTCCTGCTTGATCAGTAACCGTAAGAATTACCGGTTCTAAACCTTCGTCGCTACAATTAAAGTTATACTCACTGAGCGTCAAGGAACTTATGGTGCAATTATCGGAAGATCCATTATCGAGGTCTGACGTGCTAATGCTAGCTAAACCGCTGCCATCTAAATAAACACTCAGATTCCTACTTGAAGCAATGGGACTAATAGTATCTATCACCGTAACCGTGGCGGAGCAGCTAGAGCTGTTTCCAGCTTGATCCATTATGGTAAGAGTTACCGTATTTACCCCTTCATCGGCGCAAGTAAAGTTAGCTTTATCTAAATCGATACTAGCAATAGTACAGTTATCACTTGAGCCATTATTAATGTCTGCTGGTGTAATGCTAACCGCACCACTTCCATCTAAATAGGCATTTATATTTTGACAAGAAGCCGTAGGAGAAACCGTATCGATTACCGTAACCGTGGCCACACAAGTTGATGTGTTACCGGCCGGGTCAGTAATACTTAAAACTACTGCGTTGGGGCCTTCATCGGCGCAGGTAAATACTGTTTGGCTTAAAGCAGATGTGCTAATACTGCAATTATCAGTCGAACCATTATCTACATCCGCATCACTAATAGTTACAGATCCACTTCCATCTAAATAGGCATTTATGTTTTGGCAAGAAGCCGCAGGCGCTGTGGTATCTGAAACAGTTACGGTAGCCGAGCAGGTAGAGCTATTACCTGCCTGATCCGTTACGGTTAAGATTACGGTGTTTACACCAAGATCTGCACAAGTAAAGCTTGTTTTACTCGCAACGAAACTCGCAACGCTACAATTGTCATTACTTCCACCGTCTAAATCCGATGCAGTTATAGAAGCATTGCCTGCGCCATCTAAATAAATATTAATGTTTTGACAATTGGCCACAGGGCTAGTTGAATCAATTACGGTAACATTAGCTTGGCAAACACTGCTATTTCCCGCTTGATCAGTTATCGTTAAGCTTACTAAATTCACGCCTTCATCGGCACAAGTAAAGCTCGTTGTACTAAGGCTTCTTGAGCTAATGCTGCAATTATCAGTAGATGAATTATCAATATCCCCAGCAGTAATGCTCGCATTACCGGAACCATCGAGGTAGACACTAATGTTCTGACAATTAGCAAGCGGGGAAACTGTATCTATAACGGTCACCGTCGCTGTTGCGGTACTTTGATTGCTATTAACATCCGTAACGGTTAAGATTACCGTATTGGGGCCTTCGTCGGCGCAAGTAAAGCTGCTTTTGGAAAGGTTATAACTAGCAATACCGCAAGCATCAGTAGAACCATTATCGAGATCTGCCGCGCTTATACCAACATTTCCGCTCGCATCTAAATACGCGTTGATGTTTTGTGCTATTGCAATAGGGCTAATTGTATCCTCAATTACAAGGTTAATCGTTTCTACATAAGTGCAACCATTAGCATCAGTTATGGTAACCATATAGCTTCCAGTGTCAATCGCGGTGCGATCTTCTGTGCTAACCGCGGCGTCATCCGACCAAGCAAAAGTATAAGGGCTTGTTCCGCCGCTTACTGTTAGGTTTATTGCACCGTCGAAATTTTGCGCACAAGTTGGTTTACTTGTTCCAATCCCTAAAGCCAGCGTATCTGGTTCGGTTAGGGTAATGGAATCCTTTATGGTATAGCCTTGGGCATCTGTAATGGTCACGTAGTGTTTACCCGCGCTTAAAGCAGATGCGGTATCATTAAGCTGAGAACCCGCACTGGCATCCCACTCAAAGGTGTAAGGACTTACTCCGCCAGCGGCTTGCGCTACTGCTTGACCATCGCTACTTCCTTTGCAGGAAATTTGCGCACCATTATAATTGGAGCTCACTAAAGTATTTGAAGATAAAGGCGTACCTACATAAACTTCATCCAAGTCTAAATAATAATCGCCTGTTCCCCATTCGGCGGCAAAACGAATTACTATTTTCTGACCAGCGTAGGCGCTAAGATCATATTCCATCAATCGCATATCAGCCGAGGTAATATGATTGCCTGAGTGAATCTTATCTAAAGTGCTAAAGTTGACGCCACAATCGGTTGAAATTAAAACCTTTAGGCTATCACCTGCACCCAAGCTTGTTCCTACTGTTCCCGCGGAATAATTGCTATAACGATAAGCAAAGCGGAAAACATCGCCCGCGCTAATATTATCAATTCGCGCACTCGTGGTAACAAAGCTTCGGGTACTAGACCATAGGTTTCGGGAAAGAACCGTTGAAGGAGCATTATGGCCAGTCGTGGTACTACCATCGCTAGTCCAGTCAGCTGCCAAGCCTGATTCAAAATCAACGCGATAGTCGGTTGCGTAGGACGCAGGCGTTACCACTGTGGTTGTGCTGGTATCATTAGTATTGTCGGCATCGGTTGCTAAAGCGGTGTAGGCTTTAATACTATAACTGCCAGCAGCACTCGCGTCAAATAAGCTAGTGAAGGTGTACTGAGTACTTGCTCCTGCCGCAAGCGAGCCCGTCCATGTAGCAGAGGTAGTTACGCCATTTAACTCGTAAGCCACTGGTAAACTAGTTTGGGTTGCTGCGCCAAAATTGCTAATATCGATTGTTACGGCCTGATTGGTTCCGCAACCATCACCGCTAATGGTAACGGCTGTTACCCCCACTTCATTCATTGGCGCTTGGTCCACTACAATATCATCTATTGCGATATCAGATCTAAAGTTTAATCCCGTCGTCGCTTGGAAACGGAATATCACTGAGCTTTCTCCCGCAAGGGCTAAAATTAAGGCGCCGTCTTGTTGCCAGGCATCACCCTGATCGCCACTTTTATTAAAAACACTGGCAGACCAAGTCGCGCCATTATCGATAGAGTAGCTTAAATCTAGACTGCCAATATCCGTCCCATACATATGATTCCAAAAAGAGATTCTTGGGGCGGTATTCGTAGTAAAGTCAAACTCGACACTATAAAGTGTTGATACTTTATTATAACAGGTACTAGACTCCACAAAAAGGTAGTTTCCGCCTCCCGTATGGTCACTACTTGGGCCTGTTGAAGAAGAGCCCGTAGGATTACTACGTGGTATCCAGTCACTATCATCATTAGTACTTTCATTGCTCCAACAATCACCTAATAAGTTGGTGGTAGAACATGAAATAGTACCATTATTAGGACTTATAGCATCAAAGTTTTGCGAGTAAGGGAAAGTGCTTACAGCGGCACATAAGGTGGTGATACTAATTGGCCCCACCCAAGCACTGCTATCTCCCACCGAACAAAAAGATCGGAGGTAAATGTCATAGGAAGTATTTTGGCTAAGTCCACTTAAGTTATAAGGGTTGGAACTCGCGCCGACCACGGTTCCTGTGCCCACACCATTGCCGGGAGAAACATATTCGATTAGCCAATTTGTGGCCGCACCATTCTCGGTCCAACTTAAGTCTAAGGCACTTGTGGTAATATTTGCGGCGGCTAAACCTGATGGCGCTATGCAACTAGGTGTTTCTTCAATAGTTATATCGTCTAAAGAGGGATCGCTATAAAATCCTGACGGGTCTTCTATCGCTCTGAAACGAATAATACTATTCGTGCTTTTATAAGCACTAAGATCAATAGTGTATTTGGTCCAAGTGTTTATGTTACTTATAACCGAAAGAACCGAACTATTCCAAGTACTACCATCATAAACATCTATATGTAATTGAGATGTGCCTCCCAAAGTACTAGTATTTCTATTCTGATACCAAAAGACTAAGCGCGGTACCGATAAAGTATTTAAGTCGAATGGCACTGACTCTAATATTGCTGGAATAGCACCATGAGGAGATGAGTCATCAATACGCGCAAAATTGCCTCCCCCAGTATGATCACTAGCGGCACCGTAAGTCATGCCCGATGAACCAAAGGTCCAATCTTCAGCATTTCCAGGGTCTTGCGACCAACAAGTAGGGGTGCTTGTGGAGGCGTCAAAATCTTGGGTGTAAGGAAAGCTCGTAACGGAGGCACATGGAGTAGTAAAACTGTAAGGGCCAGCCCAAAAACTAGTACTGCCACCACAATTTGCCCGCACATAAAACTCATAAGGAGTTTGCGCAGCTAAACCGCTTAGAGAGTAAGGGTTAGTTGTGGCTCCGCTAATTGTAATGCCAGCCCCTTGAGTAAAACCAGCGCTGCCGTATTCAATATCCCATAGTGTAGCGGTACCATTTTCAGTCCATTCTAAATCAGCGCCAGACTCAGTTAAATTAGTCGCATTAAGTAAGCTCGGCGCTAAACAACTTGGTGTTGTTCGTACAGTAACATCGTCGAAAGTTATACCATCGCTTGCTGTTGCTGAGGTTGCTGGAAAATTATCCTCTTGTCCAAACCGTACTTGAAAAGTACTTGAAACTGTCTGGCCTGCAGCAGATAATAAATCATCAATATCTAATGGTCCAACAGAAGTACTAACACCATTTGTGCGAATATTAGGCACTAAGGCATAAACACCCACCCAAGTATCCGAAGAACTTCCCCGAATCCAAACACTATCATTCGCCTGCAGTTCGTCACCGTGATCCATGTAGTCAAATAATAATTCTAAATCCGTATTCACTGTGTATGAGCTCATATTGAGCGTAAGAATTAGATTATTTACTACATCAGTACCACTGGGGTTTCTATCAAGAGTTATTGCACCGCTACCGCCAATAGCAGTAACAGCATCCGTTCCCCAGCGCACCCTTCCAGCTGTCTGGTCGCCCGTATTAAAGTTCCAGTTAGCGGTTGTATTGCAACTTACCACTCCATCACCGGTTAAAGTCCCATTAATAGATTCAAAGTCTTGAACATAAGGAACGGTAATAGGATTAGACAAAGCACAAGGAGTAGTAAAACTGTAAGGCCCAGCCCAAGAGCTTATGCTACCACCGCAGTCGGCACGCACATAAAACTCATACTGCATGTTCGCACTTAAGCCTGTTAAAGAGTATGGGTTAGTAGTAGTTCCGCTTACCATTGTACCCGATCCTTGAGCAAAAGGCGCGAGGCCATATTCTATATCCCATTGGGTTTCACTTCCCGTAGAGGTCCATCCAAGGTCAGTACTCGTTGCTGTAATATTGCTAGCGCTTAAATTATTCGGAGGAGTACAGGCCGGCGCGGTTGAATGATAAGCCACCACGCGCCAAGTACCATCCGCCACATAATTATAGGTTGTACCGCAGCCTGAACCGCCATAGGTTCGCCCGGCATGCATTTCAAAATCAACCGTTCCAACACCGGTATTGGCAAAGCTTAAGCCATCGCGGGAATAGCTTAAGGTACCTCCTGCATTTCCTGAACCACTGATTAAGCTCCCTTCGCCTTGGCCGGTTGTAGGACTGTAAAGCCATGATCTTTGCTCGGACATCCACCCATCGCTGGCTGTAGTCATTTCATAATAAACATCCACACTATCAATCCAATCGCCAGATGGGATGGTTAATGAAAGTGTAGCCGGGCAAGAGGACGTTCCTGGTATACTTGTAAAACTACGATCACTACTAATGTCTCCACTAGTATAGGTGCCACAAACTGCATTGGGCGGACAAGCGTAGGCCGTTTTAAAAGAGAAAGGCCCGGACCAACTACTAGTGCCGCTGCCGCCACAATCGGCTCGCACGTAAAACTCATAATCCATAAAAGAGCTCAAACCCGTTAAAGAATATGGATTAGCGGTTAAGCCACTAAGGGTAGTACCCGTTCCAAGCGTAAAACTAGTGGCTCCGTACTCTATATCCCAAAGCGTAGCCGTTCCTGTTTCAGTCCAAGTCAAATCTGCACCACTTGTAGTAATATTACTAGCCCCCAAAGCATTAGGAGCTAAACAAGTCGGTACAAAAACCGCTGGTCCCGCCACATCGTCTATAGCTATATTATAGGAGCCATAGTCGGAAATTGCCTTGAAGCGTATTAAAACATTACTACCGGTAAAGTCTTGTCCTTCAAAACTGGAAAGATCAATACTTATTTGATTCCAACCCGTACCATGTTGGCCGGATATATAGTTAGTAGTTCCTGAGGTCCAAGTGACGCCATCATTACTGGAAACATCCACATATAACTCTGCAGTATTACCCCAAGTTCCACTCACTAAATAGTAGTTATACCAAAAAGAAAAAGTCTTATCGGTTGCGCTAACTACTAGTTTGGGGGTTTGTAAATATGCCGGGCTATTGCCACTAATATTATAGCAATCATAATCGGCATAAAAACCCGACCCTGAAGTATGGTCAGCCTCTCCATTATCCTGAGTCCAAGATCCAGACCCTGCGGTCATTATCCAATCTGTTGGGGTAAAGGTGCCCTCAAAATCTTCGGAAAGCTGTCCAAAACTGAGGAAGCTTAAACCAAGAAAGAGTAGCAAGAATAAGTAGCGTGTTCTTTTCATATTTAATTATTTGAGGCGGTTACAAATCTTTTATTTCAATATATAATGTTGGTAAATCTTATTTTTAAGCACAAGAATGGCTATACGCTCTTAAAAAAGGCGTGAGCTGGATTAGTTCTAAAAGAAAATCTAAAATGAAAATATTCGCTATCCTGATGAACAACTAGCGGTTAGGATAAACCCTCTAATCACATCTTCCATTAGAACTAATGCAAGAGATCATCAGTGCCGATCTAAGAAAAGGGTTTCCTCAAATTCTCTAAATATGAGTTTTGGTGGAAATATAATTTGTGAAAAAACAAAAAGCTTAGGCTGCACATTGGCATGCCCGATTGGTAATACTTTTCTCATAATGTTTAATTGGGGTGTAAAAAAACAGGAAGAGCAGAGTAAACTCAATTAGAGTTTTAAAGTACTGTGATTATGGGAATTTTAGTTTTTCTAGGAAATAAGTCAAACTTGGGCTTAGAGCAGCCCTTTTGTAGTGAAAATCATTCATCTGATTGTACGTTTGTTGGTTGGTTTGGGAAAGATATGAAATTATCAACAACGTACAAGCTTGATTTCTAAATGATACAAAAATAATTGTGGAAAAAACATGGAAAACGGCAGAAACAAAGACTCTTCCACCTTCTTAAATAAAGGCTAGAGCTGAGCCAGTCTTTCGATCAATATTTTTTTGTTGTTTCGGCTCACAGGAATTTGTATACCCGCCAATTCAATAGTATTTTCCTCTAGCTTTTTAACCTTTTTAAGGTTTACAATGTGCGATTTATGGACGCGTAAAAACGTATCGGGGAGCTTAGCTACAAAAGCCTTCATCGTACTATGCACAATGTGTCTTTGTGTATCAGTAACCAGCTTTATATAGTCACCCAAGGCTTCAACAAAAAGAATTTCTTCGATATTAATTTTAATGACTCCCCGCTATTATAAGTTTTTGTATATTTAAGGCTGTAAATCAACATACTAACTATGCGATTCATTGAATTTACGAAACGATTTGGTGATGAAGAAGCTTGCAAAAGCTACTTCTAAGAGTTCTGA
>PZPB01000078.1 GCA_003045865.1 Bacteroidota bacterium | reverse complement strand
TAATTCGGCGCTATTGCGGAAAGTCTCCAAAGTTTGCTGATTATTGTAAGATTCATGCAATGCGAAAACAGCATATCTTCCTAAAAGTGCTTCGTTTTGAGCATAGCTAAATCCATTGCCACTGTGTCGGCCTTCCAATGCCCGAAAGTCGGCATGTGGATCAATATTTAAAACATCAATATTTTTCTCTTTAGCGGCAGCACAACCTTTAATTATACCATAACTATTATTGTGTCCGCCCCCGATAATAATGGGCACTTTATTAAGACTCACTACGGCCTGTATTAAGGCGCTAACCCGCAGGTCGATTAAAGCGGTAAGCTCGCGTAGCTTGTCTAAATCGGCTTCGATATTCGGATTAAGATTAACCGCATCTGCCATATATTCGGGAAAATCCAAATAGCCTAATAAAGCAAATTGCTTAGCCGATAAGAAGCGGTTTTCCTGAATATTCAGGAGGGCAGGTAAAACATAATCGAAACAATTAGCGGCCCCGGGTTTGCCAAAGTTTGCCCTTATACCAATATCTTCCTTAATGGCTAGAATAACAAAGGGTGCTTCCAAATTGCTAAGTTCTTCTATGCTTTGCAAGCAGTTAATTTCTTCGCCGATTTTTGTCTCCCCCTTGCGCATCTGCGTAAGCGAAAGAATTTCCTCTTTTTTAAAGTGAACCAGATTTTTCATTATTGTATTTCTCCTTTAAGGATTACAGTTTCAATTAAATTGTGACCAAAATGGTAGGGGATAGACTCTAGGGTATATCCTTGCTTTAAGATCATTAGGTTCGCTAATTTACCCACTTCAATACTTCCTAAGTGGGCACTTAAACCCATGGCGCTCGCTCCATTTAGGGTAGAAGCAGTTAAAGCTTCTGCAGCCGATATTTTCATCTTAACACAAGCTAAAGAAAGCACGGTATTCATATTGCCATTTGGGGCAGAGCCTGGATTGAAGTCAGTTGCTAAAGCCACAATGGCATTTTTTGCAATTAACTCTTTAGCCGGTCCGAAAGGTATTTCTAAAAAGTGGCTGCAACCCGGCAGCAAACAAGCTATCGTATTGCTTTCGCAGATGCTTTCAATATCAGCTTCCGTCATTACTTCCAAATGGTCTAAAGATAGCGCCCCTCGATTTACCATGGCGGGAACAGCGCCCAAGCTGTTAAACTGGTTTACATGTACTTTGGCTTCCAAGCCGTATTCTTTACCGGCCGAAATAATGCGCAAGCTTTCTTCTAAACTGAAATAGTTTTCTTCACAAAACACATCAATATAGTCGGCTAAATTTTCGGCGGCGATGGCAGGAAGCATTTCATTAATAAGCAATGAGATATAGCCTTCTTTATTATTTTTAAACTCTGGAGGTAGGGCATGGGCTCCTAAGAAAGTGGTTTTAATTTCCACTTTACTTTCTCTTGCCAGCCGCCTTGCTACCCTTAAAATTTTCAGTTCCGATTCTGTATCCAAACCGTAACCACTTTTAATTTCTAGGGCGCCGGTGCCCATTTGGATTAATTCAGCCAGTCTTTTTTGCGCATCTGCAAAAAGCGCCTCCTCGCTGTAAGCGCGTAATTTTTTTGCCGAATTAATAATGCCCCCACCACGGGCGGCAATTTCTTCGTAGCTCAAGCCGGCAAGGCGCATTGCGAATTCATCTTGACGGTTGCTTGCGTAAACGAGATGACTATGGCTATCTGCATAAGTGGGCATTAGCGTGGCACCTTGCGCATCGATGCTGTTGGTAGACTCAGGGGGTACTGAATTTTCGGCCCCAATTTCGTGGATACGTCCATTTTTAATAGTTAGCCAACAATTGCTAAGAATAGGAAAATCAGACATTTCTGAACCGCGTTTATAGGGTCGGCCTTGGTTTTCGACTTGAATAAGTTGACCAATATTTTTAAGGAGGAGTAGTGACATTATTTGAAATTTGCCACGAAGATAGAACTTGCCGAGGAAGGCCTTAAAACAATCTCCTTATTGTTGGCATTTTGTACCTTGCTGCCAAAGTTTTCACTCTTGCGTAAAATTCTACTCTTCGGCCTACTAGCGGCTTTTATTAATAGTGGCTGCCGCCCAGATATAAACCAATTAAACTGGCAGGTAGAGGCCTTGGTTCCTCTTCTAAAAACACGAATCGATTTTAATGACTTACAAAGTCTTGATAGCGCCGTTGCTAGTAGTGATTCGGGCCTAATTCAATTGGTTTTCAGCACTAAAATTGCTTCTTTAAAGCCGGGCGAAATTGCTCCTCCCTTTAACGATGTTTTTGAAAATACGGCCACACTTAAGAAAATCACTCTAGGACAAAGGGTTATTACCAATAGCATTTCCTTAGGGAGAATTGCTGGGCAAGCAGGTATTCAAGGCGCTTTATTAGTGGCCGCCAATGGCACTAGTCAGGTTATTCCGCCACTTGCGAATATCGGCCCGTCGAATTTTAATATTGATGCTACTGATTTCTTTCAGTCGATGATTCTGCAAGACGGCTGGCTGGTTTTAAAAATGGAGAATAATTTTCCTATTGATATCACTAATATTCAATACGAAATCCGCAACCAGATTAGCGGCAGCTTTATTATTCAAAATACCGTAGCTAGTTTACCGGCTGGAACGGTGCATTACGATTCGGTACGCCTAATTAATAACTTTTTGATTGAAGGTCAATTGGTTGCTTCTTTGGTAAACTTAGATTCGCCCGGGAGTAATGGTAATTCAGTTTTAATTGATACTTCCGATGCAATAGATTTAAGAGTTACGCTCGATAAGCTAGATCCAGTTTCGGCTACAGCAGTTTTTCCGGCCCAAGATTTATTTAATGAAACGGCCACTGCGCAAATCTTTCCCCCTTCGGCTTTGCTTACCTCCGTTCATGTGAAAGAAGGTAAAATATTTATGGACGCCTTAAGTACCATAGATGATAGTATTAATCTCATTTATCGTTTACCCGGTGCAACTAATAATGGCACTGTTCTCGAGTTCTTAGAAATAATACCAGCGGCTCCTGCTGGGTCTTCAGTTAACGCCTTTCGCGAAATTCCGGTTGAGAATTACACTTTAGATTTAACGGGATTACCTGATACTACCGGGGTTTACAATACTTTTTACACCATTTTTAGAGGAGGGATCGACAGCACAGGCCGACTGATAAATTTATCATTGGATGATAGTGTATTTGTGAGAACCGGGATTAATGAACTAATTGCAGATCGCGGCTATGGCTTTTTAGGTTTTGACACAATCAGTAGTGTGGAGCGTGCTCCTTTTGATGCTTTTTCTGAAATAGTTGGTGGTAATTTCCAGCTCGAAGATGTGCAAATGACACTGGAAATCGAAAACTACATAGGTGCCGAGTTTGATTTTAGGATTAAGGATGTGAAGGCATTTGCTCCCAATCAAACCACGTCTTTGAATTGGAATCAAATGGGCTTCGATTTTAATATTGGAAGAGCTTTTGAAAGCAGCCCTGGGGCAAAACCAACACCAGGCCTACTCACCATCCCATTAAATAATACCAACAGTAATATTCAAGATTTAATTGAAATCTTACCGGATACCTTTTCGATCGATTTAGATGCCTTTATGAATAAAGGGAAGAGTCCTAGCGATTTCACCCAATTTCTAAATACTAATTATGGAATTGAAGCATGGTTAAATGCTACGGTTCCTATGAGTGTAGGCATTGAAGATTTGATTTTTAGAGATACCATTCCTTTTAACTTTGATGATTTTGACGAAGGGAATCAACTTAATTCAGGTAGTCTTAAAATTTTAGCAAGCAACCACTATCCTTTTAGTGCGGATCTTAAAATTTATCTTGTAGAAGATGATGCCTATGTAAGTGATACCTTATTTACAAGCCAAGCTATTGCTGCCGCAGAAGTTTCTTCAGAAGGTAGAGTAATCGCAGCGACTGACTCGCAGGTGGAAATAATTTTAGAGCCTAATGTATTTAATCGCTTGAGAGCCACGCGACAATTAGTTCTTGAAATCCAAATTAATACGCCAGCATATCCAGATTTGTTTGAATTTAATTCGCGCGACTATATTGATCTTAGTTTGATTGGTGATTTTAAAACTTGGGCACGATGAGAATCTATTTATTTTGCCTTTTCGCTTTCGCATTATTGGTTTCAAAGCCAGTTTTAGCACAGAACGATAGCCTCGGACCTGAAATATACACACGTTCTGTTTTAGGGATAAAAGCACGTCCATTTATTGAGTATCAGTCTATGATCTCTGCCGAAAGTGGTACTTTACCCACTTCTTTATTATGGCAACTTCGCACCGCTACTACTTATGATCAGGCCCTGAAAGATGAAATATTTGCCAGCTTGGATGGCGGTTTAAGATTAGGGGCTTTGCAAAATAATGAGATTCGCTTTGCCTACAAGGGCCACAGAAATCGTTATTTAAAACCCTTTGCTAAGGAGTCGATAGCTTTGTTTCATCGTGGACAAACATCTCTTGCGGCCAGTGAAGATTTGGTTAAGTTGATATTAAATGGCAATAAGGCCACCGCTGGAATAGAGCAAGATTTATCTGATTTTGCCTACGAAGACTGGCTTTATACCGGACTGCAATTTCAGTTTGGTTTTTTAATCGACACCTTACCAGTTTCCATCGGTACATCCTTAATACTTGGCCACTATTACCAGAGCGCTAATTCGGCCAACACGACTTTATTTACCGCTGAAAATGGTTCGGAAATAAACTTTGCCGGTTCTTATAATTACAATTCAGTCAGTCGTCCCGCCTATTTGGGTATTGCTGGTGTGGGTTTAGCCATTGATATTGAAACCGAGGAGCGATGGGGCAAGCATCAGTTTAATTTTAAGGTGCAAGATTTGGGTTTTATTTCTTTTAGCGATGGAGCAAGCCTAGAAGTTGATTCGAGCTTTAGTTTTAGGGGCATTAACGTTTCCAATATTTTCACGTTGCAGGAAAGCGTTTTTCAAGCTTCACTCGATTCCACTACTGGTGTTTTAGGTGATCCTGCTGGTGGTGATTTCACCCGCTTAATGCCTTTTATGTTACAGCTAGAGTATGAATATCACCTTGCGTATGGTTCCTTAAAATCGTTATACTTACAAGGAAGGTATCGTTATTTAAAGCGTTATCTACCTCGAGTGGAAGTAGGCGCTCGCTGGCAGATCCGTAAAAACAAGCAGCTTACTACTGCTTTAAATATGGGTGGTTTTAATTCTTGGGGATTGAGTACCGAATTCGACTGGCAGATAAAGAAATACTGGCAGTTAGGCATCGGTGTATCCCATGTAAATACCATGGTCGTGCAAAGTATTGCGGGTGGTTCTAGCGCCTTTTTTAGCTTGCGCTATTATTTATGAAAAACCGTTTAGCCATATTTTTAAGCCTGGTCTTTTTTGTCGCTTGTAAGCAGATGCCCAAACGCGATGACACAGCCGTTTTTAGATATAATGAGTCGGCGGGAATAAGCAGTCTCGATCCCGCTTTTGCGCGTTCTCAGTCAAATATTTGGGCCGTCAATCAGATTTTTAGTGGCTTGGTCCAAATGGACAATCAATTGCACATTCAGCCTGCTATTGCCCGTTCTTGGGAGATTCTCGATTCGGGAAAAACTTATCTTTTTAAATTAAGGCAGGATATCTATTTTCATCAAAATGCCTGTTTCGGTATAGATAGCAGCCGCGCAGTAAAGGCCAGCGATTTTGTGTTTAGTTTTCAAAGACTAATCTCTTCGGATTTAGCTTCTCCGGGTGCTTGGGTATTTAAAAATGTGGTTGGATTTAAAGCGCTAAATGATAGTGTTTTAGAGATCGATTTAAGTCATGCTTTTTCGCCTTTTTTAGGCATTTTAAGTATGAAATATTGTGCGGTTGTTCCGCCAGAAGCGATTGACTTTTACGGCAAGAATTTTAGCAGAAACCCCGTGGGAACGGGACCTTTTCAATTTAAGCTTTGGCTAGAAAATGAGAAACTCATTCTACGTCGTAATCCTTCTTATTTCGAAAAAGATGAAGCGGGCCAGCCTTTACCTTATTTAGAAGCCATCGCCATTAGTTTTGTTCCCGATAAGCAATCGGCTTTTCTCGAGTTTTTAAAAGGGAAGAATGATTTAATTTCGGGCTTAGACCTATCGTATAAAGATGAGTTACTAAGTCCTGAGGGTAATTTAAATCCGAAATACGCCCAAGACTTTAAACTTTATCGTCAGGCTTATCTGAATACGGAGTACCTCGCTTTTTACGTGGATTCAGCTCAGGGTAGAGGAGCTTGGCAAGATGTCCGTATTAGACGGGCTATAAATTATGGTTTTGATCGGGTGAAAATGATGCGCTATCTCCGCAATAATATTGGTGAGCCAGCCTTAAAAGGTTTTATTCCTAAAGGATTACCGAGCTACGATTCCCTTGCGGATTATGGCTATAGTTACCAACCCGAAAAGGCGCGGCAATTATTAATTGAAGCGGGTTTTCCCCAAGGTAAAGGACTGGAAGAGATTAGTTTACAAACCAATGCCAGCTATTTAGATCTCTGCGAATACTTACAAAGTGAGCTAGCTAAAATTGGCATTCGCATTAAAGTAGAAGTTAGTCCGCCTAGCACTTTACGACAAGCCATGGCCACGGGTAAAGTCGATTTCTTTCGCGCTTCGTGGATCGCCGATTATCCCGATGCGGAAAATTACTTGTCGCTCTTTTATAGTGCCAATGCAGCCCCTAATGGACCGAATTACAGTCATTTCTCCTCTAGCTATTTTGATTCGCTTTATGTCTTGTCGTCTGTGGCGGTAAATGACAGTATCCGCGAAAGTTTGTACCATCAAATGGATAGCTTGCTGATAAGCGAAGCGCCCATTGTTCCTTTATTCTACGATCAAGTGCTGCGTTTTTATCCCAAAAACATTGAGGGCTTAGAAGGCAATGCCCTAAATCTGCTCGACTTAAAGAAGGTGAGAAAGCTTCCGAAAACTTAAGGCTAGAGAATGAGAGGAGTTTCTGAAAGTCCAATTGCAGAAATATCAATCATCTAAAAAGTGTTTACTCTAAAAGAATCTAGCCAGAATCTGTCTTTTAGGTGTTCAAACAGTTGATTTATTCTGATTGAGTAACACTGCATCATTTTGTATAGTGAAGTAATTCGGATCACCGAAATAGGTACCACTGAATTGTATCCGCTCTGAGTTGTGGATAAACTATTCCCTTGCTTCATTTTCCGCATCTTCAATAATGCTCTGCGCTTTATCTACATTTATACTTTGAACAAATAGTTCCACATCATTTTGTTGTGCTCCGAAGCCGGCTAAACGGGCTGATTCAACATTGTCTCGCACTCGGGTTTCGATATTATTATCGTTTAGCAGATATTCCAGTCTACTGATAGTTATGGCACTGCCGGTTATTATTTTAATGAAGTCGCTCATGGAGGAGAATATAAAGTTCAAGTTATTTATTGCACATTTTGGTAAATATCGAAAATAAAGCATTCAAATTAGCGCAAGTGCCACCGAAGCTCTATGGTAATTGATACTTCAGGGCTTTCTCCTTTCTATTTAAGCAATAACCTAGCATATATACAAGTCTTTAAGCTTTCAATGTAAGACAAAGATGGCCTACTCGGGTCAACTTTGGTTTTAAACATATAGGACTATGAAAGCCAATAAAACAGCAGCAGAGTTGGAGCAAGAGATCATCCTCGTTACGATGAAAATCCAGTCGGAATTTCCCGAATTGTCTAAATTCATTAGGGAAATGCCAGTTAAATTTTCGGAGAATGGTGAAGTAAGTTCCTTTGCTCAAAGTCTGCAAGAGCATTACGAATCGCTGGCAAATGTGTTGAATGATTACTCCCTAACTCATAAAGGGAATAGGCTTAAAGAGCAGGCAGAGAAGGCTTTATTTCCAGGCTATCCTCATTATTCGTCTTCGGAAGACATCTACAAGCAAGCCAAAGAACTAAAGAGTCTAAATCCTGAAAATCTATCCCAAACCAAAGCCCCCAATGAAGAGTCGGGTACCCGCAACGAAAAGGGTTTTGCGGAGGATATGTATGGCGGCGACCTAGATATTCCCGGTGCAGAGCTGGATGATCAGCAAGAGAAAATGGGAAACGAGGACGAGGAAAACAATTTCTACAGTTTGGGTGGTGATCGTCACAATGGTTTAGAGGAAGACAAAGGATAATAGAAAACAGCAATTATGATCATTCAAATCAACACCGATAAAAACATCGATGGCAACGAGCAGCGTAAGGCCCATTTTGATGCGGAAATACTGCAAGGACTCATACTTTATGCAGCACACATTACAAGAATTGAGGTTCATCTCAAAGACGAAAACGGAAAGAAG
The DNA here is from genome assembly GCA_003045865.1 of Bacteroidota bacterium. GTDB lineage: Bacteria > Bacteroidota > Bacteroidia > Flavobacteriales > Schleiferiaceae > Croceimicrobium. The sequence goes on along the minus strand of PZPB01000078.1, from coordinate 4,600 downwards.
GACGGTGTTAATAACATCTCTTGCCTTTTAGAAGCTAGGCTAGAAGGAAGAAAGCCCATAGTGGTTTCCGATCAAGCTGACAATGCTGAAAAGGCCCTAGCAGGAGCTATTGAAAAGCTCCAAGCCTCTTTGAAAACTATTATGGGACATATTCAACATCACTAAATAAAAAAAGAAATGAAAAGACTAGAAAACAAAGTAGCCATTATTACCGGTGGTGCAGGCAGTATCGGCTTAATCACCGCCAAATTATTTTTAGCAGAGGGCGCCAAAATTATGTTGGTTGACCTTTTTGAAGAATCCTTAAAAAAGGCAGTGGAAGAATTGGGCAGTACGCAGGTGAAATATTGCGTGGCCGATGTATCCCAGTCAAAAGAAGTGGCGCACTATGTAGATGAAACGGTAAAACAATTTGGAAAGATTGACGTCTTTTTCAATAATGCCGGTATTGAAGGAGTGGTGAAACCAATTGCCGAATATCCTGAAGAAGAGTTTGATAAGGTTATTTCCGTTAACGTAAGAGGAACTTTTATGGGTAATAAATATGTCCTGCCTCAAATGAATGATGGCGGAAGTATCATCATGACCTCTTCAGTAGCGGGACTCTTAGGTTTTGCTGGCTTAGGTGCTTATGTAACCAGTAAGCACGCCGTTGTAGGTATTATGAAAACCACTGCGATTGAAGCCGCTCCGCGAAAAATACGAGTAAATTCTGTGCATCCAGCGCCAGTAAATAATAGAATGATGCGCTCTATTGAGGAAAGTGCCTCTGCCGGCCATGCGGAAGAAGTTAAAACCCAGTTTGAAGCGACTATTCCCTTGGGCCGCTACGCAGAACCGATTGAAATTGCAAAATATGTTTTGTTTTTAGCCAGTGATGACAGCCAGTACATTACTGGAACCACACAGGTTATTGATGGAGGAATGGCGGCGCAATAGGCCAATTCGCAAACAATGCTATACTGTTTTAAGCGAAGGGTTGTTCTTGAAAGGGAGCAGCCCTTTTTTTAATATTTAAGGGTAAAAGTTCGGCAATAAAGCCTAAAATTAATGGGCACCTTTTTTATAAAGTATAAATAATGTTTGCTTGGAGCTATTGTATTTACTCGGCTTGTAATCAACTAATTAATAGGCAAACCCTACGCTAGAAGCTGCTCGAAAAAGCCCCCAATCTTATGTACAGGGTCAATAAAGTGGATTTCATAAATCCAGTGCCGCACGAGCTTATTGTTATATAAAGCGAGCATGGGAAGATTATTATTGGGATGGATATAATTTACTTCTTCCTCGCCATAAATGTTTTCGTGGGGAAAATTACCGATGAGATGGCCGCAATGTTCGTTGCCGTATTCCCAGCCGTATTTTTGGGCTAAGTTGCAGGTATATTGGTAAAAATCGGCCCCAGTAATACTTTCTTTATGCGCTTCAAAATAGGCTTTGCCCTCGTACCAGGCGAGTTCAACGTCTTGCTTTAGTTTTAGTTTGTTGGCATCTTCGCCCAGTACATAAGTTTTACCTACATCGGCTTCCCAATCGTCGAAGACGGGCCCGAAGTCAAAAAATAGGATATCATTTTCCTCCAAGCGATGATCAGGTGGATTATCACGATAGGGTAAAAGGGTGTTGGCACCAGCTCGCACAATACGCTTGTGCCAGTATTTCTTAATGCTAAACAGCTCAAAGGCTAATTGATAAACTTCGGTGTTGAGTTCCTTCTCACTTTTGCCTGCCTGCACTAATTGACGCTTTTCAATTTCCTGAAAAAGTATTTCCGCCTTTTTCTCGGCTTCCATTAAGTTTTGCAAAGTCTTATTCATGGTCGGTCAGTTTAACCGCTTCCTTTTCGGGACTAATTAACTTTTTAATTTTCCACCCCATGGCGGCATAGATCAGAGTAGTAATTGGACTCAAATAGTTGAAAAAGGCATAAGGTAAATAAGCCATGGTGTCAACGCCCAAAACCGTACTTTGATAAGCACCACAGGTATTATGGGGAATTAGCACGGAAGTAACCGTTCCACTATCCTCAAGGGTTCTACTTAAGTTTTCGGGCGCGAGACCTTGCTTTTTGTAGGCATCTGCATACATTCTTCCGGGCAGAACAATCGCTAAATATTGATCACTGGCAGTAATATTTACCAAGCCGCAGGTTCCCACCGTGGTGGCCACTAATGAGAAAGTTCCCGTGGCCAGTTTTAGCAAGGCAGTACTAATAATTTTCAAAAATCCACTCGCTTCCATGCTGCCTCCGAAAATCATGGCCGCAATAATTAACCAAACCGTATTCAGCATACTTACCATTCCACCAGATACCAGAAGCTCCTTTAAGATAGGATGCGTGCTCGGGTAAACGACTTCTACCGTAAGGGCATTAAGCAATAACTTGTAATAGGAACCATCGCTTAAACTGCTCGAAAGCTCTGCTAACAGTTCACTTTGAAAAATGGGGGCAAAAGCAATTCCCGCCAAAGTGCCAATAAGAATGGCGGGTAAGGCAGGCATTTTTTTAATGATTAGAAAGATAACTAAGGCAGGCACTAAAAACAGCCAAGGACTTAAATTATAAGTGCTTTCTAATTCGCTTAAAAGCGGTTGAATCTCATCTATGGAAATGCTACCGGATTGGCCTAAACCAATAAAAGTAAAGAGGATTAAGGCAATAACAAAAGAGGGGATGGTGGTGTAAAGCATGTACCGGATATGCGTAAACAAATCTGTGCCAGCCATGGCTGGTGCTAAATTGGTCGTATCCGAAAGGGGAGAAAGTTTATCGCCAAAATAGGCGCCAGAAATAACCGCTCCTGCTACCATCGCTTCATTTAAACCCAAGGCCTTCCCGATTCCAATTAGTGCAATCCCCACGGTGGCTGAAGTACTCCAACTACTGCCTGTAGCCAATGAAACCATGGCGCAAATTAAGGCCGAAGCAGGTAGAAAAATTTCGGGACTAAGTATTTTAAGACCGTAATAAATCATGGCGGGGACAATACCACTAATCATCCATGCTCCCGCCAAAGAACCAATTAATAAAAGTATGATTAAGGCGCCGGTGGTCGATTTAATGGAGTCTTCAATGCCTTCTAAAACGGTTTCCCATTTTGTGCCCGTAAGCAATCCCATTAGGGCCGCCACGGCACCACTCATCATTAAAATGAACTGGTTGGAACCACTGAGGGCATCATCACCAAAAACGCCGATTACGTTAAAGGAGAGTGCAATAATTAAGAAAATAACAGGTACTAAGGCTATTGCTAGGGAGGCTTTCTTTTCCATTTTCATATCGGCCTGCATGATACGAAAAAAATGAGAGAATTAGCCCATGGGTAGGGCTTTCCAAGCTTTTAATTGTTCAGAAATTAAATGGGTGGGTAATCCCATTACCGTAAAATAAGAGCCGATAATTTTTTCAATCCCGATCATCCCAATCCATTCTTGAATGCCATAAGCACCCGCCTTGTCGTAGGGTTGGAAATTCTCTAGATAATAGTCAATCTCACTTTCCCTAAGCTCTTTAAAAAACACTTCGGTGCTATCGTGCACAACTTTACTTTGCTTTTTATCGCTAAAGCAGATGGAGCTGATTACGTAATGGGATTGTCCGGATAAACTTTGCAGCATTCCTTTAGCTTGCTGATAATCGGCGGGTTTTCCTAAAACTTGGTCGGCTAAACAAACAATCGTGTCCGAACAAATTAGTAATTCATCGTCGTCTAATTGCCCTATTAAAGAATCGGCTTTCGCCTGAGCAATAAAATCTGAAATTTCGGCGCCTTTTAAACTTGCTGGATAAGATTCATCGATATCGCTACTTACTTGCCGAAAGTCTAAACCCAGTGCCTTTAGTAGTTCAGCCCGACGTGGCGATTGAGAACCGAGAACCAATTTTGGAAGCATGCTAAAAGAATTTTAAGGAAAGGGTGAAAACCAACATACTTAAAATCCCGGTGAGCATAATAAGCTTTAGTATCGTACTTATCTTTTTATAGTCGCTAGGGCTATGCGCCAAGGCACTTTTGTAGATGAGATACACGAGCGGCGCAACTACCAAAATAAAGAGATAAAGAGAGGATAATTTATCGTTTCCAAAAATATCGAAGCTATAATAGGCGAGGGGCACAATATGGACAAGAAGCAGTAAAATTAGAATCGCTTTGAAAATCCCAGCGGGTAAAATAAGCGCAAGGGTTTTATACTCGGCTGCTTTATCGCCTAATTTATCTTCCGCATCTTTAACCATTTCGCGCATAAAACTGATGCCGAAAGCGAAGAGGGAATAGGCTAAAATAACTTCCATGGTTTGCGAAACCTGCAAAGCATTTTCATCGTTGGCCGCGGGAAGGATATCGAAAACACCCACTAAAAAAACGGGTAAAGCGCTGAGGGCCGCTACAATGAAATTGCCTAAAAAAGGGCGGGCTTTTAAATCGTAAGCATAGAGGTAAAGTATCACGGCGGCTAAGGGAGCAATCATCCACAAATCATTGACTTCGGCTTCTTGCGCTAAAAGATAGGCACAGGCAATAGCAATAATTACCGCGGCATAATAAAGGTTCCAAGCGGTATTTTCTTTAATGCTCTTGCCGATGGTGATGCGCTTCGG